>DATLIG010000198.1:0-16818 GCA_035539555.1 Nocardioides sp. | reverse complement strand
GCACGCCACGCACGCAGGCGCCGCCACCGGGGACCACGCCGAGCACGAGAGCCCGCCCGCCGGGGCGACGACCGAGATCCCGGGAGGACTCATGACGTCGCAGGACGGCTACACCCTTTCCCTCACCGACAGCCGGGCAGGCGCCGGTGGTGCGGTGCCGGTGAGCTTCACCATCACCGGACCCGACGGCGCCCCGGTGACGTCGTACGACGTCCAGCACGACAAGCGGCTGCACCTGATCGCCGTACGCCGCGACTTCAGCGGCTTCCAGCACGTGCACCCGACCCTCGACCGCGACGGCACCTGGTCCACCGACCTGGCTCTGACGCCCGGCACCTGGCGCCTGTACGCCGACTTCAAGGCCACCGGCGCCGAGGCGCTCACCCTCGGCTCGGACCTCGCGGTCGACGGGCGCTACGAGGCCACGCCGCCGGCGAAGGAGACCCGCACCTCGACCGTGGACGGCTTCGAGGTCACCCTCGCGGGCGACCTGGCCGCCGGTGCCGACGCGAAGCTCACGCTGAGCGTCAGCAAGGGCGGCAAGCCGGTCACCGACCTGCAGCCGTACCTCGGTGCCTACGGCCACCTGGTCGCACTGCGCGCCGGCGACCTCGCCTACCTCCACGTCCACCCGGACGGCGAGCCCGGCGACGGGAAGACGGAGCCGGGACCCGACGTGGTCTTCCACACCGCCGTCCCCAGCAAGGGGACCTACCACCTCTATCTCGACTTCCAGCACGACGGGGTCGTCCGCACCGCGGCGTTCACCGTCACCGTCGGGGGCACCGGGGACAGCACGACCGAGGACCACGGAGGCAACGGTGGGCACGGACACTGAGCAGGAGGTCGAGCTCGCCCTGACCGGGATGACCTGCGCCTCGTGCGCGAACCGGATCGAGCGCAAGCTCAACAAGCTCGACGGCGTGACCGCGACGGTCAACTACGCGACCGAGAAGGCCAAGGTCACCTACGACGCCGGCGTCACCACCGACGACCTGGTGGCCGCCGTGGCGGCGGCCGGCTACGGCGCCTCGCTGCCGAAGCCACCCGCCGCCGAGGGCAGCATCCCGGGCGCGGAGGTCGACCCGGTCGCCACGCTGCGCCAGCGGCTGGTCGTCTCAGCCGTCCTGACCGTGCCCGTCATCGCGATGGCGATGGCGCCGGCGCTGCAGTTCGACAACTGGCAGTGGCTGTCGCTGACCCTAGCCGCGCCGGTCGTGGTGTGGGGCGCGTTCCCCTTCCACAAGGCGGCGTGGACCAACCTGCGCCACGGCACGTCGACGATGGACACGCTGATCTCGCTGGGCACGCTGGCCGCGCTCGGCTGGTCGCTCTACGCGCTCTTCTGGGGCACGGCGGGCACGACGGGGATGAAGCACCCCTTCGAGCTGACCATCGAGCGCAGTGACGGCAGCGGCAACATCTACCTCGAGGCCGCCGCGGGCGTGACGACCTTCATCCTCGCCGGGCGCTACTTCGAGCAGCGCTCGAAGCGGCGGGCCGGCGCGGCGTTGAAGGCGCTGCTCGAGCTCGGCGCCAAGGAGGTCGCGGTCCTCGGGCCCGACGGCGTCACCGAGACGAAGGTGCCCGTGGAGCAACTGGGCGTCGGCGACCTGTTCGTCGTACGGCCGGGCGAGAAGATCGCCACCGATGGCGTTGTCGAGCGCGGCGGCTCGGCGGTCGACGCGTCGATGCTCACCGGCGAGTCCGTGCCGGTCGAGGTCGGCGAGGGCGACAGCGTCGCCGGGGCGACCGTCAACGCCGGGGGCCGGCTGGTCGTCCGGGCCACCCGGGTCGGTGCCGACACCCAGCTCGCGCAGATGGCCCGTCTGGTCGAGGACGCCCAGAACGGCAAGGCCGAGGTGCAGCGCCTCGCCGACCGGATCTCCGGCATCTTCGTGCCGATCGTGATCCTGCTGGCGGCCGGCACCCTCGGGTTCTGGCTGGGCAACGGCCTGGCGGCGGCGTTCACCGCCGCGGTCGCCGTGCTGATCATCGCCTGCCCCTGCGCCCTGGGCCTGGCCACCCCGACCGCGCTCATGGTCGGCACGGGCCGGGGCGCCCAGCTCGGCATCCTGATCAAGGGTCCGGAGGTGCTGGAGTCCACCCGGGCCGTCGACACGATCGTGCTCGACAAGACCGGCACCGTCACCACCGGGCGGATGACGCTGCGCGAGGTCATTGCCGGGGAGGGGGAGGACGCCGCCGAGGTGCTGCGGTACGCCGGCGCGCTCGAGGACTCCTCGGAGCACCCGATCGCGCGGGCCATCGCCGACGCGGCGCGCGAGGCCGGTCCGTTGCCCGACGTCGAGGACTTCGCCAACGTCGAGGGCCTCGGGGTGCAGGGCGTGGTGGCCGACGGCACCGACGAAGCCACCAGTCATGCCGTCCTCGTGGGCAGGCCGCAGCTGCTCGCCGAGTGGTCCCAGCGCCTCTCGCCGCAGCTCCAGTCGGCGCTGGAGGAGGCCCAGGCCACCGGCGGCACCGCCGTCGCCGTGGGCTGGGACGGGCAGGCGCGCGGCGTCGTCGTGGTCGCTGACGCGGTCAAGCCGACCTCGGCCGCCGCGATCGGCCGGCTGCGCGAGCTCGGCCTGCGGCCGGTGCTGCTGACCGGCGACAACGCCGTGGTGGCGCGGACCGTCGCCGCGGAGGTCGGGATCGACGAGGCCGATGTCATCGCCGACGTACTCCCGTCCGACAAGGTCGACGTCGTCAAGCGGCTGCAGGGCGAGGGCAAGGTCGTCGCCATGGTCGGCGACGGTGTCAACGACGCCGCCGCGCTCGCGCAGGCCGACCTCGGCCTGGCCATGGGCACCGGCACCGACGTGGCGATCGAGGCCAGCGACCTGACCCTCGTGCGCGGGGACCTCCAGGTCGCGGTCGATGCGATCCGGCTCTCGCGGCGCACGCTCGCGACGATCAAGGGCAACCTGTTCTGGGCGTTCGCCTACAACGTCGCGGCGCTGCCCCTGGCGGCGGCCGGCCTGCTCAACCCGATGCTGGCCGGTGCCGCGATGGCGTTCTCGTCGGTGTTCGTGGTGAGCAACAGCCTGCGGCTGCGCGGCTTCCGCTGAGTTGGGCGTTCGACACGTCGAGTTGGGGATTCCACACGTCGAGTTGGGGATTCGTACGCACGAACGCCCAACTCGACGGCCAGAACGCCCGACTCGACGGCCGGAACGCCCGACTCGACGGCCGGAACGCGCAACTCGACGGCCGGAACGCGCAACTCGGCGGGTCAGCAGGCGGCGAAGAGGACCGGTCCGGTGGTGAGGTCGGAGAGGATGGGGCTGTCGTCGACCGGAGCGAGCTCCATGGTCACGACGGTCCCGTCCGCCGTCACCTTCCCGAGGTCGAAGCGCTCGGGGAAGGTGCCGCCCTGGCCGGGAGCGGGACCGGCGGCCAGCTGCGAGCGGCTGTCGGCGTCGGCCCGCGCCTGGTCGTCGCTGTCGAGCACGAGGGCCACCCGTACGTCGCCGCCGGGCTCGGTCCCCATCGCGAAGGCCGTCAGCGGGTGCACCCCGCCGGCCTCCTCGATCAGCTCCGCGCCGCGGGTCCGCTCGGCCGGGTCGGCCTGGCTCATCGCGAGCTCGCCGCAGGCGTGGTCGCCCGTGTAGACGACCGCGCCGGTCGTCGTACCCAGAGCGGCAGCGGCATCGGCGACGGCGTCGTCGCGCGCACCGCGGGCGAGGGCGGCCCGCTCCTCGAGGTAGGCCTGGTCGTCGCTCCCGTAGAGGATGCCGGCGTCCTCGTCGATGGCCAGTGCGCCGAGCTCCGGCGTCACCGGGCCGCTGAGTCGCTCGAGGCCGTCCGCGCCCGCGAACCAGACGCCGTCCGCCTCGCCGGGCTCGTCGAAGCCGGCGTCGCGCAGGTGCTCCCGCAGACGGTCGTAGTCGAAGCCGTCCGGCAGCCCGATCACCACGAGCGCGCCGTCCTCGCCCTGCGCGAACAGCTCCCAGTCGATCGTGCCCGGCGAGAAGCCGAGCTCGTCCTGGGTGGTCGCCGCGGAGTCGTCGAGGGCCGTCGTGCTGCTCAGGTCGCGGTCGTAGGCGTCCAGCAGGAACGCGTCGACGTCCTCGCCCGAGGAGTCCACCGACAGGTCCGCGCCGAGCTCGTCGCGCACCGCCGACCAGTCCGTCCACGAGAACCGCTGGCTGGAGTCGGGGGCGAGCTCGAGGGCCGCGTCGAGGCGGCTCTCGTCGTCGTCGCGCACGACCCACACGACCGTGAGCGTGGCCACGACCACGGCGAGGACCGCACCGATGAGGAGCCAGCCACGCCGGGTCGGGTTCATGGGTCACTAACCTATAGCCGTGCCCGACATTCTCGCCGCCGGCGTGGTCGCATTCCGGCCCGGCCGCGAGGTCCTCCTCGTCCACCGTCCCAAGTACGACGACTGGTCGTTCCCCAAGGGCAAGCTGGACCGCGGCGAGCACCCGGTCGCGGCCGCCGTGCGCGAGGTGGCCGAGGAGACCGGTCTCCACGTGCGCCTCGGCCCGCCGCTGCCCTCGCAGCGCTACCCGGTCGCGCGCCGGATGAAGACGGTCCACTACTGGACCGGCCGGGTCGTCGGTGACGACGACGTGACCGGCTACCGCCCCAACGACGAGATCGACGGCGTGGCCTGGGTGCCGTTCGCCGAGGCGCGCGAGCGGCTGACCTACGAGCACGACCGGGGGACCCTCGACGAGGCGCTGCGGGTGCGGCGCAAGACGCGCGCGGTCGTCGTACTCCGGCACGGGCAGGCGCGCTCGCGGCGCACCTGGCGGGGCGAGGACGCGGCCCGACCCCTGCTGCGGGCGGGGGAGCACGAGGCAGACCGGCTCGTGCCCCTACTGGCGGCGTACGACATCACCCGGATCGTCACCTCCACCAGCACCCGCTGCGTGCAGACGGTCCAGCCCTACGCCGAGACGACCGGCTACGCCGTCGACCTGCGCCCGCGGCTCAGCGAGGAGCGGGCCACCGCCCGCTCGGTCCACAAGGTGGTCGAGGACCTGTTCGACACGGAGGAGGGCGGCGTGCTGTGCACCCACCGCCCCGTCCTGCCCCTCGTGTACGACGCCGCGGGGCTCGACGGCGCGTTCGAGGACCGCCCGCTGGAGCCCGCCGAGATGCTCGTCCTGCACGTGCGCAAGGGCGTCGTGGTCGCCGTCGAGCGCCACCGCCCGCGCTCGACGGCCCCGTAGCAGGGCTGCCTCCCCTGAGGCGGTGTAACGGCGGACACGCCTCGCCGCCGCCCGGACCGCCACTGTTCACCGGCCGTTCAGACGTGCTGGACGGTTGCGTTACCGACGCTGCCTAACTTCACCGGTGTCCAGTACGAATCGGGGGGCATGTGAACGAGTCGCCCCTCACCTCTGAGAGGCAAGTTCCTTGAACTTCAAGTCCATCCGCCGCGCCGCGGTTCCCGGTGTCGCTGCTCTCGCCCTGCTGATGAGCGCCTGCGGCGCCTCCAACGAGGAGGGCACCGGCACCGACGGCGAGTCCGGCGGCCTGTCCGGCACCCTCAGCGGTGGCGGCGCGACGTCGCAGGAGAAGGCCCAGGAGGCCTGGAAGACCGCGTTCCAGGGCAAGAACGAGGGCCTGACCATCGACTACAAGCTGCTCGGTTCGACCGACGGCCGCAACCAGTTCATCGCCAAGGCGCTGTCCTTCGCCGGCTCCGACTCCTACATCAAGGACGAGGACCTGACCAAGGCCAAGGAGCGCTGCGGCGGCACGATCGTCGAGGTGCCCGCCTACATCTCCTCGATCGCGATCGCGTTCAACCTGCCGGACATCACCGAGCTGAAGCTCGACGCCTCGACGATCGCGAAGATCTTCGACGGCAAGATCACCAAGTGGAACGACGACGCCATCGCGTCGCAGAACGAGGGCGTCGACCTGCCCGACACCAAGATCTCGCCGGTGCACCGTGCCGACGACTCGGGCACCACCAAGAACTTCACCGACTACCTCAACAAGGTCGCGCCGAGCGACTGGAAGCACGAGGCCGAGGACGCGTTCCCCGTTTCGGGCGGCCTCTCCGCCCAGGGCACCTCGGGTGTCGTCAAGACCGTCACCGACACGGAGGGTGCCATCGGCTACGCCGACGCCAGCCAGACCGGCGACCTCGCCCACGTCTCGGTCAAGGTCGGCGACGAGTACGTCGCCCCCTCGCCCGAGGGTGCCGCCAAGACCGTTGAGGTCTCGCCGGTCGTCGAGGGCCGTGACGCCACCGACATCGCCGTCGACGTCGACCGCACCACGACCGAGGCCGGTGCCTACCCGGTCATCCTGCTGTCGTACCTGATCGCCTGCGAGACGTACGACGACGCGGCCGAGGCCGCCAACGTCAAGGGCTACTTCGAGTACATCGTCTCCGACGAGGGCCAGGCCGAGGCGGCCGACTTCGCCGGCTCGGCGAAGCTGTCGGCCGACACCGCCGCCAAGGCGCAGGAGATCGTCGCCAAGATCTCCGCCAAGTGACACCCCGGAGGGGTGCGGGCGGGCCTGGCCCGCCCGCACCCCTCCACCGTCGCTCTCCCGCATGACCCGCACCCCCCCGAGCACCCTGAGCACGAGGTGACCCAGTGACAGCCCGCACCGCCGACATCGAGGACCAGCCCGCCGCGTGGGCCAGCGTCCGCGGTGGCATCGGCGACCGCATCTTCTCCGGCGCGGCGCTCGCTGCCGGCCTCACCATCCTCGCCGCCCTCGCCGGCGTCTTCATCTTCCTCCTCGCCAAGGGTGCGACCGGCTTCAGCAAGCCGGCCGAGGTCTACGGGCCCCACGCCGAGAGCTTCCTGGGCTACGTCTTCCCGCTGCTGGTGGGCACGTTCACGGTGTCGATCATCGCGCTGGTCATCGCCGTGCCGCTCGCCTTCGGCATCGCACTGGTGATCAGCCACTACGCACCGAAGTGGCTCTCCACCCCGGTCGCCTTCGTCATCGACCTGCTCGCCGCGGTGCCCTCCGTCGTGTACGGCCTCTGGGGCGCCTTCTACCTCGCGAAGAAGCTCGTGCCGATGCACGAGTGGCTGCACGACACCTTCGGCTCCTGGCCGGTGCTCGGCGCCCTCTTCGGCGAGCCCAACGCAGCAGGCAAGTCGTGGCTCACCGTCGGCATCGTGCTGGCGATCATGATCCTGCCGATCATCACCGCGATCACCCGTGAGGTCTTCTCCCGCACGCCCCGCCTGAACGAGGAGGCCGCCCTCGCGTTGGGCGCCACCCGCTGGGAGATGATCCGGATGACGGTCTTCCCCTACTCGCGCTCCGGCATGGTCTCCGCCGTCATGCTCGGCCTCGGCCGGGCGCTCGGCGAGACGATGGCCGTCGCGATGGTGCTGTCGGTCGGCTTCGGGCTGTCCTGGAACATCATCGCCACCTCCAGCCCGACGTCGATCGCGGCCAACATCGCGCTCAAGTACGCCGAGCGCAGCGCCGACCTGCTCAGCGTCCTGGTGGCGACGGGCCTGGTGCTGTTCCTGCTCACCTTCCTGGTCAACTTCACGGCCCGGTGGATCATCGGCCGCAGCGAGAGGCGGATGGCCCGATGACTGCGACCGTCGAAGAGATCCAGGAGCGGGCGCACACGCCGCTCGTCATGCCCCGCCTGCCGCGGGTCGCGCCGGCCATCGTCGGCGGCATCGCGCTTGCCCTCGCCCTGCTCCTCGTCGTGCTCGGCATGGGTGTGGTCGGGAGCGCGGTCGTCGGCGTGATCGCCTACCTCGTCGCGCTGCCCCTCTGGTCGCTGTTCATCGAGGGTCGCCGTGGGGCGACCGACCGGATGATGACGGGCCTGATCTGGGCCACCTTCTTCGTCGCGGTCGTGCCGCTGGTGTCGCTGCTGTGGCGGGTGGTCTCCAAGGGAGCCGGCCGGATCGACGGCACCTTCCTCAGCTACTCCTTCTTCAAGACCCAGATCGACCAGCCGGTCGGCATCTACCACGCCATCATCGGCACGCTGCTGATCACGCTGGGTGCCGCGGTCATCTCGGTGCCGGTCGGCGTGATGGCCGCGATCTACCTGGTCGAGTACGGCAAGAAGAACAAGCTCGCCAAGGCGATCACCTTCCTCGTCGACGTGATGACGGGCATCCCGTCGATCGTCGCCGGCCTGTTCGCGTTCGCGCTCTTCACGCTGCTCTTCGGTCCGGCGTACGTGTCCGGGATCGGCGGGTCGGTGGCGCTGTCGCTGCTGATGATCCCGATCGTCGTCCGGGCGACCGAGGAGATGCTGATGCTCGTGCCCGACGACCTCCGTGAGGCGTCCTACGCGCTCGGCACGCCGAAGTGGAAGACGATCGTGCGGATCGTCCTCCCGACGGCCCTGGGCGGCATCCTGACCGGCATCACCCTCGCCATCTCCCGCGTGATCGGCGAGACCGCGCCGCTGCTGCTGATCGCGAGCGCGACCGACCGGACCAACATGAACCTGTTCGACGGCGCGATGACCACGCTTCCGGTGCTCATCTACGGACAGAACGTGCGGGGCGACGCCCCCGCGGAGGCGATCGCCTGGGGCGCCGCCTTCATCCTGATCATCATCGTCGTGGTGCTGAACCTCCTGGCACGCATCGTCGGCAAGATCTTCGCCCCGAAGAAGGGTTGAGAGGAAACACCATGGCCAAGAGCATCGACGTCTCCGACGTCAACATCTACTACGGCGACTTCCTCGCCGTGCAGGGCGTCAACATGACGATCCGTGCCGGCGCGGTCACCGCCTTCATCGGTCCCTCCGGTTGTGGCAAGTCGACCTTCCTCCGGTCGCTGAACCGCATGCACGAGGTCATTCCGGGCGCGCGCGTCGAGGGCAAGATCGTCGTCGACGGCCAGGACCTGTACGACGCCGGGGTCGACCCGGTCGCAGTGCGCCGCCAGGTCGGCATGGTCTTCCAGCGGCCGAACCCGTTCCCCACGATGTCGATCTACGACAACGTGCTGGCGGGCCTCAAGCTCAACGCGGGCAAGCTGAAGAAGTCCGAGGCGGACGCGGTCGTCGAGAAGTCGCTGCGCGGCGCCAACCTCTGGAACGAGGTCAAGGACCGGCTCAACAAGCCGGGCATGGGCCTGTCCGGCGGCCAGCAGCAGCGCCTCTGCATCGCCCGCGCCATCGCGGTCGAGCCGCAGGTCCTGCTGATGGACGAGCCCTGCTCGGCGCTCGACCCGATCTCGACCTCGGCGATCGAGGACCTGATCCACGAGCTCAAGGACGAGTTCACCATCGTCATCGTCACGCACAACATGCAGCAGGCGGCCCGCGTCTCCGACGACACCGGCTTCTTCAACCTCAAGGCGACGGGCGAGCCCGGGCACCTGGTGGAGTTCAACCCCACCAAGAAGATGTTCGCGAACCCCGACGACCCGGCGACCGAGGCCTACATCTCTGGTCGCTTCGGCTGATCGGTGAGCACCGCTCTCGGGGGCGGCGCACCGCGAACGGAAGCTGAGATGGCCAAGCGGGACGGGCGTACCGACGCCCGTCGTCAGTCCGTGCGCGCCTACCTCCACCGCTGGGCGGAGACGACCGGGGCCCAGCTCCTGGTGGTCGACCCCGCCGCGGACGAGGGTGCGCTCGCGGAGGGCATGGCGGGGCACGGCGTGCACGTGACCTGGGTGGCCTCGACGCTGGACGGCCTGGTGGAGTTCGGCCGGACCGATCCCCACGCCGTGGTGGTGGCGCCGGAGGCGCCGGGCATCCCGCCCGAGGAGTTCGTCGGCCTGATCCGACGGCACGGCTCGCCGTACGTCATCGCGGGCACCGAGGACCTCAACGAGCTCGCCGACCCGGTGGCCGCGGCCCGCCGGGGGAGTGGCGTGGGCTCGCTCATGCTGGCGGGCGCGTCGGCGGTCGCGTTGCGGCCGTACGCCGCCCAGCACCTGTGGGAGCTGATGTCCCACGGACCGCGGTCGGTGTCGGAGCACGCGAAGGTCGAGGTGGGACCGATCGAGCTCGACGCCAGCGCGTTCACGGTGCGGGTGAACGGCCAGCGGATCGCCGACCTGCCGCTCAAGGAGTTCGAGCTGCTGCGCGAGCTGATGCTGCACTCACCGGGCATCGTCACCGACGACGAGCTGGGGGACGCCCTGTGGGGCACCAACGGCCGGCGCCCGGGAGGCAACACGATCGCCATGCACGTGACCCGGCTCCGGGCGCGGCTCGGCCCGATCGCCGTCGTACGACGGATCCGCGGCCGGGGCTACAGCCTCACCCTCGACGAGTGACTGGCTCCTCGAGGGCCACGCTCACAGAAGGATCAGGCGGAGCAGCTCGTAACAGCCCCACGCGGCGAGCGCGGCGGCCGGGAAGGTCGAGACCCAGGCGGCGAGGATGGTGCGCGCCATGCCCCACCGGACCGCGGAGAAGCGCTTGGTCGCACCGGCACCCATCACCGCGGAGGTGATGGTGTGGGTCGTCGAGATCGGGGCGTGGAACACGAACGCGGTCGTGTAGAGCACTCCGGCACCGACCGACTCGGCCGCGAAGCCCCGCGGCGGGTCGAGGTGGATGATCTTGCGACCCAGCGTGCGCATGATCCGCCAGCCACCGGCGTAGGTGCCGGCGGAGATGGCACCGGCCGCAGCGAGCACGACCCAGATGGGCAGCGTGTCGATGTCGTAGGAGCCGGGGTACGCGATGACCAGGGTCAGCAGGATGACACCCATCGTCTTCTGGGCGTCCTGCAGGCCGTGGCCGAGGGCGAGCGCGGCCGCGGACACCGTCTGCATCCCGCGGAAGCCGCGGTTGATCTTGTGGGGGTTGCCGCGGCGGAAGATCCACAAGATCGCGGTCATCACCAGGAAGGCCGCGCAGAAGCCGAACAGCGGCGAGATGACCATCGGGATGAGCACCTTCTGGACGATGGTGTCCCACTTGACGCTCACGCCGCCGGCCAGCGCCGCACCGACCAGACCGCCGATGAGGGCGTGCGAGGACGACGAGGGGAGGCCGAAGTACCAGGTGATGAGGTTCCAGATGATCGCGCCGAGCAGGCCGGCCATCACGATGACCAGCCCGTGGTGCACGCCGACCAGCAGGTGACCGGTGTCGTCCTCGATCGTGATGACGTCGGCGACCGTCTTCGCGACCTCCTGGCCGAGCAGCGCGCCGATGAAGTTCATCAGTGCCGCCAGGGTCAGCGCGATCCGCGGGGTCAGGGCGCGGGTCGAGACCGACGTGGCGATCGCGTTCGCCGCGTCGTGGAAGCCGTTGGTGTAGTCGAACGCGAGCGCGATGACGACCACGGCGATCACGATCGCCAGGGTGAGGCTCATGGCTGGACGGGTCAGCCTTCCTTGACGGCGATCTGCTCGACCGTGTTGGCGACCTTCTCGAAGGCGTCGATGGCGCCCTCGAGCGACTCGACGATGTCCTTGAGCTTGAGCACCTCGATGGTCTTGTACTCGCCCGAGAAGAGCTTCGCGAGAGTACGGCGGTGGTTGCGGTCGCCGGTGTTCTCGAGGCGGTTGATCTCGATCCAGTAGTCGTCGAGCGACTGCATGGACTGCAGGCGCGGCATCGCGGCCGCGGTCAGCTCGGCGCAGCGCTGGAGGACCTCCACCTGCTCGGAGAGCTCGGGCGGCAGGGTCTTCACCTCGTAGAGGAGGATCAGGTCGACGGCCTCGTCCATCATGTCCATCACGTCGTCGAGGCCGGAGCCCAGCGCGTAGATGTCCTCGCGGTCGAAGGGCGTGACGAAGGTGCTGTTGACCTTCTTCACGATCTCGTGGGTCGTCTCGTCGGCGGCGTGCTCGGCGGCACGCATCCGCTCGGCGACCGACGACTTGTCGGAGTTGTCCGACAGCATCTCGGCGAGCAGCTCGGCGCCACCGACCAGGTGCTGCGCGGACTGGGTGAAGAGGTCGTAGAAAGAAGTGTCGACCGGACGCAGACGCAGACCCACATGGACTCCCGTTGAGGCGGAGAAGAACGCCATCATGCTAGGGGGTCACGGTCCCGTGAACGCAACCCGCGCCTCCGCTGGGCCCGTGTGTCCCCGCCCACCACGGGCGACCGCTGCGGCGTCGTCGCAGGTCAGACGGCGTGTCGCCGTGAATTCCGAACCGGTCAGCTGGTGCTGCGGCGGCTGCGCTGCCGCTCGATCAGCGACTCCTGGAGGTGCACCGTGCCGGCGTTGCGCCTCCAGTGGGCGTCCGCGCCGAGCTCCCACGCCTGGGTGGTCGGCGCGAAGGCGAGGTCCAGCAGGCGTCGTACGGCGTCGCGACTCTGCTCGGGCAGGCGCACCAGCACCTCGACCCGGCGGTCCAGGTTGCGGTGCATCATGTCGGCCGACCCGATCATCGCGATCGGCTCGCCGCCGCCCTCGAACGAGAAGACCCGACTGTGCTCGAGGTAGCGCCCGAGGATCGAGCGGACCTTGATGTGGTCGCTCAGCCCGGGGACGCCGGGGCGCAGCGCGCAGATGCCGCGGACCAGGATCTCGACCGGGACGCCCTCGCCCGAGGCGAGGTAGAGCGCGTCGATGATCTCCTCGTCGACGACCGAGTTGGCCTTGAACCGGATGCCGGCCGGGAGACCGGCCCGGTGGTGCTCGATCTCGCGGTGGATGAGGTCGATCAGGCCGGTGCGGACCGAGTCGGGCGCGACGAGCAGCTGCTCGTAGGTCGCCTTGCGGGACCAGCCGGACAGGTTGTTGAAGAGGTGGGCGACGTCCTCCCCGATCGTCTCGTTGGTGGTGAGCAGGCCGAGGTCCTCGTACATCCGGGAGGTCTTCGGGTTGTAGTTGCCCGTGCCGATGTGGGTGTAGCGGCGGATGCCCTCGGGCTCGTCGCGGACGACCATCGCCAGCTTGCAGTGGGTCTTGAGCCCCACCAGGCCGTAGACGACGTGGCAGCCGGCCTTCTCCAGCTTGCGCGCCCAGCGGATGTTGGCCTGCTCGTCGAAGCGCGCCTTGATCTCGACCAGGACCAGGACCTGCTTGCCGGCCTCGGCGGCGTCGATGAGGGCGTCGATGATCGGGGAGTCACCGGAGGTGCGGTAGAGCGTCTGCTTGATCGCGAGGACGTGCGGGTCGGCCGCCGCCTGCTCGATGAACCGCTGCACCGAGGTGGCGAACGAGTCGTAGGGGTGGTGCAGGAGTACGTCGCGCCGGCGCAGGGCCTTGAACACGTCGACCGGCGCCGCCGACTCCACCTCGGCCAGGCGGATGTGGGTCGCCGGCACGAAGGAGGGGTACTTGAGGTCGTCGCGCGGCAGGTCGGCGATCGAGTGGAGCCCGCGCAGGTCGAGAGGACCGGGCAGCCGGAACACCTCGTCCGGGCTGATGTCGAGCTCGGAGACGAGCAGGTCCAGCACCGACGGGGCGATGGACTCCTCGACCTCGAGGCGCACGGGCGGGCCGAACTTGCGGCGCAGCAGCTCCTTCTCCAGCGCGGCGAGGAGGTTCTCGGCGTCGTCCTCCTCGACCTCCAGGTCCTCGTTCCGGGTGACCCGGAAGGTGTGGACCTCCAGTACCTCCATGCCGGGGAAGAGCCGTCCGAGGTGGGCGCCGATCACGTCCTCGAGCGGGACGAAGCGGGCGTTTCCGAGCGACACGAAGCGGTCGAAGTTCGACGGCACCTTCACGCGGGCGAAGTGCTCCTTGCCCGTCTTCGGGTTGCGCACCACCACCGCGAGGTTGAGCGAGAGGCCCGAGATGTAGGGGAACGGGTGGGCCGGGTCGACCGCCAGCGGGGTGAGCACGGGGTAGACGCGCTCCTTGAAGAGCTTCTTGCACGTCTTCTGCTCGTCGCGCTCCAGGTCGGCCCACCGGACGATCTCGATGCCCTGGTCGCGCAGCTCGGGCACGATCTTGTCGTGCAGCACGCGCGCCTGGCGCTGGCTGAGCTCGTCGGCACGGGTCCAGATCGCCTCGAGCACCTCCAGCGGCATCATCCCGCTGGCGGCGCGGACCGCCAGCCCGGTCGCGATCCGGCGCTTGAGGCCGGCCACGCGGACCATGAAGAACTCGTCGAGATTGCTGGTGAAGATCGCCAGGAAGCGGGCCCGCTCGAGCAGCGGCAGGCTCTCGTCCTCGGCCAGCTCGAGCACCCGCTCGTTGAAGCGCAGCCACGAGAGCTCGCGGTCCACGAACCGGTTCTCGACCGACTCGATGTGCGCCACGAGCGCCTCGTCCGGCGTGTACGACGGTTCGGCGGCCCCGTCCGGAACGACGCTCAGCGTCTCGGTGACGTCCGTGACATCGCTGTCGTCGTCGACGGCGTGGGGCTCCGTGGTCATGCCACGAGTGTGGCAGCCGAGGGTGAACGGGAGGTGTCCCGCCGTGCGGTCAAGTTACCTTCGAGTACGTTGGCGCCGTGAACCTCCGTGCCGCCGTCGAGTCCGCCGCCCTCAAGACCGTGATGGGACTCCCGGAGCGGGTGCAGCGGGTCGCCGCGGGCCGCCCCCTCGTGCTGGACGGCCAGACCCTCGCCACCGATCTCCAGCTGATGCTGCGACTGCAGAAGGTCGCCCGCCGCGGCGAGCTCGGGGCAGCGGACATCGCCGAGGGCCGCGCCGCGATGCGGGCCAACGCCGCCCTGGTCGCCGGCGACCAGCCGATCGGCGCGATCCGCGAGCTGAGCGTGGCCGGCCTGCCGGCGCGCCACTACCTGCCGCACGGCACCCGGCCCGCGTCCGCGGCCCAGGGTCTCCTGGTCTTCTTCCACGGAGGAGGCTTCCTCTACGGCGACCTCGAGTCGCACGACGGCCCCTGCCGGGTGCTGGCCGAGGCCAGCGGCGTACCGGTCCTCGCGGTGGAGTACGGCGTCGGCCCGGAGCGTGCCTTTCCCGGCGGCTTCGACGACGCCTTCGCCGCCGTGCAGTGGATCGTGGAGCACGCGGCCGAGCTCGGCGCGGACCCGGCCCGGATCGGCGTCGCCGGCGACTCCGCCGGTGGCAACATCGCGGCCTTCACGGCGATCGCGGCGGCGCGTGCAGGCGTGCCGCTGGCACTCCAGCTGCTGGTCTACCCGTGCACCGACGCCGACCGCGCCACCGAGAGCCTGCGGCTGTTCGGCGAGGGTCTCTACCTCACCGCCGAGTCGATGGACATGTTCAACGACATCTACCTGCCGACGCCCCAGGAGCGCTCCGACGAGCGGGTCAACCTGCTCGATGCCGAGCTCCCGTCGGGTCTCGCCCCGGCGTACCTCGTGACGGCCGGCTTCGACCCGCTGCGCGACGAGGGAGAGGCCTATGCCCGCCGGCTCGCCGACGCGGGCGTCGAGGTCGAGCTGCGCCGGTTCGTCGACCAGATCCACGGCTTCCTCAACATCGTCGGCGTCGGCCGCAGCAGCCGCGCGGCCGTGCTGGAGATCGCCGACGCGCTGCGCGCCCGGCTCGGCTAGGGAAGGTCGAGGCCGCCCGGAGGCTCAGAGCTCGGGGCGGTACTCACGCAGCTGGCGTGCGAAGTGGTCGGGGTCGACCATCGAGGCGTCCACGACGAACGGGTCCAACCCGCGCCGGCCGAAGTGGACGGCCCAGCCGGAGTCACCGGGTCGACCGACCATGTCGACCGCGGTCTCGGGCTTGCGCAGGTCGAAGCGGTGCGACGACTCGCCCTGCTGCACGTAGACCATCCCGCGCACGACGCTGACCTCCACCGGCACGACCTTGGTGCGGGCGGCGCCCCAGGCGAGGCCGAGCGTGAGCGCGATCATGATGAAGCCGAACGGCGTCCCCAGCTTGCCGTTGACGAGCGCGAGCAGCGCGACCATGCCGGAGACCACGGCGGTGGCGCCGAGCACGAGCGAGAGCACCCGCGGGTCGCTGCCGTCGCCGGTGAGCCGGTCGTCCGTCGTACCGTCGAAGAGCGAGAGGTGGTCGGAGTCGACGCTCTCGTACGACGCGAGACGGGCGTGTGCGTCGGCGAGCTCGGCCGTCAGGTGCGCCACCCGGGCCTCGGCGTCCGCGCAGCGGCGGGCGAGGTCGTCGCGCTCGGCGGCGAGCGCGGTGAGGTCCGCGGCAGGCTCCGCGGCGGAGTCAGTCCCTAGAGGTCCGGTCGCCATTGCCGCAGAGCCTCCAGGAAGGTGTGGGCGTCGACCATCTTGTTGTCGATCGCGACGGGGGACATGCTGCGGCGCAGGATGTTGACGCGCCAGTTGCGCGAGCCCGGGGTCCCGGTCTGCTCGATCTTGGTGTTCGGGCTGGTCAAGTCGAACTGGCTGCTGAAGTCGCCGACCGCCACCTTGAGCACGCCGTGCTCGTCGATGGCGACCACTCGGGTGCTGTTGATCGCCCGCAGGGCGAAGAGCAGGAGGACGGTGGCGACGACGGTCAGCGTCGCGCTCAGCGGGATGTCGTCCAGGATGGTCTGCTTCCACGCCATCTGGCCGACCACGGCGGCGCACGCCACGGCGATCAGCAGCGCGACCACAGCGAGGCTGCCGCTGCCGCGCTTGGAGTGGAACGGGATCCGCTTGCGGTCCGTCGCCGGTGCCTCGGACGCGAAGGCGGCCACGGCCTCGCGGCCGGCGTCGTGGTGGGAGGGGCGCTTGCGCAGGGGCGCGGGCTGCTCGACGACCGGCTCGACCGGCTCGACCGGCACGACCGGCTCGACCGGCTCGACCGGCTCGACCTCGACCTCGGGCTCCGGCTCGAGCTCGATCACGGTCGTCGCGTCGACGGCCTCGGGCTCGATGGCCTCGGGCTCCGGCTCGGGCTCCGGCTCCGGCTCGGGCTCCGGGTCCGGGTCCGGCTCCGGGTCCGGGTCCAGCTCAGGCTCCGGCTCCGGCTCAGCCTCCGGCTCCTCGATGGCGGACTGGTCCGCCGCCTCGTCCTCGGCGGGTGCGTCCTCCGCGACGTCGTCGTCGGCCGTCGCCTCCGTCTCC
>DATLIG010000197.1:0-17764 GCA_035539555.1 Nocardioides sp. | reverse complement strand
CCTCGGCGCTGCCTCCGCTGCCGAGGAGGCCGCCCGCGCGCTGGTCGTCCACCGCAACACGATCCGCTACCGGCTGGGTCAGGCGGAGGAGCTGCTCGGCCGCCCGATCGCGAAGATCAGCGCCGAGCTCGCGATGGCGCTGCGCCACCACGAGCTGTTCCATGCGACAGCAGCTGCACCGAGGCGGGGCGTCTCGTGACGGTCGCTGCGCGACCTCCTCGACGAGCGGCACCAGGGGTCGCGTGACGGTCGCCGCGCGACCTCCTCGACGAGCGGCACCAGGGGTTCCGTGACGTCGCTGCGCGACCTCCTCGACGAGCGGCGACTGGCTCCGGGCACAGCACTGGGGACGTGCCCGGCAGGTGAGCACGTCCCCAGTGGATCGGGTGGTGAGGCGGGCGGAGGTCGGCCTCAGCCCTCGAGGGTCAGCGCCAGCACCGGGCAGGCCTGGACGGCGGCGTACACGTGGGCCCGGTCCGCCTCCGGCGGGTTCTCGTCGAGCACCCGCACCAGCTCGTCGTCCTCGTCCACCTCGAAGTAGTCGTTGGCCATGGACTCGCACATCCCCAGGCCCTCGCACCTCGCCTTGTCGGCGACGATGTGCAACGCGCTCACGCTCCGACCTTGTGGCGAGGCTCGACGGCCGTGAAGTCGACCTTCTCCCGTACGCCGCAGTCGGGGCAGCACCAGTCGTCCGGGATGTCCTTCCACGCCGTGCCGGCGGCGAAGCCCTCGAGCTCGTTGCCCTCGGCTACCTCGTAGGTGTACGCACAGCCCGGGCACTGGGCGGCGAGGACCTCACCCTCGAAGTCGTGGGCGCTGGTGTCGGCCCGGAGCTGGGCCTCGGCGGCCAGCTTCGCGGCGGGGACGGGGTACGTGCGCAGCAGCTTCTCGCGCTTGGACGGCTGGAGGTTGGCCAGGCGCAGGTCGCCGTCGTAGTGGGCGAGGACGCGCTTGTCCATCAGCGCACGGAAGGCCGGCGGGAACATCGCGACGACGATCATGCCCGTGTAGCCGGTCGGCAGGACCGGAGCGTCCTTGAAGTCGCGCAGCGTCTGGTAGCGCCGGGTCGGGTTGGCGTGGTGGTCGCTGTGCCGCTGAAGGTGGTAGAGCAGCACGTTGGTGGCGATGTTGTTGGAGTTCCACGAGTGCGCCGGGGTGACCCGCTCGTAGCGCATCCTGCCGGGCGTGCCGACCTTCTGCCGGACCATGCCGTAGTGCTCCATGTAGTTCACGACCTCGAGCAGGGAGAACCCGACGATCGCCTGGAGGACGAGGTAGGGCAGCAGCGAGAGCGGGTTGACGTCGTACGCGAGTCCGAGCCAGAGCATCAGGGCGCCCCACAGCGCGACCGTCATCAGCCAGGCGTTGAGGACGTCGTTGCCGAGGTGGAACGGGTGGGTGCCCTTGCGCTGGTAGCGCTTGGCCTCGAGCTCCCACGAGCTCTTCAGCGAGCCGGCGACGGTGCGCGGCCAGAAGCGGTAGACGCTCTCCCCCATCCGGGCGCTGGCGGGGTCCTCGGGGGTCGCGACGCGGACGTGGTGGCCGCGGTTGTGCTCGATGTAGAAGTGGCCGTAGAAGGTCTGGGCCAGGGCGATCTTGGACGCCCAGCGCTCGACCGACTCGCGCTTGTGGCCCAGCTCGTGGGCCGTGTTGATCGCGACGCCGCCGACCACGCCGACCGAGATCGCGAGGCCGACCTTGGCGAGGACCGACATGTCGGTGGTGGCGAGGTACCAGATCGCGGCGACGAAACCGCCGTACTGCACGGGCAGGTAGAGGTAGGTCACCCACCGGTAGTACTTGTCGTTCTCGAGCGCGTCGATCACGTCGTCCGGCGGGTTGGTGTCGTCGTAGCCGGCGATGAGGTCGATCAGCGGGATGAGCCCGAAGAAGACGACGGGCGTCAACCAGAAGAACAGGGCCGTGTCGGTCGCCTCGAACAGCGCGATCCCGACGATCGGGGTGAGCGGGACGACCAGGCCGAGGACCCACAGATAGCGCTTCTTGTCGCGCCACGCGACGGTCGTGCCGTCAGCTCCTTGTGTTGCGTACTTCGCCATCGGATGCCTCCTCGGGTGGTGCGACCACTGCGTCGCGCGAACCCCTCAAGGGTGCTTCCGGGGGCGTTCCCGGGTCTCGGGCGCGCCGCACAAGTTGGCTTATGGCGGTTGGCGGCCTGCACAACGCGACACGTCGACGTGCAGGTCACGGAGCAGCGGAAGCGACGACGACCCGTCAGCCGGCGATCGGCGACAAGGCCGTCGCCAGGGACCGGAGCACGTCCGGGGCGACGCGGTAGTAGGCCCACTTGCCGCGCTGCTCCCGCGTCGCCAGGCCGGCCTCGACCAGCAGCCTCATGTGGTGGGAGACGGTGGGCTGGCTGAGGCCGACGGGCCCGGTCATGTCGCAGATGCACGCCTCTCCCTCCGGGGCCGCCGCGATCAGGGACAGCAGCTTGACCCGGGTCGGGTCGCCGAGGGCCTTGAACATCCGGGCGAGGGCCTCGGCCGCGTCGTCCGACACCAGCCCGGCCGTGACCGGCGAGCAACAAGCGGCGAGCTCGTCGGGCTGGAGGAGCGGCAACGGCGTGGGCATGGATCCATTCTCGCCCATCCATTGACATTTGTCGATGCGTTGGTCAGGATCGCTCCCATCGACAAACGTCAATATGAATGATGGAATGAGGAGATGGACATGACGGGACTTCCCGTGGTCGTGATCGGCGCCGGCCCGCAGGGGCTCGCCGCGGCCGCCCACCTGCTGGAGCGCGGCCTGGAACCGCTCGTGCTGGAGGCGGGCACCGGGCCCGCCTCGGCCGTGGCCGAGTGGGGGCACGTTCGCCTGTTCTCGGCGTGGCCGGAGCTGGTCGACGCCGCGTCGGCCCGCCTGCTGGAGCCCACCGGCTGGGTCCGCCCCGAGACGGGCTACCCGACCGGAGCCGAGTGGATCGCGCGCTACCTCGCGCCGCTGGCCGCCGAGCTCGGCGACCGGGTCCGGTACGACGCCCGGGTGCTCGCCGTCTCCCGCAAGGGCCGCGACCGGCTGGTCGACGCCGGGCGGGCCGAGCAGCCGTTCACGGTGCACGTCACCGACGCCGCGGGCCGCGAGTCGCGGCTCGAGGCCCGCGCGGTGATCGACGCCTCGGGCACGTGGCGTGGCCCCAGCCCGGCCGGCGCGGACGGAGTGCCGGCCCTCGGCGAGCGCGCGGCCGCCGACCGGATCGCCTACCAGGTGCCGGACCGCGCTGCGCCCGAGCGCTACGCCGGCCGGCACGTCGCGGTCGTCGGCGCCGGCGACTCCGCCTTCAACGCGGTCCACGAGCTCGGCGAGATCGCCCGCACGCACCCCGGGACCCGGATCACCTGGGCGATCCGCCGGGTGGTCGGCGACGGCACCTTCGGCGGCGGCGACGCCGACCAGCTGCCGGAGCGCGGCGCGCTCGGCCAACGGGCGAGGCGGGCGGTGGAGTCCGGTGCCGTCGAGCTGGTGACCGGCTTCCGGACCGCCGAGGTCCGTCGCGACGGCGAGCGGGTGGTGCTGGTCGGCGAGGACGGGCGCGAGCTCGCGCCCGCCGACACCGTGGTGGTGCTGACCGGATTCCGTCCGGACCTGACGTTCCTGTCCGAGCTGCGCCTCGACCTCGACCCGACGCTCGAGGCCCCGCGCCGGATCGCGGCGGAGATCGACCCCAACATCCACTCCTGCGGCTCGGTCCGGGCGACCGGCGCCGCCGACCTCGCCCAGCCGGAGCCGGACCTCTACCTGGTCGGCATGAAGTCCTACGGCCGGGCGCCGACCTTCCTGGCCCTGACCGGCTACGAGCAGGTGCGCAGCGTGGTCGCCGCGCTCGCGGGCGACCACGAGGCCGCGGCCCGGGTCGAGCTGGTCCTGCCGGACACCGGCGTGTGCGGTGGGGCGGGCGTCTTCGACGATCCCGAGAGCGCGGGAGGCGGCTGCTGCGCACCGGCGCCCGAGGTGATCCAGATCGGGCGAGTCCCTGTCGGCGGCTAGGGCACGCCCTAGGTCGGCCTACGGCGTCGCGCCGGCGCCCGGCTCCGACCGGGCGCTGGGCGCGCTGTGCGTCACGGTCACCGTCGCCTACGGCGTCCTCTACTACGCCTTCACGGTGCTCGCGCCGGCGATCGCCGACGACACCGGGTGGTCCAGCACGGCCGTCACGGCGGCGTTCTCGGGCGGGAGCCTGTTCGGCGCGATCGCGGGCATCGCCGTGGGCAGGGTCCTCCAGCGTCGTGGCCCGCGGCTCGTGATGACCGCCGCCGGCGTCCTGGGGGCCGGAGCGATGGCGCTGGTCGGCGTCGCGCCGTCGTACCCGGTCTTCGTGGTGGCGTGGCTGCTGGCCGGCGCCGCCAGCGCCGGGCTGTTCTACCCGCCGGCGTTCGCCGCGCTCACCCAGTGGTTCGGCTCGCAGCGGGTCCGCGCCATCACCAGCCTCACGCTCGTCGCGGGCTTCGCGTCGACCGTCTTCGCGCCCCTGACGGCGTGGCTCGGGAGCGAGCTGGGCTGGCGCGGCGCCTACCTGACCCTGGCCGCGGCCCTGCTGGTCCTGACGGCGCCGCTCCACGCCGTCGCGCTGACCCCGCCGTGGCACGGCGGAACGACCGCCACGCATCACGGCGCGCGGGACCGCGCCGTGCTGACCAGCCGCACCTTCGTGCTCGTCGCCGCCTCGGGCACGGTGACCTCCCTGGCGATGTACGCGTCCCTCGTCCACCTCGTCCCGCTCCTGCTCGAGCGCGACGTGGGCGTGCAGCTCGCGGCGTGGGCGCTGGGCCTGAGCGGTGCGGGCCAGGTGGCCGGACGCCTGCTCTACCCGGCCCTCGACCGGCGGTTCGCGCCCCACCTTCGCGCGGCCGGCGTCATCGCGGTCCTCGCCGCCACCCTGCTCCTGCTCGCCGTCGTCCCGGGACCGGCCGCGCTCCTGACAGCGGTCGCGATCGTGGCGGGCGCCGCGCGCGGCCTCTTCACCCTCGTCGCTGCCACCGTGGTCAGCGAGCACTGGGGAGCGGAGCGGTACGCCGCCCTCAACGGCGTCTACAACGCGCCGGTGGGGATCGCCGCCGCACTGGCGCCCGCGTTCGGCGCGGCGGTCGCCGCCGCCACCGGCAGCCACAGCGGGCTGTTCGTGGTGCTGGCCCTCATCGGCGGCGCCGGAGCGGTGCTGGCGGTGCTGGTGCCCGCCCCGTCGCTCGCTCCCGAGCGGGCTTCCCCGACTCCGGGCCGCGCCGAAGACCCCGGCTGATCCGGGCCCAAGGACCCTGCGCGGGCGCCTGGTACGACGGCAGGCTGGCTCCGTGCCCTCACCCACCAGCTACCGCGTCGTCGCCCGGGCCCGTCCCGGCGCCGATGCCACCGTCACCGCAGGGACCTCGACCCTCGCCATCGACGCGACCTGGGGCGCCGCCCCGTCGGGCGAGCCCGGACCCGCCGAGCTGCTCGCCTCGGCCTTCGCCGCGTGCCTCCTGAAGAACCTCGCGCGCTGCCACGACCTGCTCGGCTTCACCTACGACGCCGCCGAGGTCGAGGTCACCGCGCGACGTCAGGACGCGCCGCCGCGGTTCGTGGAGGTGTCCTACCGGCTCGAGGTGTCGACGTCCGAGTCCACCCGCCGAGTGGAGCTGGTACACCAGAACCTGCGTCGCTTCGGCACCGTGTACAACACGCTGGCCGCGGTGTGTGACGTCCACGGGTCGATGGTGGGCGTGCCCGTGGCCGGTACGTCGCCACGCACCCCGGAGCCGGCGCCCAGCGCCTGACGCCCGTCGCCCGGGTCGGGAGTGCCCGTCAGGACGCCCGGCGGACCAGCGGCGCCAGCACCCGGACCCGGGTGGCGAGCTCGTCGTGGGCCCGGTCGAAGGCGGAGCGTGTGCCGGCGGCGACGGGGTCGGGCACGGACCAGTGCAGCCCGCCGGCCCCGCCGAGGTCCTCGTGCGCCCGGTCGCACACGGTGATCACCAGGTCGCCGCCACGGGGGGTCCGGTCGATCTCGTCGAGGCGCTGCGGGGCGACCTCGGGCAGGTCCAGCCCGTGCCGGCGGGCGGTCGCGACCGCACCGCGCGCGATCCGCTCGCCG
This sequence comes from Nocardioides sp., assembly GCA_035539555.1. Taxonomy (GTDB): domain Bacteria; phylum Actinomycetota; class Actinomycetes; order Propionibacteriales; family Nocardioidaceae; genus Nocardioides. Next base: position 11,670 of record DATLIG010000197.1, on the reverse strand, counting down.
GGGTGGGTCCCCGCCGACGTCGCCGGGATGTCGCTGGCACCGCGCCACAGCGCGGCGGCGAGGTGGGAACGCGCCGTGTTGGCGGTGCAGACGAAGACCACCCGCCCGGGGCTGCCCAGCGCCGGGCCGCCGCCGAGGCCGTCCGGGACGGTCGCCAGTCGCCAGTAGCTGCGCCGGCCGTCACCCTCCGAGCGGCGCCGCTCGATCACGCCCGCGCCCTCGAGGATCTTCAGGTGGTGGGCCATCAGGTTCGACGGAGTGCCGAGGCGGGCGGACAGCTCCGAGGACGCTGCGTCGCCGACGGTGAGCAGGTCGACGACCTGCAGCCGGGTCGCGTCCGCGAGGGCGGCGTACACGGCGACGCGGTGCTGCAGCGGCAAACTTTGCTCAATGTTCATTGCCTCAAGTTTGACTGAGCAATCTGCACGCGTCAAGATGCTCGTCGTGACCACGCCCGTCCCCGCCCCACTGGCCCGCCGACTGCTGGCCGAGCTCGTCGGCACCGCCCTCCTGGTCGCGGTCGTCGTCGGCTCCGGCATCGCCGCCGAGACCCTCTCGCCCGGCGACGTCGGCCTGCAGCTGCTGGAGAACTCGACCGCGACGGTGTTCGGCCTGACCGTCCTCATCCTGTGGTTCGGCCCGGTCTCCGGGGCGCACTTCAACCCGGTCGTCTCCCTCGCCGACTGGTTCCTCGGGCGCCGTGCCGGCGCGGGACTCTCCCTCCCGGAGGTCGGTGCGTACGCCGTCGCCCAGGTCGCAGGGGGCATTGCCGGTGCCGTGCTCGCCAACGTGATGTTCGAGGTCGACCAGGGCCTGTCGGCCAAGGACCGCCTCGGCAGCGGGCACCTCGTCGCCGAGGTCGTCGCCACCGCCGGGCTCGTCGCGCTGATCTTCGCGCTGGTGCGCAGCGGCCGCGGGGCGCTGGCCGCACCGACGGTGGGCGCCTGGATCGGGGCGGCGTACTGGTTCACCAGCTCGACGTCCTTCGCCAATCCGGCCGTCACGATCGGCCGGGTGTTCACCGACACCTTCGCCGGCATCGCCCCGGAGTCCGCCCCGGGATTCATCGGCATGCAGGTCATCGGCCTCGCCATCGGCGTCGCGCTGACCCTGGCCCTCTACCCCCGTGCCGGCGAGGACGCCGACGACGTCGTCGTCCCGCACGGCCGCTGACCACCGAACCCACGCCACCAGGAGTCCCGATGACCCGTCCCACCGTGCTCTTCGTCTGCGTCCACAACGCCGGCCGCTCCCAGATGGCCGCCGGCTACCTCCAGCACCTGGCCGGGGACCGGATCGAGGTCCTGTCCGCCGGCTCGCAACCGGCCGACCAGGTCAACCAGGTCGCGGTCGCGGCCATGGCCGAGGAGGGCATCGACATCGCCACCGAGCAGCCCAAGGTGCTGACCGAGTCGGCCGTGCAGACCGCCGACGTGGTGATCACGATGGGCTGCGGCGACGAGTGCCCGTACTTCCCCGGCAAGCGCTACGAGGACTGGGTGCTCGAGGACCCGGCCGGCCAGGGCATCGAGGCCGTCCGGCCGATCCGGGACGAGATCCGCGGACGGGTGGAGGCGCTGGTCGCCGAGCTGGTGGGCTGAGGATCGCGCCGCCGGAGGTCACGGTCGTGTGCCCAGGACAGCGGATGTCCGCGGTGTCAGGCACACGACTCCGGGCCGAGGCTCAGCCGAGCAGGCGCAGCACCGTGAACAGGACCGGCAGCGTGAACGCCACCAGCAGCACCCACGCCACCAGCCGGTGGCTGGTCTTGGAGCTGTCGAGCGAGCCCGCGAACTCCAGGATCGCACCGTCGGGCACGAGGGGGCTCAGCCCCATCCGCCGGGCGTCGGGCGGCAGGTGCTCGCCCCGCTCCCAGGCGGTCGACTCGTCGTCCTCCGGGTCCATGCGGAAAGGCTACGCCGCGGGCGGCGGGACCGGAGCCGACATCGCCCATCGGATGGTCCCGACCGCGGCGCTCCCGAGCGCCCGGACGACGGTGCGCTCGGCGACCGGCAGCCACGGGAGTCGCAGGGGCACCCGGGTCCAGGCCGGCATCAGCCCGATCGCGGCCGCGGCCAGCACCCCGTAGGCAGGGCGGGCGAGCAGCGGGAGGGGCGGCTTCAGCAGCACGTAGCCGACGGCCTCGCGCGCCTCGGGCGTCCCCCGCAGCTCGGGGCGGAAGCCGGCGAGCACCTCGGCGAGCTCCGCCTCGGTCGTCGGCGGATCGAGGACGCCCAGCCGACGCGCCACCTCCGCCGTCTGTGCGACGTAGCGGTCCCTCCCGTCCGCGTCGAGCGGATCCGCGCCGTAGGCCTGGTGCGCCCGGAGGAAGCTGTCGACCTCGGCGACGTGCACCCACAGCAGGAGGTGCGGATCGGAGGCGGCGTACGACGACCCGTCGGCCATCGTGCCGGTGACCCGGTCGTGGATCGCCCGCACCGCGTCCACCGCCTGCTGCGCGTCGGCGGCGGTGCCGAAGGTCGTGACGGCGAGGAAGCGGCTGGTCCGCGCGAGCCGGCCCCACATGTCGCCGCGGTAGCCGGAGTGCTCGGAGACCGCGCGCATCGCGGCGGGGTGGAGGCTCTGCAGCAGCAGCGCCCGGATGCCGCCGACGAACATCGACGCGTCGCCGTGCACCCGCACGATCGGGCTGTCCGGCTCGAACCACCGCGGCCCCGGCGTGTGGTGGATCCGGTCGCGGTGCCGCGCGCCGTCGGGTCCCGCGACCCGGTGGAAGATCGCCCCACCGAGCCGGCCGCGCAGGTCACCGACCGCGGGCAGCGGCAGGCCGGTCGTCATCTCCCCAGTGTGCCGGGTGTCGCAACCGGAGGGCTCTCCCGCCGCTCCCCCAGTCGGCGTCGGACCGCAGCCGATACGACGTGGGCGACGAGGGGGCCGAGCAGCCACCCGAGCACCGGCACCACCACGGCTCCCGGCGCGGCACGCTCATCGGCGAGCTGGAGGAACCCGAGGGCGAGGGCCGCGACCCACCAGTGCGCGAAGAGGACCAGCGCGTCGAGCACGAAGGCGAGGATGGCGGCCACGATCGAGCCCTCATGCGCGAGCGACCCGTCGAGGACACCGGCCACCGACCCGGTCAGCAAGGACGCACTGATCAGGCACACCCACACGAAGAGCCACTCGCTCCCCCTCACGCCGAGGGAGGACTCCCAGTCGACCGGCTTCGTGAGCGCCACCAGCCCGGCAACGCCGAGCGCGGCCAGGACCACCTGGCGCCGAGCTGCGAGTGCGGGTCCACGACGTCTCACCCCTCGATGATCCGCGGCGGCACCGCGAGGGCGGTACCGTCGGCGTACTCACCCCCGTGGCCCGAAGGGGTCAGCTGATCGTGGTCAGCAGCTGCGTCGCCCGCGTGAGTACGACGTACAGGGTCGCGCGTCCGGTCGCGGACTCGTCCTCGATCTCCTGTGGCCGGACCACCACGATGCCGTCGAACTCGAGTCCCTTGGTGTCCAGCCCGGTCAGCACGACGACGCGGTCCTCCCCCGAGGGCGTGACCGAGGAGTCGACCGCGGCGCGCGCCCCGGGGGCGTCGGCGGCGACCTCGGGCCAGGACGCCAGCCAGGCGTTGACCTCGGAGCGGCGGGCGACGGGGACGACGATGCCGACGGTGCCCGAGACCCGGCCGGCGATCTCGAGGACCGCGGCGCGGGTGGCCGACTCGAGGTCGCCGCCGGCGGGCAGCACGACCTCGGTCGGCTCCTCGCCGGTGCGGCGCACGGCGTCGGGGAGGTCGGCGCCGAGGCCGACCCGCTCGGCATAGGCGGCCGCGTGGGCGTAGATCTCCGCCGAGTTGCGGTAGTTCGTGGACAGGTGGAACTCGTGGACCTGCTTGCGCTCCAGCGCCGCACCGCGGGCGGCCGCCGCCTCGGCCGGGGCCGGCCACGAGGACTGGGCGGGATCGCCGACGATGGTCCACGACGCCGTACGGCCGCGGCGCCCGACCATCCGCCACTGCATGGGCGTGAGGTCCTGCGCCTCGTCGATGAGCACGTGCGCGTAGCCGTCGTCCTCGATGCTGCTGACCGGGGCACGCCAGGCCGGGCCGGTGGCGAACTCGCGGTCGGAGGCGGTGATCAGCTCCTGGACGTTGACGGCGCCCTCGATGACCGCGAGCGGGTCGTCGCGCTCGTCGTCGGCCTTCTGCGGGACGTCGCCGAGCGCGTAGCGCAGCTCGTCGAGCAGCGGGACGTCCTCGATCGAGATCTGGGCGCCGATCGGGCGCTGGGGGTCGAGGTGGCTCCACGACTTGGCGAGCAGGCGCTGCTCCTCGGCCGACAGCACGCCCTCGGCGACCCGGCCGAGGAACTCGGGGTCACGCAGCCAGCACAGGACGGTCGGCGCGTCGAGCGGCGGCCACCAGCCGTGGGCGAAGTCGAGGAAGTCCTGGCGCGAGAGCATCTCCTCGTTGAACTTCTCGCGGCCCTGCTCACGGCCGCGCTCCCCGCGGACCTGGCGCCACATCGCGTCGAGCAGCGCGTTGGAGACCCGCGGCAGCTGCTTGTTGCGCAGCCCCTGGGACATCAGTTGGCGCCGGACCTGCCCGAGACGGCCGCGGTCGAGGACGAGGCGGTCGTCGCGCCAGAAGACGCGGTACTCGTGCGGGCTGCCCGGCACCTGCTGGCGCGCGGTCCGGCGCATCACCTCGGCCATCCGCTCCGAGCCCTTGACGTCGGCCACGGCGGGCTCGTCGTGGCGGGTGGCGCGCACGTCGTCGACCACCTCACCGAGGCTGCGCAACGCGACCGCGGTCTCGCCGAGGCTCGGGAGGACCCGCTCGATGTAGCGCATGAAGACGCCGGAGGGCCCGACGACCAGCACACCGCCGCGCTCGTAGCGCTGGCGGTCGTTGTAGAGGAGGTACGCCGCCCGGTGCAGCGCCACGACCGTCTTGCCCGTGCCGGGGCCGCCGGAGATCGTGACCACGCCGCGCGAGGGCGCCCGGATCGCCTTGTCCTGCTCGGCCTGGATGGTGGCGACGATCGAGTGCATCGACCGGTCGCGGGCGCGGGAGAGCTGCGCCATCAGCGCACCCTCGCCGACGATCGGCAGCTCGCGGCCCTGCGCCTCGGCGACCGTCAGCGCCTCCGCGTCGAGGAGCTCGTCCTCGACGCCGGTCACCTTCGCGCCGGAGCTGCGCAGCACGCGGCGCCGGATCACGGACTGCGGCTCGGCAGCGGTCGCCTGGTAGAAGACGGCCGCGGCGGGGGCGCGCCAGTCGATCAGCAGGGAGTCGCGGTTGTCGTCGCGCAGGCCGATCCGGCCGACGTACCGCGGCGCGGCGTCGAGGGCGGCGTCGAGGTCGAGCCGACCGAAGACCAGGCCCTCCTGCGCCGCGTCGAGCTGCGCGATCCGCTTCGCTGCCTGGAACACCATGGCGTCCCGCTCGACGAGCCCGCCCTCGTGGCCCATGTGCGCCCGGGAGTGCCCTTCCTTCGCCAGTTGCTGAGCGGCCTTCCCGGCCTCCCCCAACTGCCGGTAGACCCGGTCGACGAAGGCCTGCTCGGTCGCGACCTCGCGCTCCACCAGCTCGTCTGCCACCGACGTGACCCCTGCCGTCCGCTCCGTTGTCCCTGTGCTGCCCGATGTGCTGCCCGGGACCTTCGTCCTGATCGGTCCCACAACGGTCCCGCGCAGCAAGCAGTCAACTCTACAGGCCCGAGAGGGGTGCTTAGATGGTGGGAGGCATCGCAGCTAGGGGGGCTAGATGACAACGACGCCAACAGCATCGACACGCAAGCCGAACCGCCGAGGAGTGGCGGCCCGGGAACAACTCCTGTCCACGGCACTGCGCCTGCTGGGCGAGGGGAAGCCCGAGTCCGTCTCGATCAACCTCGTCGCCAAGGAGGCCGGCCTCAGCTGGGGCTCGGTCCAGAACCTGTTCGGTGACTCCGACGGCTTCTGGTCCGCGGTCGCCGACCAGGTCGCGGAGGTCGGACCGGAGCTCTGGGCCGCGCCGACGAGCACCACGATCGCCGGCCGGGTGGCCGAGGTCACCGAGCTCTACCTCGCAGTGCTCGACTCGCCGCACGCCGTGAGCGTCGAGACCATGCGGTGGGCACTGCCGCGCCCACTCGACGTGCTCGCGGAGACCCATCCGCGCACGGCTGCGTCGATCCGGCGCCTGGACGAGCTGGCCTCGGAGGCGTTCGTGCACTTCTTCGACGGGGTCGAGGGCCTCGACGAGGAGCGGCGTACCGCCATGTCCGAGGTGCTGCCGGCGATGCTGCGCAGCCTGCGCAACGAGAAGCTGCTCGGCACCCACGTCGACCTCGATCGCGCGCACCGCGCGATCGTGACGATGCTGACCGCCTACCTCGAGGGGTCGGCCGGCGACTGACGGCGCTGGAGACCGCCCCGTCAGGCGAGCGCGCGGACCGGCGCGATCACCTCGTCACCGAAGCGGCGGACGGCGGCGATCTTGTCCTCCAACGGTGCGTGCTGCCCGACGTAGTACATCCACGGCATCGTCATGCACATCGTGACGCCGCCCGCGGCGGCCCGTGCGAAGTCCTCGGGTGCGAGCGCGTCCGTGAGTGCCGGTACGACGTCGAAGGGCTCGTCGAGGTCGCGGCCGGCCTCGGTCCGCAGCTCACGGAGCCGGGCCGCGATCGCGATCGCCTCGTCGACCGTCGCCATGTCGCCGACCCAGCCGTCGTGGCGGGCCGCGCGGCGCATCGCGACGTCGGAGAGCCCGCCGACCCACACCGGCACCGGGCCCGGCGGCTCGGGCCTCATCGCCAGCCGCTCGCAGCTGTAGAACTCGCCGCAGAACTCGGTCCAGCCCGGCGCCCAGAGCGCCTTCATCAGGTCGAGGGCCTCGTCGGTGCGGCGCCCGCGGGTCGCGAACTCCTGCTCGAGCAGGTCGAACTCCTCACGACACCAGCCGACTCCGACGCCGAGGGCGACCCGGCCGCCGGAGAGGGCAGCCGCCGTACCGACGGCCTTGGCGACGACGAACGGGTTGCGCATCGCGGCGACGTAGATCGAGGTGAAGAACTCCAGCCGCGTGGTGACCTGGCTGAGCGCACCGACGGTGACCCAGGGGTCGGGCCAGTCGACGTCGGGGGTCCAGCGGCGCTCGCCGGTCGGCGTGTAGGGGTACGGCGTCTGCACCGTCTCCAGGTCGACCACGTGGTCGGCGATGCTCAACGAGCGGAAGCCGGCCTCCTCGGCGGCGCGCGCCAGCGGCACCAGCTGGTCGATCGGCTGGTAGGCGGTCACCATCGCGAAGTCCACGGACCGACACTAGTCAGGAAATAGAACAGGTTCTAGCCTCGTCGCGTGTTCTCCCACCTGCTCGCGCCCGGCCGGATCGGCTCGATGGAGCTGCGCAACCGGATCGTCATGTCGCCCATGGAGACGATGTACGGCACCCCGGAAGGCCACCCGTCGGAGCGCACGGTCGCCCACTTCGCCCGCCGTGCCGAGGGCGGCGCGGGGCTGGTCACCGTCGGCGCGACGGGGATCGACCCGCAGCACCCGGAGACGCCGGGCGGGCTGCAGATCGGCACCGACGACGCGGTGGCGGCCCACCGGCGGCTGGTCGAGGCGGTGCACGAGCACGGTGCCCGGATCCAGCCGCAGGTCGTGCACGCCGGGCCGGACGGACTGGGCCCGGAGATGTTCGGCGTCACCTCGCTCGGGCCGTCCGTGATCCCGTCGTACCTCACCGGACGGCCGTCCGGTGAGGCCACCAAGGAGCAGATCGCGGCGATCCTCGACCAGTTCCGCGCGGCGGTGGTCCGCGTCCGCGAGGCCGGGTACGACGGCCTGGAGCTCCACGCCGCCCACGGCTACATGTTCCTCGGCTCCTTCCTGGCACCGCAGCGCAACCGGCGCGGGGACCGCTACCGCGGCACCTCGCTGGAGGGGCGGATCCGGGTCGTGCTCGAGGCGCTCACCGCGATCCGGGCGGAGGTCGGGGCCGGCTTCCCGATCACGCTGCGGGTCTCCGGCTACGAGCGGGTCGCCGCCGGCCGGCCCGTGTGGGACACCGCCGCGATGGCGCCGATGCTCGTCGAGGCCGGCGTCGATGCCTTCCACGTCAGCGGCGGCGTGATCGACCGGCTCGTGACCGGCATGGTCAACGCCGCCGACGACGGCGACGGGCTCAACGTCGGCGGGGCTGCCGCGGTGCGCGAGGTCGTCGACGTACCGGTCATCGCCGTGGGGCGGCTGCACGACCCGGCCCTGGCGGAGCAGGTGCTGGCCGACGGGCGTGCGGACTTCGTGGCACTGGGCCGGCCACTGCTCGCCGACCCCGACCTGCCGCGCAAGCTCGCCGGCTGGGGTGGCGGCGCGGGCCGGGTGCGCCGCTGCATCTCGTGCGAGAACTGCATCGACACGCTGGAGGAGAAGCTGGCGACCGAGTGCGCGGTGAACCCGATGACCGGTCACGACCGGGACCGCGCCGCTGTCCCGGCAGCGGCGGCGCGTCGGATCGTGGTGGTCGGCGGCGGGCCCGCGGGACTGGAGACCGCGGTCCGGGCGGCCGCCGCCGGGCACGGGGTCGTGCTGCTGGAGGCGTCCGACCGGCTCGGGGGTGCGCTGCTCGACGCGTCGGTCGTGCACGAGGAGAACCGGCCCTACCTCGACTGGCTGCTCGCCGAGGTCGCGCTGGCGCCGGTCGACGTGCGCCTCGGTGTGCGCGCCGACCGGGCCACTGTCGCCGCTCTTGCCCCCGATGCGGTCGTGGTCGCGACCGGCGGGCGGGTCGAGCTGCCGGACCTGCCGGGCGCCGACCTGTCGCACGTGCGCCACGGCATCGATGCGAGCGCCCCTCGGGAAGGGCGCCGGGTGGTCGTGATCGGCGGCCGGGGCGCGGCCGTCGAGCTTGCCGAGACCCTCGCCGGGGAGGGGGCGCTGGTCGCCCTGCTCACCGACGGCACCGACATCGCGCCCGAGTTCGGGCCCAAGCGCCGCAAGGAGCACATGGACCGGCTCGACCGGCTGGGCATCACCGCCCACGTCGGGTGCACCGTCTCCGCGATCACGCCGACCGGTGTCGCGTGGACGCCCGCCCACGGCACGCCCCGGGAGCTCCTCGCCGACACGGTCGTCCTCGCGGGCGAGGTGGTCGCCGACCGGTCGTTGGCGGACGCCTGGGCGCGGGAGGTGCCTGCGGTCGTCGTACACGTGGTGGGGGATGCGAACGGGCTGGGCCTCATCCGCGGCGCGACCGCGGACGCAGCCACGCTCGTGGCGTCGCTCTAGCCTCGTCGTCATGACCACCCTGCGACGCATCGCCGTCTTCTGCGGCTCCGCACCCGGCAACGACGCGGCGCTGGCCGAGGCGGCGTACGACGTCGGGCGCGGCCTCGCGCGGCGCGACATCGGCCTGGTCTACGGCGCCGGCGGGCACGGCCTGATGGGCGCGGTCGCGCAGGGCGCGCTCGACGAGGGCGGCGAGGTGATCGGGGTGATCCCACGGACCATGGTCGAGCGCGAGTGGGGACGCGACGACCTCACCGCGCTGCACGTCGTCGAGACCATGCACGAGCGCAAGGCGTTGATGGCCGAGCTGGCCGACGGCTTCCTCTGCCTGCCGGGCGGGATCGGCACGCTCGAGGAGATCATCGAGGTCTGGAGCTGGCGCCAGCTCGGCTTCCACCCCGACCCGGTGTGCTTCTACGACGTGGGCGGGTTCTGGCAGCCCCTGCTCGCGGCGCTCCAGGGCATCGTCGACGCCGGCTTCGTCCGCCAGGCGGTGCTGGACGACGTGGTCGTCACCGACGACCTCGACGCCGCGCTGGCCGGCCTCGCGGACCGAGCCGGCGCGGCGTTCGTGGACAAGCTGCGCGGGACCTGACGATCAGCCCTTCTTGCGGCTCAGGAACGCCATCATCGCCTCGCGGGCCTCGTCGGACCCGAACAGGCGGGCGCTGAGCTCGACGAGCTCCTCGCCCTTGGCGTCGATCCGCTCCAGGAGCTCCGCCCCGACCAGCTTCTTGGTCTCGCGCAGGCCCTGGGCCGCGCCCGTGGCGATCTTGCCGACGACGTCGTCGACCTTCGCCTGCAGCTCCTCCGCCGGTACGGCGAAGGTGGCCAGCCCGTAGGCCACCGCCTCCGTGCCCGTGAACACCTCGCCGCCCAGCGAGGTCCAGGCGAGACCCCGCGGCGTGAGGCGCGGGAAGACCGTCAGCGAGATGACGGCCGGGGTGAGGCCGAGCTTCACCTCGGTCAGCGCGAAGGTGGCGTCGTCCGCGACGACCACGACGTCCGACGCGGCGACGATGCCGATGCCGCCGGCCCGCGCGGCGCCCTCGACGACGGTCACGACCGGCTTCGACAGGGCCACGATCTGGCGCTGCACGCCGACGATCGCCCGCGCCCCCTCCTGCATCGGCACGGTCGCCGCCTCCGACAGGTCCGCGCCCGAGCAGAACACCCGGCCCGACGACCTCAGCAGCACCACGCGTACGTCGTCCGCGGCGTCCACCGTGGTCAGGTGGGCGATCAGCTCGGTGACGAGCTGGCGCGACAGTGCGTTGCGGTTGTGCGGCGAGTCGAGGGTGATCGTCGCGACGCCGTCGGCGACGTCGAGGTGGACGAGCTCCGCAGGTGCGTCAGTCATGGCGCCATCCTGCCGGATCCGACGCAGCCGGCCACCTGCGAACGAGGGACGAGATCGGCCCGCCGCTCGACCCCTTCCGCCCCACGAGTCACATCGGACAGGCACTTCATGCGCTTCTCAGGGGTTGCAACACCTGAGAAGCGCATGAATCCCCGGAGATCCGGGGATTCATGCAGCCGCCGCTCACCCCTCGTGAATCGGCTTCTTCGGCAGCTTCTTCACCCGGGTCCGCTTCCGGCGGGCCGGGATCATCGACCGCATCTCCTCCAGCTTGCCGAAGCACAGCAGCCGGTCCTCGGCCTCCAGCACGTGGTGCGGGAACGGGTTGGGGATGACCATGGTGCCGCGGTGCAGGGTCAGCACCGTGATGTCGCGGTCACGCAGGCCCGAGTCGCCGATGGACTTGCCGACGAGGTCGGCGTCGCCGTGGACGACGAGCTCCGCGACGCCGTACCCGGTCGACACGGAGAGCCGCTCGCGCACGTCGATCTGGGGGAACGCGACCTGGTTGTCGATGTAGTCGATGATCGCGCCGGCGACGTCGAGCTTGGTGGCCTGCTCGATCCCCTCGAGACCCGGGGAGGAGTTGACCTCCATGACCAGCGGGCCCTCGTCGGCCTCGAGCATGTCGACGCCGGCGACCTTGAGGCCCATGATCTGGGCGGCGCGTACGGCGATCCGCTCGGCCTCGGGGTCGAGCTCGACCGGCTCGACACTGCCGCCGCGGTGCACGTTGGAGCGGAACTCGTCGCCCTGCGCGACCCGTCGCATCGCGGCGACGACGCGGTCGATCGCCGCGCGCACGTCGCCGCGGTTGCGCACGAACGTCGTCGCCGGCATCCCGATGTTGTGACGCGACAGGATCTGGGTGGCCCGCAGCTTGTCGCGCGCGTTCGAGATGCCGTTGGCGGTGTTGGGCGTGTAGACGTCCATCTGCTCGAACTGGCGCACGACGGCGGTGCCGAAGTAGGTGATCGAGTTGCCGATCCGGGGCAGCACGGCGTCGTAGTCCGACAGCTGCTTGCCGCGGAACTGCAGGTCCGGCTCGTCGCCCGAGAGGTCGATGGCGAAGC
>DATLIG010000196.1:0-1771 GCA_035539555.1 Nocardioides sp. | reverse complement strand
AGCTCGAGCGCCCAGAAGACGCCGAGGCCACGGACCTCGCCGACGCTCGGGTGCTTGTCGGCGAGAGCGCGCAGGGCCGGGCCGATGACGTCGTCGCCGAGGCGGCGGGCGTTCTCGACGACCTTCTCCTCGCGCATGACGTTGATGCTGGCGACGGCGGAGGCACACGCCAGTGGATGCCCCGAGTAGGTCAGCCCACCCGGGAACGGCCGGTCGGCGAAGGTCGCCGCGATCCGCTCCGAGATGACCACGCCGCCAAGCGGCACGTAGCCGGAGTTGACGCCCTTCGCGAACGTGATCAGGTCGGGTACGACGCCCCACCGGTCGACCGCGAACCACTCACCGCAGCGCGCGAAGCCGGCCATCACCTCGTCGGCGATCATCACGATGCCGAACTCGTCGCACAGCGCCCGGACGCCGGCCAGGTAGCCGTCCGGCGGCACCAGGATCCCGTTGGTCCCGACCACGGTCTCGAGGATGATCGCCGCGATCGTCTGCGGGCCCTCGACGGCGACCAGGTCGCGCAGGTGCGCCAGCGCGCGCTCGCACTCCTCGGCCTCGGTGGTGGCATGGAAGGCCGAGCGGTAGAGGTAGGGACCCCAGTAGCGGACGACCCCGGAGATGCCGGGCTCGGAGGCCCAGCGGCGCGGGTCGCCGGTCAGCGCGATCGCACCGGCCGTGGCGCCGTGGTAGCTGCGGTACGCCGACAGCACCTTGTGCCGGCCCGTGTGCACCCGCGCCATCCGGATGGCGTTCTCGTTGGCCTCGGCACCGCCGTTGGTGAAGAAGACCTTGTCCAGGTCACCGGGTGCGACCTCGGCGATCAGCCGGGCAGCCTCGGCGCGCACGTCGTTGGCGAAGCCGGGCGCGAGCGTGGTCAGCCGGCCCGCCTGCTCCTGGATCGCGGCGACGATCGCCGGGTGCTGGTGGCCGATGTTGACGTTGACCAGCTGGGAGGAGAAGTCGAGGAAGCGGTTGCCGTCACCGTCCCAGAAGAAGCTGCCCTCAGCCCGCGTGACCGGCAGGGGCGCGATCTGCGCCTGGGCCGACCAGGAGTGGAAGACGTGGGCCTTGTCGAGGCGGCGGATCGTCTCGGCGTCGTACGACGGCAGCAGGCTCTCGCCGGCCGGTGTGATCGTGGAGTCACTCATCGCCAGGCTCCTCAGCGGGTGCGCGGGAAGCCGAGGTCGACGCTCGAGGTGGCCGGGTCGGGCCAGCGCGAGGTGACGACCTTGCCGCGGGTGTAGAAGTTGATGCCCTCGGGGCCGTACATGTGGGTGTCGCCGAAGAGGGAGTCCTTCCAGCCGCCGAAGGAGTAGTACGCGACCGGAACCGGGATCGGCACGTTGATGCCGACCATCCCGACCTCGACGTCGAACTGGAACTGCCGGGCCGCACCGCCGTCGCGGGTGAAGATCGCGGTGCCGTTGGCGAACTGGTTGCTGTTGATCAGCTGGAGGCCCTCCTCGTAGGTCTCCACACGGACCACGCCGAGGACCGGGCCGAAGATCTCGTCGCGGTAGCAGGTCATGTCCGGGGTGACGTGGTCGAGCAGGGTCGTGCCCAGGAAGAAGCCGTCGGCCGGGACGTCGGCAGCGCGGCCGTCGACGACGACGCTCGCGCCCTGGGCCTCGCCGGAGTCGACGTACGACGCGACCTTGTCGCGGTGCTCGCGGGTGATGAGCGGGCCCATGTCGGTCCCGGCGTCCGCCCCGTTGCCCACGACGAGCTTCGGCAGGCGCAGCGCGATCGCCTCCACCAGCGGGTCCGC
>DATLIG010000195.1:0-15459 GCA_035539555.1 Nocardioides sp. | reverse complement strand
GAGTTGAACTGCGCGAGCGCGTCGCCAACGATGGCGCGCAGCGGTTGTCGTGGGCGGATGGTTGCGCTTGCCTGGCGGCAAGACGGCAGTGGTGGTGCGAGCGCGTCGCCAACGATGGCGCGCCGCGGTTGTCGTGGGCGGATGGTTGCGCTTGCCTGGCGGCAAGACGGCAGTGGTGGTGCGAGCGCGTCGCCGGTCTCCGGTGGTCGAGGAGGTCGCGCAGCGACCGTCACGAGACCCCCGGCCACGGTGCACCTGCGGTGCTCGGTCGATCCGTTGCGACCCCTCAGGCACGTCGGGGGAGCGCCGATCCGGGAATCTGGCTGCTCTCGGCGTGTCGAGTGGAAATTACATCCTTGTAGTTACTCGCGGGACCTTTTCAGACTCGTGTGACGCGTGTGAAAGTTGCTACTCGTGTGACAACTTCCCCGCACACACGTCTGGAGCAGAACGATGTCGAGCTACGTCCCGGAGACCCCTGAGAAGGGGCATCGGCTGAGGTTCGTGACCCTCAGCCAGCAGCTGCTGGCGCTGGCCGTCGTGATCGCGGTGCTGACGCCCGCGGCCCGCACCGTGACGATGGACGTGCGGCCCGCGCAGCCCGTCGACGTCGTACCGGCCGAGGTCGCGCTGCAGTCCGCGCCGGTGGAGGTGCCGACGAAGGCGGTGGAGTCCGAGGTCGACCAGTACGCGCTGACGACGCCGAAGGGGAAGTCGGCGTCGGCGAAGGTCCGCGGGTCGCTGCGGGTCGCGAAGCAGGCGACGGTCAAGGGCGAGCAGGTCATCGACAGCGACGTCGTGCCGGTCGACGGGTACGGCACGGTCGGCGTCACCTGGGCGCCGGGCACGCGGCTCGCGGACGACGCCATCGACATCGAGGTCCGCACCCGGACCGGGGACACCTGGTCGGGGTGGACCACTGCGGAGTACCACGACGAGCACGGCCCGGACCCGCGCACCGCGGAGGGCCGGAAGGCCCGCCCCGGCACCGACGCGCTGCTGGTCGGCGACGTCGACGCGGTCCAGGTCAAGGTCACCACCGAGGACGCCGCCCCGGCCGACATGAAGCTCGCCGTCATCGACCCCGGCAAGGCCGCGGCCACGGCGAAGGAGCAGCCGGCGATCGACACCGCCAAGCTGGCCACGGGCGGTACGACGGACGGCACCACCGAGGAGCCGCCGGCCGAGGAGCCCGACCCGACGGACGGCACGGGTGGCGAGGACCTGTCCCTGCAGGCGGGCGCCTTCACCCCGAAGCCGAAGATCTACTCGCGTGCCCAGTGGGGTGCCGACGAGAGCATCCGCGACAAGCCGTCGCTGAGCTACTACGAGATCCACGCCGGCTTCGTGCACCACACGGTCAACGCCAACGACTACACGTCCGCGCAGGTCCCCGGGATCATCCGCGGCATCTACAACTACCACGTCAGGACGCGGGGCTGGAGCGACATCGGCTACAACTTCCTGGTCGACAAGTTCGGCCGGATCTGGGAGGGCCGCTACGGCGGCGTCGACCGTCCTGTCGTGGGTGCCCACACGCAGGGCTACAACCAGTACTCCTTCGCGATGTCCGCGATCGGCAACTACGACACCGCCCAGCCCAGCAGCGCGATGATCACGGCCTACGCCCAGCTCTTCGCGTGGAAGCTGTCGCTGCACGGCGTCCGCGCCGCGAGCACCTCGCAGCGGGTCGGCAGCTCGACCTTCCAGGCCATCAACGGCCACCGCGACGCCGGCTCCACCGCCTGCCCGGGCCGCTACCTCTACGCGCAGATCCCGGCGATCCGGAAGAAGGCGGCAGCGCTGCAGGCGAGCTGGACGGGGCGCAACCTCGAGTCGAACATGGTCGGCGTGCAGCAGCCCGACATCGTGGCGCGGCGTACCTCCGACGGACGGGGCTTCGTGCTGCCGATCCGGGCGAGCGGGTCCGGCTACGCGTTCAGCAGCCCGATCGACACCGGCCAGAGCTTCAAGGGCCTGAAGAAGATCTGGAAGGCGGGGGACTGGAACCGCGACGGCTACGTCGACGTCCTCGGCATCCGCTCCAGCGACAACATGCTCGTCGTCTACCGGGGTGTGGGCGGCGGCAAGCTGGCCGCGCCGAGGACGCTGATGTCCAACGCCGGGCGGATCGCCCTGCTGGCGCCCGTCGGCGACATGACGGGCGACGGCTGGCCCGACCTGATGGGCCAGCCCACCGGCGGCGTGATGCGGATCTACCCGGGCCAGGGCATGAACGGCTTCAAGTCCAGCTATCCGGCGTACGCCGCCCTCTCCGGCGGGGTCCAGATCGGTGCCGGCCGGTGGAACGCCGCCGACGGCGCGCCCGACAGCATCGTGCGCAAGGGCGGCGACCTCACCGCCTACTACGGCAACGGCCCGGGCGGCTGGACGTCGAGCAGGAAGCTCGTGCAGACCGCCACCGGCTACGACTGGTTCCTCGGGGTGTCCAGCGTCGACGGCGACGGGCACACCGACATCCTCGCCCGCAACGCGACCAGCGACAACGTGTACTGGATCCGCGGCACGGCCGCCGGCCTGCGCGAGCCGGCCCTCATCGGGAAGAAGGCGGGGTACGACCTGGCCGGCTAGCCCGGCACCACTAGATCGTCTCGTCCTGGTCGTGGCGGGCAGGGAAGCGAGCGGTCGCGCGCTCGGCGGTGTACGCCGCCTCGAGCGCCGGCTGCTCGGCCCGGGCGACCAGGACGAGCGAACCGCCCTGGGTGAGCGGTTCGCAGAAGGTGACGGGCTCCGTGACGGGGTTCGCCACCGAGAGGAGGCGGCCGCCGCCGACCAGCGTGCCGGCGGCTGCCTCCCTCCACAGCTCGGCCTGCGTGAGGCCCGTGGCGAGGGCCAGGTCGTCGCCGGTCGGCGGGTCCCACGGCGTGAACGCGTCCGGCTGGGACCAGATCTCGACGCCGACGTCGTGCACGCCCGCAGGCAGCGGGTCCTTGAACCGGACGCCGAGGGGGAGCAGGGCACAGGCCAGCACCTCCGTGCCGGGTGCCTGCGCGGACCAGCCGTCGACGGTGTCGGGGCCACAGACCACGGCGGCGAGGTCCGTCGTACCCGGCTCCGGGGTGGGTACGACGACCAGCCCGGCACTCCACGCGGCGCCGAGGAAGACGGTGCCCAGCCAGTGCGGGGGCAGGTCGATGCCGAGCCGGTCGCCGCGCTCCAGGCCCAGCTCGTCCACGAGCAGCGAGCCCGCCTTGGCCACCCAGTTGGCCCAGGTGGTGACCGAGAGCTCGACCCGCTCACCGCTCGCGTGGTCGTAGAACGTGACCAGCGGCCGGCCCGGATCGTTGCGGAGCCGGGTCGTGAGGACGTCGGCGAAGGTGGTCGGCGTTGCGGGGCTCACGACCCGAGGATAGGAGAGACGCAGATAGGGTGCCGCGCATGGTCGCTGACGAGATCCCCGGCTTCTGGGCCGTGGTGCCGGCCGGTGGTGCCGGCACCCGCCTCTGGCCGCTGTCCCGGTCCGGCTCGCCGAAGTTCCTGCACGACCTCACCGGCACCGGCCGTTCGCTGCTCGAGCAGACCCACGACCGGCTCGCGCCGATCGTGGGGGACCGGGTCCTGGTCGTCACCGGGACCGCCCACCGCGACGCCGTACGACGCCAGCTGCACCAGCTGCCCGACGACGGTGTCCTCGCGGAGCCGTCGGCGCGCGACTCGATGGCGGCCATCGGCCTCGCCGCGGCGGTCCTGGAGCGTCGCGGCGCGGAGGTGATGGGCTCGTTCGCGGCCGACCACGTGATCGCCGACGAGGACCGCTTCCGCGGCGCCGTGGCGGACGCGGTCGCGGCCGCCCGCGACGGCTGGCTGGTGACGATCGGCATCGAGCCGACCTTCGCCTCGTCGGCCTTCGGCTACATCCACCAGGGTGACGTCCTCGACGGGCACCCGTCCGTCCGTCGGGTCGTCGAGTTCGTCGAGAAGCCGTCGGTGTCCGTGGCGGAGGACTATCTCTCGACCGGTCGCTACCGCTGGAACGCCGGCATGTTCGTCGTACGGCCCTCGGTGCTGCTGGACCTGCTCGCCGAGCAGGACGCCGAGTTCGCGGCCCACCTGCGCGCGATCGCCGCCGAGCCGGAGCGCCTGCCGGAGCTGTGGGACAGGCTGCCGCGGATCGCGATCGACCACGCGATCGCCGAGCCCGCGGCCGCGGCCGGCAAGGTGGCGACCGTGCCCGGCGCCTTCGGCTGGGACGACATCGGAGACTTCGACTCCCTCGCCACCCTGCTCGGCGAGCAGGAGGACTGCACCGTCCTCGGCGACGGGGCGCTCACGCAGCTGCGCGGCGCGTCCGGCATCGTCGTCCCCGGCTCCGGCCGGGTGGTGGCCGTGATCGGCCTCGACGACGTCGTCGTCGTCGACACCCCGGACGCCCTCCTGGTGACGACCCGCTCGCGGGCCCAGGAGGTCAAGAACATCGTGGCGGCGCTCAAGGACCAGGGCCGCACCGACCTGACCTGACCCAGGGCGCTCCCGCCACCGTGCCGTGATCCTGGATCAGGTTGCGCAGCGCCAGTCGGCCGTCCCGCGCGCCGACCGTCCTGCCGCCAGCCGACCTCAGCCACCTACGGCGGACAACGGCGGGCCGGCAGCGTGTCGCGAGGAACGAGCGACACGCTCGGCCAATGGAACTCAGTAGACGAAGGGCTCCGGGGCGTCCGTGAACGGGTACTTCTCCATGAAGGACTTCAACGCCGCACCGCTCGCCTCCGAGCAGTACTGCCACACGCCGTAGGACTTGCTGGCGGCGGCGTCGTTGCGCCAGTGCGTGAACGCGATGTGCTGGCCCTTCGGGAAGTCCTTGCCGGTCTCCTTGGCGTCCGCCTTGGTCCACGGGGCGGCCTTGAACTTGAGCCGCTGGTTGGTGTCGTTGGCGTCCAGGGTCGCGGCCATCGCCTTGATCGCGGCGATCTCGCCGGAGTCGTCGGCGGCGGTCTCGTCGTACCAGAGGATCGTGTAGCCGTGCTCGAGGTTGTGGACGAGCGACTCGAGCTCGGGACGGGTGTCCTCGGTGTAGTACCGGTCCGTGATCGGGGCGGGCGCGAGGCCGGCCTCGTTCCAGTGCGAGCCGAAGGCCGGCGGGGCGTCCTCGTAGGTGACCTGCTGGGAGCTGGGGACGTGGTCGCCGCTGCCCGTGGCCTCCTTCTCGGTGATCTTGCCGCAGACGTCGGCGTCGGCGCCGATGTCGGCGAGGTCCTTGCCGGAGTAGCGGGCCTTCTCGATCGCCGTCTTGATCGGGCTGTACGCCGCGGCGCCGATGATCAGCAGTGCGACCAGCACGCACACGCCGACGATGGCCCGGCCCTGACGCTTCTCGGCGCTCTTCTGCTTGCGCCGGATCTCGTCGATGACTTGACGGCGGTCCGACTTCTCGGACTTGCTGGACTTGGCCACGGTGCGGGGTACCTCGTCTTGGTGGGTGCGCGGAACGTGGGGAGTCTACGGACTGATCGGTAGCAGGCGCAGGTCGGTGCCCGACTCGGTCACCGACCAGCCGTGCGCGAAGGCCACGATGTCGACCGCGGCGCGGCGGTCGCCGGCGCACAGCACGTCCTGCGCGGGGCCCGGCCGGGCGTCGATCCCGGCTCGCGACAGCGCCGCCGCGAGGTCCTCGGCACTCACCGGGGCGCCGAACGGTGCCTGGTCCTCCGGCTGCCCGCCGACGGCGCGCACCACGGCCTCGCGCGCGCCGTACCCGAACAGGTCGGCGCCCTCCGCCCGGATCAGCGCGGCCGCGCCCGTGCCGTCCTCGCCGGCGGGGAGGACCAGGTCGGCCCGGCCGCGCACGACGGCGAAGGGACGGGCACCGAGCTTGCCCTGGGCCAGCTCGACGGCCGACGCGATCTCGTCGGCCACGGCGGGCGCGGTGACCGCGAGCTCGTTGCCGTGGGCGTCGACCCGGCCGGCGAAGGACTCGAGCACGGTCAGCCCCGCGGCGCCGACGGCGATGTCGGTCTGGCCCTCGCGCCAGGCACGCCCGGCGGTGTCGGTGACGACCACGCCGACGTTGGCTCCCGTCCGGGTCGCGACGGCGGCGCGCAGCGCTCGCGCGGAGGCGTCCGGGTCCTCGGGAAGGAGGACGACGGACCCGCTGGCCACGTTGGACGCGTCGATCCCGGCCGCCGCCATCGTCAGCCCGAGGCGGTTGCGCACGATGCGGGTGGCGCCACGCACGGCGACCAGGCGCACGGTCTCGCGTCCGATCCACTCCTCGCGCTCGCCGGTGACGACGCGTCCCTCGGCCTTGCTCACGATCTTGCTGGTCACCACGAGCACGTCGCCGTCGACGACCGCCTCGGGCGCGAGGGCGTCGAGGAGGACCGCGGCGAGGTCGTCGCCGGCCCTGACCTCCGGGACGCCGTCGGGCGCCACGACGGACAGCTGGGATCCGGCCATCAGCGGACCAGCGCCATGGCGGCCGCGGCCATCGCGGCGGTCGCGTCGTGGTCGGTCATCATCAGGGGGACGGCGGCGGTGGCGATCCCCGCCGCCTCGAGCCGGGGGACCTGGTCGGCGTCGCGCTCGTCGACCAGCCAGCCGTCGAGGACGCCGCCGCTCGTGCGGGCGCCGTAGTTGAGGCCGACGCCGGCCGCGCTGACCTCGACACCGATCGAGGTCAGCATCTGCGCGGCCATGCCGCGCACGTGCGAGGCGCCGACGATGGGGGAGAGGCCGACGACCCGCGCGTCGGTGCTGCGCAGGGCGTCACGCACGCCCGGCACGCCGAGGATCGTGCCGACGGACACGACCGGGTTGGACGGCGGCAGCACGACGAGGTCGGCGCCGGTGATCGCGTCGAGCACCCCCGGGGCCGGCGTCGCCTGGTCGAGGCCCACGAACACCAGCGTCTCGGCCGGGACCTCGGCCCGCAGCCGGACCCAGTACTCCTGGAAGTGGACGACGCGCGTGCCGCTCGGTGCCTCGGGGTCGGCGACGGCCACGTGCGTCTCCGCGCGGTCGTCGGTCATCGGCAGCAGGGTCAGCCGCTCGCCGTACGTCGGGGTGAGCCAGCGCCGGCACAGGGCCGCCGTCACCTGGGAGAGGGGGTAGCCCGCGTCGAGCATCTGGGTGCGGACCAGGTGGGTGGCGATGTCGCGGTCGCCGAGGCCGAACCAGGTCGGCTCGACGCCGTACGCCGCCAGCTCCTCCTTGGCGCTCCACGTCTCGGCCCGGCGCCCCCAGCCCCGCTCGAGGTCGATGCCGTCGCCGAGGGTGTACATCACGGTGTCGAGGTCGGGGCAGACCTTCAGGCCGTGGATCCACCAGTCGTCGCAGGTGTTCGCGATGACGCTCACCCTCGCGTCCGCGGCCACACCGGGCAGCGCGCCGCGCTCGATCCCGGCCAGGAGGCCCTGCAGGAACCTCGCCCCACCCATGCCGCCCGACAGGACGGTGATGTCGCTGATCACATCTGCTGTCGTCACATCCGATGACGTCGTGCTCGAATCCACGGGGCACAACTGTGCCTCACGGCCGGGACGATCGTCCCCGGGGGCTGCGTATAGCAGATTCGGCCTTGACTCTTCGGGTATGACACATATGTAATTCCATGTGTGTCGTTCGGGCACGGGGTCGAGTTGTAAGGGGCGAAATCGTGAGAGAACTCTTCCTGGTCGAGGCAGAGACAGAAGAGCTCGGGTGGCAGGAGCGCGCACTGTGCGCGCAGACCGACCCCGAGGCGTTCTTCCCCGAGAAGGGGGGATCGACGCGCGAGGCGAAGAAGGTGTGCCAGACCTGTGAGGTGCGCCTGGAGTGCCTCGAGGCGGCACTGGGCAACGACGAGCGCTTCGGCATCTGGGGCGGCCTGTCGGAGCGCGAGCGCCGCAAGCTGAAGAAGCGAGCCGTCTGAGGCGTGCGAGGAACGAGCACACGTCAGACACCAGGCGAGGGTTGAGCGAGCGCGCGAGCGAGCCTGCGAGCTCGCGACCGCGAGTCGAAACCGGGTTCGTCGCGCAGTAGACCACCCGGCCACGGATGTGCCCCCTTCACATCTTCGGTCGTAGGGTCTGACCTCGTGTCGCAACAAGCCCGGGTCGCCGTCCTCCTGGTGAGCCACGACGGCGCCTCGTGGCTGCCGGCCGTCCTCGACGGCCTCCGGGAGCAGACCGCCCCCCTCGACTCGGTGGTCGCGGTGGACACCGGCAGCAAGGACGACAGCCCCGAGATCGTCCGCCAGGCGCTGGAGGACCACGTCCCGCTCGCCGTGCGCCGGATGCCCGCGAGCGCCGGGTTCCCGGATGCCGTCGCCGACGGCCTGCAGGCCCTCGCCGCCGCCGGGCGCGACCCCGAGTGGGTCTGGATCCTCCACGACGACGCGCGGCCGGCGCCGACGGCCCTGCAGGAGCTGCTCGCCGTCGCGGGCGAGCGCCCGGAGGCCGACATCCTCGGCCCGAAGCTGCGCGAGTGGCCCTCGCTGCGCCGCCTGCTCGAGCTCGGCGTGACCATCAGCGGCACCGGCCGGCGCGAGACCGGGCTGGAGCGCGGCGAGTACGACCAGGGCCAGCACGACGAGGTCCGCGAGGTGTTCGCGGTCAACACGGCCGGCATGCTGGTGCGCCGCGCGGTCCTCGAGGAGCTCGGCGGCTTCGACGCGGCCCTCCCGATCTTCGGCAACGACCTCGACCTCGGCTGGCGCGCCGCGGCCGCCGGCCGGACCACGGTGATCGTGCCGAAGGCCGTCGTCTTCCACGCGGAGGCCGCCCACCGCGGCGTACGACGCACGCCGCTGACCGGGCGCCACACGCACTTCCAGGAGCGCCGCGCCGCGCTGTTCACGCTGCTCGTCAACGCCCGTGGCGCCACCCTGCCGCTCCAGGTCGTCCGGCTCGCGCTCGGATCGGTCCTGCGGATGTTCGGGCTGCTCGGTGTCCGCGCCGTCGGCGAGGCGCTCGACGAGATCGCGGCGCTGGCCTCCGTCCTGCGCCACCCGGGCCGGATCCTCGCTGCCCGCCGGACCCGTCGCGCCGCGGTCGCCACCCTGCGCGGCGACGCCGGCCCCGACCGCGAGCGGGTCCGCCGCCTGCTGGCGCCGTGGTGGCTGCCCTACCGGCACGGCCTCGACTTCTTCGGCGACCTGGTCGCCGCTGCGACCAACCAGGCCGCCGATGTCGCCGAGCGGCGCCGCGCGGCCGCCGCCGAGCGCGACGCCGCCGTCGCGCCGCCGGCCGCCCGCCACCGCGACGAGGAGGACGACTACGCGGACACCGGCTGGGTCGTCCGCTTCTTCACCAGCCCGACCGCGATGGCCACCGCGATCGTGGTGCTGGCGCTGCTCGTGGGCGTGCGGGACGTCGTCGGCGGGTTCAGCGGGGGAGCGCTGTCACCGACGCCGGACGGTGCCGGCGCCTGGTGGCGGCTGCACCTCGAGGGTTGGCACCCGATCGGGTTCGGCTCCGACGTCCCCGCACCCGCCTATGTTCTCCCGCTCGCCGTCCTCGCCTGGCCGGTCGGGCCCTCGACCCTGATCAGCCTCGTGATGTCGCTCGCCGCACCGGTCGCGCTGTGGGGGGCCTGGCGCTTCCTGCGGGTGGTCGGCCGCTTCGTGACGCCGTACGGCGCACCACGCTGGCTGCTCCTGTGGGGCTCGGTCACCTGGGCGCTCGTGCCGCTCGCGTCGGGCGCCTGGGGCGGGGGCCGCTGGGGTGTCGTCGTCGCCGCCGCCGTGCTGCCGTGGCTGGCCCACGCCGCCCTCGGCTTCGCCGACCCCGACGCCGCGCACCGCTGGCGTGCCGGCTGGCGCACCGGCCTCGCGCTGGCCCTGCTGACCGCGGTCGCCCCGTCCTCGTGGCTGGTGCTGGCGGTCCTGATCGCGGCACTGGTCGGCTTCGCCTTCCGGCTCGCTCCGGGCGAGGTCCGCGAACGGTCCGTCTGGGGGCCGCCGGTGGCCGCGCTCGTCGTACCCCTGCTCGTGCTCGTGCCGTGGTGGCTCCCGGCGCTGTTCGAGGGCGCCGCGGGCACGCTCGTGCTCGACATCGGGCGCTGGCCGAGCGCCGCGACGTCCGGCTGGGACCTGCTGGCGGGCCGGTTCGGCGACCTCGGCGCCCCGGCAGCCGTCGGTCTCGTCCTCCCCGTCCTCGCGCTGCTGTCGCTGGTGCCCGCCGCCACCCGGATCCCGGTCGTGGCCTGCTGGGTGGTCGCGGCGGTGACCGCCGTCGTCGGCGTCCCGCTCGCGGTGACCTCGGTCGGCCTCGCCGGCGGCGACGGGCAGCAGCCGGGCCTCGGCATCGTGCTGCTCGTGCTGCAGGGCGCGTGGCTCACCGCGGCGCTGCTCGGCGGGCTCGCCCTGCACCACCTCGGTGACCAGAGGCGCCCGGTCCAGGCCGGCCTCGCGCTCGTCGGCCTCGCCGGCCTGGTCGCCCCGCTCGTCGGGCTGGTCTGGTTCGCCGTGTGGGGCGGCGAGGACCTCAGCGACGACCCGCCGTCGGACGTCCCGGTCTACATGGCGCAGCGCGCCGAGCAGGCCGATGAGGACGGCATCCTCGTGCTGCGCGGCAGCATCGCCGACGGCCTGAGCTACGAGGTCCACCGCGGTGACGGCGCGACCCTCGGCGAGGACGAGATCGCCGCGCTGACGCCGGAGGACGCGGACGTCACCGCGACGATCCGCAGCCTCGTCACCGCGCCGGACCCCGACGCCGTCCAGGAGCTGTCCCGCCGCGGGATCCTGTACGTCGTCCAGGCCGCTCCCGCCGACGGCGCGGTCGCCTCCAGCCTCGATGCCACCACCGGCCTGGTGCAGGCCAGCTCGAGCCGCGGGACCCGCGCCTGGCAGGTCGACCCCGCGCCCGGACCCCTGCCCGAGCACCACGACTGGGCCCGCGCCCTCCTGCTCCTCGTGCAGGGGATCGCGATCCCGGTCCTCGTCGTGCTGGCCCTCCCGCCCCTGCGAAGGAGCCGTGATGACTGAGTCCGGTCCCACCGACGTCCCGAAGTCCGATGTCCCCCCGTCCGGCGCCGGCCGCCGCGCGTCGGTCTCCCGTGCCCGCCGGGTCGACCTGCTCGTCGGCCTCGCGATCCTCGCGCCGACCGTCGTCGCGCTCAGCGTCGGCCTCGTCGGCGGCGAGGACAACCCGCTGGCGGGCCCGCAGCCGCCGACCACCTCGGCACTGACCTCGGCCACGATGGTCTGCCCCGGCGGGCTGACCGGCGACGACGGTCCGGTCCGGGTCACCCGGACCCCCGACGTCCCCGGCGGCAAGCTCGCCGTCGCGACGGCGCCCGCGGCGCGTGGCGCCTCCGGAAGCAGCACGACGAAGTCGGGCACGGCGATCACCGTCGAGCAGGGCAGCACCGTCGAGGTGCCGTCGAGCACCGGTCCGACGGTCCTCGACGGCCGCGGTGCCGCCGCCCCGGGCATCGCCGCCGGCCGCGACGGCGAGCTGGCCGTGCCCGAGTGCCGCGGACCGTCGTACGACGAATGGCTGGTCGGCGTCGGTTCCTCGGCCCGCTACGCCACCACCGTCGAGCTGGTCAACCCCGACGACGGGGACGCCGTCGTCGACCTCGCCCTGCACGACGCGACCGGCCCGGTCGAGGAGCCCGCGCTGCGCGGCATCGAGGTGCCCCCGCACGGCGTCAAGCGGATCGACCTCGCCACCGCCGCGCCGCGCGCGGAGGCCACCGCCGCACACCTCACGGTCGTTCGCGGCCGAGTGACCGCGACCGCGCGCAACACCTGGGACCCGCTCGGCCGCGGCCGGGTGACCACCGACTTCCTCCCCCCGGACACGGATCCCTCCAGCAGCAGCCTGCTCCTCGGCGTACCCGACAAGCCGGCGCAGCCGACCCTCCAGCTCGCCAACCCGGGCGAGGACGAGGTGCGCGTCAGCCTCCGGTTCGTCACCGAGCAGTCGTCCTTCGCGCCGACCGGCGCCCCGGAGATCTCGGTCCCGCCGCAGGCGATGGAGACCGTCGACCTCGCCAAGCTGTTCAAGGGCGCCACCGCCGAGGGGGTCGTCGGCATCGAGATCGAGGCGTCCGGCCCGGTCGCCTCCTCCTTCATGGCGCTGTCCGGCGACGACCTCCTGCTCCTCGCTCCCGCCCCCGCGCTCGACGACCCTGCGGCGGCCGTGGTGCCCTCGGGCAGGAAGACCCTCGTGCTCGGCGGTGCCGAGCGCACCGGCGTGGTCAGCGTCGTGTCGTACGACGCGGCGGGCAAGGAGATCCGCTCCGACAAGGTCGAGATCGGCACCGACCGGGCTGCCACCCTGGCGCTGCCGGGCGAGGCGGTGTCGGTCTCGGTCGTCGCGCGCACCACCCGGATCCAGGCCGTCGTGCTGGCGGCGACGGGCGGGAGGAAGCCGGGCCTGGCGACGCTGCGGGTGCGTCCGGGCGAGCTGCGGGCGCAGATCCCCGCAGTCGACCCGGACTGACCCGGACTGACCCCGACTGACCCGGGCCGACCCGGACTGGTCAGTCGTCGTCGCGCGGGTAGCGCGGGTCCACGTCCGCCGGCTCGATGCCGAGCAGCTCGGCGACCTGCTCCACCACGACGGTCAGGATGATCGCCTCCAGGTCGGCCCGGTCGGCGGCGCGGTGCTCGAGGGGGCGGCGGAAGACGACGAGGCGCGTGGGCGTCGCACCGCTCCCGCGCACCAGCGACGAGAGCGGGACTCGGCCGGAGTCCCAGTCGTCGGGCAGCTGCGGGGTGTCCTCGACGGCGTACTCCAGCAGGCCGAGGTGCTCCGACCAGCGGGCGTCGATCTCGGTGACGACGTCGAGCATGATCCGGTCGAAGAGCTCGCGGCGGCGCAGCGGCCGGGGCGGGCGGTGGCTGGTGTCCGGCCAGGTCAGCGGCAGCACCGCGGGTCCGCGCATGCCGCGCCCGCGCCGGTCGCGTCGCGGGCGGGCGACCCGGGTGTCCTCGTCCTCAGTCATCGTCCAGCGAGCCTATCCAGCGGATCGGGCGCGGAGCGGTACCGTCTGCCGCGTGAGCGCGATTCCGGCACCGCAGGGCATGCGCACCTGCTCGCGCACCGCGTGCGCCCGGCGTGCGGTGGCGACCCTGACCTACGTGTACGCCGACTCCACCGCCGTGCTCGGACCGCTCGCCACCTTCGCCGAGCCCCACGCCTACGACCTGTGCGACCAGCACAGCGAGCGGCTCTCGGCCCCGCGCGGCTGGGAGGTCGTGCGGCTCTCGCTCGGCAGCCAGCAGCAGGGCCCGAGCAGCGACGACCTGCTCGCGCTCGCCGACGCCGTCCGCGAGGCCGCCCGCCCGCTCCCGCAGCCCGTCGTCGAGCAGCCGCGGGAGAGTGGCCGCGAGGTCGCCCGCAAGGGCCACCTGCGGATGCTGACGACCGATTGACCTGACGGCCCCGGCGCAGGGGTCGTGCACTAGTGTCCGGGGCATGGCCAGTGCCACGACCTCACCGGACAACCTGAGCAAGGTCTTCAAGGCCTACGACGTGCGCGGCATCGTCGGCGAGCAGCTCGACGAGGACCTGGCGCGCGCGACCGGAGCGGCGTACGTCGAGGTGCTCGGCGTCGACGCGATCGTCATCGGCTACGACATGCGGCCGAGCTCGCCCGCCCTCGCCGGCGCGTTCGCCGACGGGGCGACCGGCGCGGGCGCCGACGTCACCATGATCGGCCTCGCCTCGACCGACCAGCTCTACTTCGCCTCGGGCCACCTCGGCCTGCCGGGCGCGATGTTCACGGCCAGCCACAACCCGGCGGCCTACAACGGCATCAAGCTCTGCCGCGCCCAGGCGCAGCCGGTCGGCATGGAGAGCGGCCTGGCCGAGATCCGCGACCGCGTCGCGGCCGGCACCCCCGTC
Source organism: Nocardioides sp. (assembly GCA_035539555.1). Lineage (GTDB taxonomy): Bacteria > Actinomycetota > Actinomycetes > Propionibacteriales > Nocardioidaceae > Nocardioides. Next base: position 1,663 of record DATLIG010000195.1, on the reverse strand, counting down.
ACGGCCGCCGGCCGCACCGGGTCGATCGGCTCGCACGACGTGCTCCAGGCCTACGCCGCCCACCTGCTCTCGCTCGCGCCCGTGACGGGGCGCCGGATCAAGGTCGTCGTCGACGCCGGCAACGGCATGGCCGGCCACACGGCCCCGGCGGTCTTCGACCGGCTCGCCGACCAGGTCGAGATGGTGCCGATGTACTTCGAGCTCGACGGCACCTTCCCCCACCACGAGGCCAACCCGATCGAGCCGGCCAACCTGGTCGACCTCCAGAAGCGGGTGCTCGCCGAGGGTGCCGACATCGGCCTCGCCTTCGACGGCGACGCCGACCGCTGCTTCCTCGTCGACGAGCGTGGCGAGCTGGTCTCGCCCTCGACGCTGACCGCCCTCATCGCCGCCCGCGAGCTCGCCAAGGAGCCCGGCGCGACGGTGATCCACAACCTGATCACGTCCCGCGCGGTCCCCGAGATCGTCGAGGAGCTCGGCGGCACGCCGGTCCGGACCCGGGTGGGTCACTCCTACATCAAGGCCACGATGGCCGAGACCGACGCGATCTTCGGTGGCGAGCACAGCGGCCACTTCTACTTCCGCGACTTCTGGCGCGCCGACTCCGGCATGCTCGCGGCGCTCCACGCGATGGCCGCCCTGGCCGAGGCGGACGTGCCGCTCTCGAGCCTGCTGGCGTCGTACGAGCGCTATCCGCTCAGCGGCGAGATCAACAGCACCGTCACCGACCAGGCGGCGGTGCTCGCCGAGCTGGAGCAGACGTGGAGCTCGCACGACGGGGTCAGCATCGACAAGCTCGACGGGCTGAGCGTCAGCCACGCGGACTGGGCGTTCAACGTCCGCGCCTCCAACACCGAGCCGCTGCTGCGGCTCAACGCCGAAGGGAAGGACGAGTCCACCATGGCCCGAGTCCGCGACGAGGTCCTCGCCACCATCAGGGCCGAGCAGTGAGCGCGCCCGACATCTCGCCGGAGCTCCTGGCGATCATCGTCTGCCCGGCCTGCCGGTCCGACCTGGCCGTCACCGCGGCCGGCGACGCGACCGAGCTGGTCTGCAGCGGCTGCGGCCTGGCCTATCCCGTGCGCGACGGCATCCCGGTGCTGCTCGTCGACGAGGCCCGCAAGCCCGCCTGACCCACCGGAAGAACAGGAGCGCGCGATGGTCTGGTTCGACGAGTCCCGGTTGGACGACGAGGGCGCGCTCGCGTCGGCGGACCTCCGCCTGCGCACGCTCGCCGAGTCCGGAGCCCGGGTACGACGTGAGGTCGGCGACTCCGCCGACGCGATCGCCGAGGCGGTGGCGCGTGCCAGCGAGACCCGGCCGCGGGCCGTGATCGCTGCCGGTCCGGACTCCCGCCTGCTGCGGGCGGTGCTCGAGCCGTTCTGCCCGGTCCCGTTCGTGGCCTGGCCGTCCCCGTCCCTGCCCGGCTGGGCCGGCAGCCTCGACCTGGTGGTCGTGCTGGCCCCCGAGGGCGGCGACGCCGGCACGGCCCTCGCGGTCGCCGAGGCGGCCCGGCGCGGCAGCCAGCTCGTCGTGGCCGCGCCGCCCGACTCGCTCGTCGCCGAGCACGCCACCGGCCGCTGGGCCACGCTGCTGCCGACCAGCACCGGTGACCAGCTCGCCACCGCGGTCGCGATGCTGTCCTTCCTCGACCAGGTCCAGC
>DATLIG010000194.1:0-6645 GCA_035539555.1 Nocardioides sp. | reverse complement strand
TCGCGGTCGCGCGTCGACTCCAAGGTCCGTCCCGGGCCGACCGGGACCGCCGGGGCCGCCATCGTCGGGGCCACGGGACCGGCCTCGGCGACGGCCCGGACCGAGCGCAGGAAGGACTGCATCTCGGGAGCGCTCGCGAAGCGGTCGGCAGGGTCCTTGGCCATCGACCGGCGCAGCAGCTGGTTGACCGCATGGCTCCAGGGGTCGTCCCCGGGCAGCTGCGGCACGGGGGCCGACTGGTGGGCCACCGCGAGCTGGACCATCGTGCCTTCGTAGGGCAGCCGGCCGGTGACGAGGAACCACAGCAGGCAGCCCACGGCGTACAGGTCGGTGCGCTCGGTGGCCGGGTGCCCGTCGAAGCGCTCGGGCGCGAGGTAGGCCCAGGTCCCGATCACGCCCTGGGTCTGCTCGGTGTTGACGACATCCGTCGCCTGGGCGATGCCGAAGTCGCACAGGAAGGCCCGGACGCCGTCGGCCTCGCGGCGCAGCAGCACGTTGCTGGGCTTCACGTCGCGGTGCACCAGACCGACGGCATGGGCGTCGGCGAGGCCGGCGAGCACCTGGTCGACGAGTCCCAGCGCCTCGGCCGCCGGCAGCGGGCCGCTCGCCTCGACGAAGGCGGTCAGGTCGCCGTCCGGGATGAGCTGGGTCGAGATGTAGAGCCAGCCGTCGTGCTCACCGGTGTCGTAGACCTGCACCACGTGCGGCGAGTCGAGTCGGGCGAGCGCCTGCGCCTCCCGGCGGAAGCGCGCGACCATGTCGGGCGAGCCGACGAGCTGGGGGGCGAGCAGCTTGAGCGCGACCCGGCGCCCGAGGTCCTCGTGGACCGCGGTGAGCACGACACCCATGCCGCCGTGGCCCAACCGGTCGACGACGCGGTAGCGCCCGAACACCTCACCCGGTTCCGGCAACGCTCCCATGGCTGGAGACTAGGGCGATTCGGAGCCCGCCGTGCCGGGTTCGGCAGGTCGGGCTACAACGCCAGCCGCTCCCGTACGACGTCAGCGAGCTGGTTCGCGACCGACTCCGCCTGCTCGGCGGTCGGCGCCTCCACCATGACCCGCACGAGCGGCTCGGTGCCCGAGGGCCTGAGCAGGACGCGCCCGGTGTCGCCGAGCTCGGCCTCGGCCTCGTGGACGGCCGCGACGAGGGCGACGTCGTCGGTGCGGGTGCGGTCGACGCCGGCGACGTTGACGAGGACCTGCGGGAGGCGGGTCATCACGCCGGCGAGGGCCTGGAGTGAGGAGCCGGAGACGACCATCCGCTGCAGCACGTGCAGCGCGGTCAGCAGGCCGTCGCCGGTGGTGGCGTGGTCGCGGAGGATCACGTGGCCGGACTGCTCGCCGCCGAGCGAGTAGCCGCCGGCGCGCATGTCCTCGAGCACGTAGCGGTCGCCGACGGCGGTCTGGCGAACGGTGACGCCGGCGGCGGTCATCGCCTGGACCAGCCCGAGGTTGCTCATCACGGTCGCGACGAGGGTGTCGTCGACGAGACGGCCGGCGGCCTTCATGGCCAGCGCGAGGATGCCCATGATCTGGTCGCCGTCGACGACCTCGCCGGTGTGGTCGACGGCGAGGCAGCGGTCGGCATCGCCGTCGACCGCGAAGCCGGCGTCGGCACCGTGCTCGAGGACCGCCTTGCGCAGCGGCTCGAGGTGCGTGGAGCCGCAGCCGTCGTTGATGTTGAGCCCGTCGGGCTCGGCGCCGATCGTGATCACGGTGGCACCGGCCAGTCGCAGCGCGTGCGGGCCGACCTCACTGGCCGCGCCGTGCGCGCAGTCGAGGACGACGGTCAGCCCGGCCAGCGGACGTGCGTCCGGCGAGTCGAGGGTGCCGACCAGGTGGGCGGCGTACTCCTCGACGGTGGGGCCGTAGGGGGTGACCCGGCCCACGGCGCCGCCGGTGGGCCGGTCCCAGTCCTGGCCGAGGTGCTCCTCGATCTCGCGTTCGAGCGCGTCGTCGAGCTTCACGCCGCCGCGGGCGAGGAACTTGATGCCGTTGTCGGGCATCGGGTTGTGCGACGCACTGATCACGACGCCCACGTCGGCGTTGAGGGCGTCGGTGAAGAACGCGACACCCGGGGTCGGGAGGACGCGCAGGCGGAGCACGTCGACGCCGGCGGAGGCGAGGCCGGCGACCACCGCGTGCTCCAGGAACTGTCCGGAGATCCGGGTGTCCCGGCCGACGACGGCCAGCGGACGGGGGCGGTCGAAGCCGCCATGCTCGACCAGCACGCGGGCCGCTGCGACGCCGAGGTCGAGCGCCAGCTCGGCGGTGAGCTTGTCGTTGGCCAGGCCGCGGACCCCGTCGGTCCCGAAGATGCGGGTCACGTCGTACTCCCTCGTGTCGTGCTGTTGAACCCCAAAACGGGCGACGGGGCCACGGACCGCAGCAGCGGTGCGTGGCCCCGTCGTGGTGATCGCCTGTCGGAGATCAGCGCTTCGAGTACTGCGGAGCCTTGCGGGCCTTCTTGAGACCGGCCTTCTTGCGCTCGATCGCACGGGCGTCGCGGGTCAGCAGACCGGCCTTCTTCAGGGTCGGGCGGTTGGCCTCGAGGTCGATGCCGTTCAGCGAGCGGGCAACGCCCAGGCGCAGCGCGCCGGCCTGGCCGGTGATGCCGCCGCCGTGGATGCGGGCGATCACGTCGAAGCGGCCCTCGAGGCCGAGAGCCGCGAACGGCTCGTTGACGACCTGCTGGTGCAGCTTGTTCGGGAAGTAGTCCTCGATCGTGCGGCCGTTGATGGTCCAGGTGCCGGTGCCGGGCACCAGGCGGACGCGGGCGACGGCCTCCTTGCGACGGCCGGTGGCCGCGCCGGGGGCGATGGTCGCCGGGCGGGCGTCGATCGCGGCGGACGGGGAGGTCTCGCTCGTGTAGGCGACACCCTGCTCGTCGGTCTCGAAGGTCTCCTCGACCTCGCCAGCAGGCACAGAGTTCTCAGTCATTGTTGTCTACCTCGAAGTCGATTACTGGGAGATCTGGGTGATCTCGAAGGGAACGGCCTTCTGGGCCTCGTGCGGGTGAGCCGGGCCGTTGTAGACCTTCAGCTTCTTGATCATCTGCCGGCCGAGGCGGTTCTTCGGCAGCATGCCCCACACGGCCTTCTCGACGGCCTTGCGGGCGTCCTTGTCGAGGACCTCACCGATCGGGGTCGCGGTCAGACCACCCGGGAAGCCCGAGTGGCGGTAGACCATCTTGGCGGCACGCTTGTTGCCGGACAGGGCGACCTTGTCGGCGTTGACGATGATGACGTAGTCACCGGTGTCGGCGTTCGGCGCGAAGATCGGCTTGTGCTTGCCGCGCAGCAGGTTGGCCGCGGTCACCGCGAGCCGGCCGAGGACGACGTCGGTCGCGTCGATCACGAGCCAGGCGCGCTCGACGTCACCGGGCTTCGGAGCATAGGTACGCATGGAGGATTCCATTCGTTCGTGTCGGACACATCCGAAGGCTTCCGGACGTGGCATCTTCTGACGAACACTGCACCCACCTTCTGGCGGGCGACTGCCCTCGCGAGGAGAGCGGCAGGAGACGCATCGAGAAGGGTACGGCGGCCCCGACCCCCGGTCCAAATCAGGACCGGCCCACAAGCTACTGCCCGGTAGGTCCGTGGAGCAGAGTTCGCCGTGAGTCCGTGCGAACGCCACGGTTCGGGACACCGGGTTCCGGCCCCGACGGGCGGCGGGCTAGGTTGCAAGGGTGACTGACTCTCTCACCGTTCGCGACAACCGCACCGGCGCGGAGTACGAGATCCCGATCACCGACGGCACCATCAAGGCCGCGGACCTCGGGCAGATCAAGCTCAACGACGACGAGCCCGGCCTCGCGACCTACGACCCCGGATTCGTCAACACCGCCTCCTGTCGAAGCTCCATCACCTACATCGACGGTGACAAGGGCATCCTCGAGTACCGCGGCTATCCCATCGAGCAGCTCGCCGAGAAGTCGAACTTCCTCGAGGTGGCCTACCTGCTCATCCACGGGGAGCTGCCGTCGAAGGAGCAGTACGACTCCTGGGTGCACGAGATCACGTTCCACACCTTCGTGCACGAGAACGTCAAGGGCTTCATGCAGGGCTTCCGCTACGACGCGCACCCGATGGGGATGCTGATGGCGTCGGTGGGGGCCCTGTCGACGTTCTACCCCGAGTCCAGCAAGATCGCGGACCCCGACAACCGCCACATCCAGATCGTCCGGATGATCGCGAAGATGCCGACCCTCGGCGCCTGGGCCTTCCGCCACGCGCAGGGCAAGCCCTACGTCTACCCGGACAACGAGCTGTCCTACGCCGAGAACTTCCTCTCGATGCTCTTCAAGATGAGCGAGACGAAGTACGCCGGCGACCCGCGCATCGTCAAGGCGCTCGACACCCTCTTCATCCTGCACGCCGACCACGAGCAGAACTGCTCGACCAACGCGGTCCGCTCGGTGGGCTCCTCGCAGGTCGACCCGTACTCCGCCGTGGCCGCCGGCATCGGCGCCCTCTTCGGCCCGCTGCACGGTGGCGCCAACGAGGCCGTGCTCAAGATGCTGCGCCGGATCGGCACGGTCGAGAACATCCCGGCCTTCATCGAGGGCGTCAAGAACGGCGAAGAGCGCCTGATGGGCTTCGGCCACCGGGTGTACAAGAACTTCGACCCGCGCGCCAAGATCATCAAGAAGGCCTGTGACGACGTCTTCGAGGTCACCGGGGTCAACCCGCTCCTCGCCGTCGCCAAGGAGCTGGAGCGGATCGCGCTCGAGGACGAGTACTTCGTCAAGCGCAAGCTCTACCCCAACGTGGACTTCTACTCCGGCCTGATCTACGAGGCCCTGGAGTTCCCGCCCGAGATGTTCACCGTCCTCTTCGCGATCGGCCGGGCCCCCGGCTGGCTCGCGCAGTGGCTGGAGCTCGTCCAGGACAAGGAGCAGAAGATCGCGCGGCCGAAGCAGATCTACACCGGCCCGCGGACCCTCGACTTCGTCCCCGCCGAGGAGCGGTGGGCCTAGTCCCTCCGGGCTGAGTCGCGCACATGCGCGTGGCCGTGGTCGGCCTCGGTACTGCCGGGGCCACCACGGCCTGCTTGCTTTTCGACCAGGGCCACGACGTCACCGTCATCGAGCAGGCCGACGACCCGCGCCCGGTCGGGGCGGGCATCTGGCTGCAGGGGTCGACGAGGTGACCGAGCTGCTGCCGGCGTCCTACCGCTCGGTGGCCGTGCGCACGTCGTACCGGGTGGCGGGCGGTGGGCACAGCGCCGGCGTGCTGCTCGGGGACGCCGCCCACGCGATGAGCCCGCAGCTCGGGGCCGGCACGTCGCTCGCGCTGGCGGATGCATGGACGCTGGCGAGGGCGCTCGAGAGGACCGACGACCTCGCCACGGCGCTGCAGTGGTACGACGACCAGCGGCGCGCCCACGTGCGGTGGTACCGCTGGTGGACCCGCGCCATGACGCCCGCCTTCCAGGGCGACCTCACCGCGCTCGCGCTCCCCCGCGACCTGCTCGCGCCGGTCGTGGCGCACACGCCGGGGATGCCGCGGCTGCTGGTCGGCACCCTCACGGGCGACCGGCGCTCGCTCCTTCGGACATGGCGGCTGCCGTAGCCCCCCGGCCACGACGCGGGCGCAACCGCTGCTCCTGGAACCCCTGCCAGTGATCGAAGCGCCGACCGGCCAGCAGGTCGGCGGTCAGCCGGACCTCGGCCTCGTGGTAGAGCCGGCCGAGCAGGGCGTCGTACTCCGGCTTCCAGAGGTCGGAACGACTGGGCACCGAGCTGAACTCGCAGAAGACGAGCTCGTCGGGCGCGTTGTGGAAGTCGATCCGCATGAACGGCACCGGCAGCTCGAGGCTCAGCGCCCGGGCCTGGGCGAGCTTGGCCGGGCACAGGCCGCCCCGGTCGACGGTGGTGTCCGCGGGGTCGGCGAAGGCCGGGAGCGGCTTGTGGCCGGGCACGACCGGCTGCAGGTCGGCGGTGAAGTAGGCGTACTCGACCCGGGGGAACCGGCGGATCTCCACGATCAGCGCGACGTCGCCGTAGAAGCAGTAGGTCTTCACGTCGCGTGCCGGGAGCCCGTCGGCACCGAGGACCAGCTCCTGCACCCGCCAGCGGTGGTCCTTCGGCGGTCCGCCCAGCTGGCGGGCCGCGACCGCGCGGATGTCGGCGACCGAGCCGAGCCGCTCCGTCGTGGCGACGCTGACCACCTGGCCGTCACCGAGCACGAAGAAGACGCCGGCGGACTCGTTGGCCCGCAGCGGCTTGAGCACCGTGCCGGGCCGCAGGTGCCCGAGGGCCTGCGTGAACCCGCCGGCGAAGAGGACCTCGGCGACCGGCATGCCGACCGCAGTGGCGAACTCCCGGTCCCACGCCTTGTCGACGCCGAGGTACTGCTCGGGCAGGACGCCCAGCTGCTTCTTGCGGCGGCGGGCGACGATGCTGCGCCAGAAGGAGTCCGCCGGGATGAGCTGGCCGCGGCGGGCCAGGTGGGACATCGCCGGCTGGGTCAGGTCGTCGGGTGCGGCGGCCGCCAGCGCGTCCAGGTAGACGTCGGGATCGCCGTCGGTGAGCTGGTCGAGCAGCGCGCGGACCTCGGCCGACGCGGCGCCCGCGGCGCCGAGCGCGCGGCCGAGCTCGTGGTGGGGCTGGGGGGTGGACATGCGATACCTCGGGGGG
>DATLIG010000193.1:0-51581 GCA_035539555.1 Nocardioides sp. | reverse complement strand
GACCTCCGGCACTGGGTGAACGACGCCGCCATGGCGCTGTTCTTCCTCGTCGTCGGCCTCGAGATCACCCGGGAGATCAGCGTCGGGGAGCTGCGCGACCGGCGGAACGTGGCGGCGCCGGCCCTGGGGGCGCTGGGCGGGCTGATGGTCCCGGCCGCGATCTACCTGGCGGTGAACCACTCCGGACCGGCGAGCGCCGGCTGGGGCATCGTGATGTCCACCGACACGGCGTTCGTCCTCGGCGTCCTCGCACTGTTCGGGCCGCGCTGCCCCGACCGGATGCGGCTGTTCCTGCTGACCCTGGCGATCGTCGACGACATCGGTGCGATCCTGGTCATCGCGGTCTTCTACACCGAGGACCTCGAGCTCGGCTGGCTCGCCGTCGCGCTCGCCCTGCTCGCGGTGATGGCCGTCCTCCGCGCCGCCCGGGTGTGGGCGGTCCCCGTCTACGTCGTCCTCGGCGTCGCGACCTGGTTCGCGCTGCTGGAGTCCGGCGTGCACGCGACCCTCGCCGGCGTCGCCATCGGCCTGCTCACCCCCGCGGTCGCGCTGCTGCGACCCGACGTCGCGACCGGCTTCGCGGCCGACGCCCTACGTGACAACGAGCTCGACGCCGACGAGCTGCACCGGCTGCGCTTCCTCGTCGCCGAGTCGGTGGGGATGGTCGAGCGGCTCCAGGCGCGCCTGCACCCGCTGTCGTCGTACGTCGTCCTGCCGGTGTTCGCGCTCGCCAACGCCGGGGTCGCCCTCGACGGTTTCGGTGACGCGGTCACCTCGGCGGTGGGCCTCGGGATCGGCGTCGGCCTCGTCGTCGGCAAGCCGCTCGGCATCGCCCTGGCCTGCTTCCTCGCGATCCGGCTCGGGATCGGGCGGATGCCGGCCGGGACGACCTGGGTCCACCTGCTCGGGGTCGGTGCCGTCGCGGGCATCGGCTTCACGGTCTCGCTGTTCATCGCCGGGTTGTCCTTCCCGGGCGCCGCCGCGCTGACCGAGGAGGCGAAGGTCGGGATCCTGCTGGCGTCCGTGCTCGCGGCGGTGGTCGGCGTCCTGGTCCTGCTCCTCGCCTCGGTACGCGACCCAGGTCAGAAGGGCACCTCGGTCGCCAGCAGTCCCGAGCCCTTGCCGCGGCCGGACAGCACCCGGCAGAACTGAACCGCGTCGAGCTCGATCTCCTCGCCTCCCCGGCCGACGCCCCACTCGCCGCCGGCCGGGCCGGTGAGGGTCAGCCGGTACGGCCGGCCGTGCCGCTGCGCCCACTCCGCCACGACGTCGGCGACGATCGCGCCGTCGTGGTCGGGAGTCAGCACCATCTCGGTGCCGGTGGCCTCGGCGACGTCGCTGCGGTGCATCCACGTGTCGCGGGTCAGGATCACGTCGACGAGGTAGCCGAGCGTCCAGCCCTCGTCGACGCCCTGCACCGTCTGGGCCACCCCCATGTCCCGGCGCCGCAGGAAGGAGGGCGTCATCCGGCGCCCGCGAGCGGCCCGCGGCCCGACCCTGCGCATGTCCTCGGTGAGGCGAGCGGGGTCGTGGTCGGCTCGCTCGCGGACCTGGACGTCGGTGAGCGCGTCGATGAACGCGATCCCCTTCGCCGCGGCGTCCCGGCCCGCGATCCGGCGCTGCCGGGCGCCCTCCCGGATGCCGGCGGCCATCTCCGCCATGCCGACGACATGGGAGGTCAGCTCCCGCACGTCCCACAGCGTGCAGGCGGTCGGTCGGGTCCACGCCTCCGCGGCCAGGCTGGCGACGGCGTCGGCGAAGCGGGAGTACTCGTCGGCGGCGAGGGTCATCGCCGTGCCGCGCTCGAGGGCGGAGCGGCGTAGGGCGTCCTGGTCCTTCATGGTGGTGCTCATCTCGGGGTGCCTGCCTTCCGGCGGGTCGTGCTCTTCTCGGGGAGTGCTGACAGTCCGACGGCGTCCGCGAACATGTCGATGGCCCGTTCGAGCAGCCGCGAGAAGCGGTCGCCACCCGGGTCGTTGGCGAGCTGCTGGTCGATCAGTCCACCGATCAGCGAGATCCAGATGTCGAAGTCGGCGCGCTCGGTGACGCCGAGGGAGCCGAGGAAGGCGATGCCGTGGTCGAGGACGCGCACGGCCGGCGCGTACGACGCCGGGGTCGGCTCGAAGCCCGGGATGGTGCGCTGGTTCATCAGCTGGTGCCGGGCGAGGTCCGCGACGGCGAAGTCGAAGAACACCCTCGCGGCGCGGTGGAGCGCCGCCCGGGGCTCGGCGGGGACGTCCTCGAGCTGGGCGAGAGCGTGGCGCTCGTACTCCTCCCACGCCTCGGCGTACATGGCGTCGTACACCGCGTTCTTGGAGTCGAAGTGCGTGTAGAGCGAGGGCGGCTGCATGCCGACGGCCCTGGCGATGTCACGGAGCGTGATGGTGGCGATCCCGACCTCGCGGGCCTGCTCCCAGGCGGCGTCGAGGATCTCGCGGCGGGTGGCCGCACGTCGTTCGGCCACCCTATCGCGCTTCGATTCTCCTAACATAGTTAGGAGAATGCGCCTGCGTCCTCGATCATGTCAAGGGCAGGACCTGCGACGACCCGAGGAACCGCGTCACGGTGATCCGCAGCGCCACCCGGTTCGGGTTCTCCCGGGGCGTGCGGTAGCGGGCGGCGTACTGCCGGCATGCGCGCTCGACCGAGGAGGCGTCGGAGAGCACCTCGGCCGTTCCGATGATCGTCGACCAACGGGCGCGGTCGACCTGGCTGACCGCGAGCCGGCCATCGCGGCGCAGGTTGGCGACCTTCTGCGAGCCACCGTCGGTGATCACCCAGGCGCACTGCTGCTCCGGGTCGAGCGCGGCCCCGACCGCGACCGCGTGCGGAGCGCCGTCGCGATCGAGGGTGCTCAGCGTGCAGAGGTGCCGCTCGGTCCAGAAGTCCGCCAACGTGGGCGGGAGCGCGGTCCAGACGACGGGTTCCCAGACGGGCATGGCGGCTCCTCGGTGGCGGCGCGGGACGTCATACGAACCGGCCGCGGGAGCGACCGGTTCGTATGACGCTAGCGGAGGTCCGGAGCGCCGTGCTCAGTCCTCGGTGGTGGTGGCCTGGCCGGCGGAGATGAGGTCCATGATGGAGGAGTCGGCGAGGGTCTGGGTGTCGCCGACGGTGCGGCCTTCGGCGACGTCGCGGAGCAGGCGGCGCATGATCTTGCCGGAGCGGGTCTTGGTGAGCTCGGGGACGATCATGATCTGGCGGGGTTTCGCGATCGGGCCGATCTGGTTGCGGACGTGGTCGCTCAGCTCCTTCACGATGCCTGCGTTGTCCTCGGCCGCCGCGGCTTCGTATTCGTTGCGGAGGATGACGTAGGCGACGACGGCCTGGCCGGTGTCGGGGTCGGTCGCGCCGACGACTGCGGACTCGGCGACCTTGGGGTGGGAGACGAGGGCGGATTCGATCTCGGTGGTGGACAGGCGGTGTCCGGAGACGTTCATGACGTCGTCGACGCGGCCGAGGACCCAGATGTCGCCGTCGGTGTCCTTCTTGGCGCCGTCGCCGGCGAAGTAGTAGCCCTGTTTCTTGAAGCGGGACCAGTAGGTGTCGGCGTAGCGGTCGTCGTCGCCCCAGATGGTGCGCAGCATGGAGGGCCACGGGGAGGTGATGACGAGGTAGCCGCCGGAGCCGTTGGGGACGGGGTTGCCCTCGTCGTCGACGACGTCGGCCTCGATGCCGGGGATGGCGGTCATCGCGGAGCCGGGCTTGCCGGCGGTGACGCCGGGCAGGGGGGAGATCATGACGGCGCCGGTCTCGGTCTGCCACCAGGTGTCCACCACCGGGGTGCGGTCACCGCCGATCACGTGGCGGTACCAGACGTAGGCCTCGGGGTTGATCGGCTCACCGACCGAGCCGAGGATCCGCAGGCTCGACATGTCGTACTTGTCGGGGATGTCGTGGCCCTGCTTCATGAACGAGCGGATCGCGGTGGGGGCGGTGTAGAAGAGGGTGACCTTGTAGTCGGCGATGATCTTCCACCAGCGGCCGGGTTCGGGGGAGTCGGGTGTGCCTTCGTAGAGGACCTGGGTGACGCCGTTGGCCAGGGGTCCGTAGACGATGTAGGAGTGGCCGGTGACCCAGCCGATGTCGGCGGTGCACCAGTAGACGTCGGTGTCGGGCTTGAGGTCGAAGACGGCGTTGTGGGTGTAGGCCGCGCCGGTGAGGTAGCCGCCGGTGGTGTGCAGGATGCCCTTGGGCTTGCCGGTGGTGCCGGAGGTGTACATGACGTAGAGCGGGTGCTCGGCGTCGAAGGCCTCGGGGGTGTGCTGGGTGGAGGCGGTGCTGACGGTGTCGTGCCACCACACGTCCACGCTGTCGTCCCAGCCGTTGGGGCCGAGGTCCTGGCCGGTACGACGTACGACGAGGACCTTCTCGATCTTGTCGGTCTTGGTGCGGGCCTCGTCGACGGCGGGCTTGAGTGCGGAGGGGGCTCCGCGGCGGTAGCCGCCGTCGGAGGTGATGACGACCTTGGCTTCGCAGTCGTCGATGCGGGAGGCCAGCGCGTCGGCGGAGAAGCCGCCGAACACGACGGTGTGGGGGGCGCCGATGCGGGCGCAGGCGAGCATCGCGACGATGGCCTCGGGGATCATCGGCATGTAGATCGCGACCCGGTCGCCCTTGCCCACGCCCAGGTCGGTCAGCGCGTTGGCGGCCTGGGAGACCTCGTCCTTGAGCTGGGCGTAGGTGATGTCCCTCGTGTCGGCCACTCCGTCGTGAACGGGCTCGCCGACCCAGTGGATGGCGACCTTGTCGCCGCGGCCGGCCTCGACGTGGCGGTCGACGCAGTTGTAGGCGGCGTTGAGGGTGCCGCCGACGAACCACTTCGCGAACGGGGCGTTGGACCAGTCGAGGACCTGGTCCCACTTCGTGGCCCAGTCCAGCCGCTCGGCCTGGGTGGCCCAGAAGCCCTCCCGGTCGGCCTTCGCTGCGTCGTAGGCGTCGGCCTTCACGTTCGCCGCGGCGGCCAGCTCGGCCGGCGGCTCGAAGCGCCGGTCCTCCTTCAACAGGTTGGCCAAGGTCTCGGCAGTCTGGTCGCTCACGGTTGTCTCCTGATCGAAAGGGGTGCCACAGGTCACATTAGGACCCACCGGAAGTGTGGTCACCAAGGGTTGCATCGGGGTTGCTGGTGGGTGCCGCTCGTGCCGGAGGCCGGGACAGGATTCGCACCCGTCCCGGCCTCCGGAGATCCATCAGTGCTGCACGGCCTGCTCGGCGCCCGCGCCGGTCAGGGCACGGACCTCGAGCTCGGTGAACCGCTCCTCGGCCGACGGCTCCTTCGAGGTGACGGTGCCGAGCCAGCCGAAGAAGAAGCCCAGCGGGATCGAGATCAGGCCGGGGTTCTCCAGCGGGAACCAGTGGAAGTCGACGCCCAGGGGGAAGAGCGCCTTGCTGATCGTCTCGCCGTCGGCGTTGATGGCGGTCTTGCCGGAGACGACCGGCGAGAAGAACACCAGCGTGATGGCGGACAGGAGACCGCCGTAGATGCTCCACGTGGCGCCGCGGGTGTTGAAGCGCCGCCAGAACATGTTGTAGACGATCGACGGCAGGTTGGCCGAGGCCGCGACCGCGAAGGCCAGCGCCACGAGGAACGCGATGTTGAGGTTGCGGGCCGGGATGGCCAGCAGGATCGCGACGACGCCGAGGCCGGCGGCTGCGTACCGGGTCACCTTGATCTCCTCGGCCTCGGTCGCCTCGCCCTTGCGGATGACCGAGTTGTAGATGTCGTGCGCCACCGACGTCGACGACGTCAGGGTCAGGCCGGCGACGACGGCGAGGATGGTCGCGAAGGCGACCGCGGAGATCAGGGCCAGCAGGACCGCGCCACCCGTCGAGTCGGCGCCACCGCCGACCGCCTCCGCGAGCAGCGGTGAGGCCAGGTTGCCCTCGCTGGTGGCGACGTCACTGCCGGCGCCGGTCTTGAGCAGCGCGGCCGCACCGAAGCCGAGGACCAGGGTGAACAGGTAGAAGACGCCGATCAGGCCGATCGCCCACAGGACCGACTTCCGGGCGTCGCGCGAGGTGGGCACCGTGTAGAAGCGGACCAGGATGTGCGGCAGGCCGGCGGTGCCCAGCACGAGGGCCAGGCCCAGGCTGAGGAAGTCGAGCTTGTGGGTCAGGTCGGCGCCGTACTTGAGGCCGGGCTCGAGGAAGCCCTCCTTGCCCGAGTTGGCCTGGGCCGCGCCGAGCAGGTCGGAGAGGTTGAAGTCGAACTTCGCGAGGACCAGGACCACGATCAGCGCGGAGCCCGCCATCAGCAGGACGGCCTTGACGATCTGCACCCAGGTGGTGCCCTTCATGCCGCCGACCGTGACGTAGACGATCATCAACGCGCCCACGCCGGCGATGACGGCGCTGATCGCGAGGGTGTTCGTCTTGTCGATGCCGAGGAGCAGCACGACGAGGCTGCCGGCGCCGACCATCTGGGCGAGCAGGTAGAAGATCGAGACCACGACGGTCGAGGTGGCGGCCGCCGTACGCACGGGGCGTTGCTTCATCCGGTAGGCGAGCTGGTCGGCCATCGTGAACTTGCCCGAGTTGCGCAGCATCTCCGCGACGAGCAGCAGTGCCACCAGCCAGGCGACGAGGAAGCCGATCGAGTAGAGGAAGCCGTCGTACCCGGCCAGCGCGATCGCACCGGAGATGCCGAGGAAGGACGCGGCGGACATGTAGTCGCCGCCGATGGCGAGGCCGTTCTGGAAGCCCGAGAACGAGCGGCCGCCGGCGTAGAAGTCGGAGGTGCCGCTGGAGTTGCGGCTCGCGCGGATGGTGATGACGAGGGTCAGCGCGACGACGGCGAGGAAGAGTCCCGCGGTGAGGGCCTGGTTGTTCATCGGAGGTCCTTCCCGCCCTGCGCGCCCTTGGAGAGCGAGACGAAGCGCTCGTCGAGCTCGCGGGCGAGCGGGTCGAGCCGCTTGGTGGAGTAGTTGCTGTAGAGCCAGGCGATCACGAAGGTCGTGGCGAACTGGAGGAGGCCGAGGACGAGGGCGACGTTGATGTTGCCGACGACCTGCTTGCCCATGAAGTCGCCCGCCCACATCGACAGGACGACATAGGTGAGGTACCAGGCCAGGAAGGCCGCGGTGGCGGGGAAGGCGAAGGCCCGGTAGCGGCGCTTGAGCTCGGCGAACTCGGCCGACGCGTGCAGGTCGTCGTACACGGGATCGTGGCGCGCGGCCACCACGTGCGGGTCGTGGGGTGAGAGGTCGGATGACACGGGTTCCTCCTCGGTCGTGCGGTGTGACCGCGGTCACGGACGTCTCCGACGCTAGGAGTGACCGCGGTCACGCCGGCAGGGGTGCGGTCCGGCGCTGCGCCGAGTGGGGACCGGTTGTCGATGAACGGTCGGTACGACGCGACGAACGGCATCTCCGGGGAGGGTCCGCCAGACGTTCATCCCGGCGTCGGCTGCCCGTCGCGGAAGGCCTGTTGGCTGGGCCGGCTGGACGCCCACTCCACTCCGGAAGGACCCCCGAGAATGTCTTCTGCCTCTTCCCGCCGCTCCGTGCTCACCGGCGGTGCCGCCGCTGCCGCGGGTGTCGGCTTCGCCGTCACCGGCGCCATGCCCTCGCTCGCCCAGAGCAGCCCCGGGGACAAGGGCAAGCCGAGCGGCAAGCACAAGAGCCCGGGCATCGTGCCCTTCCCGCCGCTGCAGGACGACCCCGACGGCATCCTCGCCCTGCCGGCCGGCTTCTCGTACGCGATCGTCACCCGCGCCGGGGTCTCGAAGCTCGACGGGGGCCAGCTCACGCCCAACGGCCACGACGGCACCGCCGTGTTCACGACCGGCCGCGGCAGGTACCGCCTCATCCAGAACCACGAGCTCAAGGCCGGCTCGTCCCTCGGCGTCCCGCACGTCGCGGGCACCGTGTACGACGAGGGCGCGATCGACGCCGGTGGCTGCACCGTCATCAGCACGGACAGCCGCGGCAACAACCGCGGTGAGTTCGTCGGCATCTCCGGCACCTCCACCAACTGCGCCGGCGGCCCGACGCCGTGGGGGACCTGGCTCACCTGCGAGGAGACCGAGGACCGCGCCGGCAAGGCGTGGAGCGGAAACGGCAAGAGCGGCACCTACGCCAAGGACCACGGCTACGTCTTCGAGGTCTTCCACGACGGCCGCCACAACAGCAAGCCGATCAAGGCGTTCGGCCGCTACGCCCACGAGGCGCTGGCGATCGACAAGAACCGCAGGCACGTCTTCCTCTCCGAGGACGCGTCCGGCCCGAACGGCCTGTTCTACCGCTGGACCGCGCCCGAGGACTTCGAGATGGGTGCGAACCTCGCCGACGAGCTCGGTGACACCGACGGCGTGCTCGCCGCGATGCAGATCCTGATGCCCGACGGCTCGGTGCTCCCGGACGTCGCCTACCTGACCTCGGCCCAGCTCGGCCTGCCCTTCCCCGTGCAGTGGAAGGAGGTCCCGGACCGCGACGCGAGGACCACCTCGGTGCGCAAGCAGTTCACCGACGGCGAGGTCACCCGCGGCAAGAAGTTCGAGGGCGTGTGGGGCACCGACGAGGGCGCCTACGTCGTCAACTCGTTCGCGTTCTCCGACGGAGACCTGCCCGCCGACGCCGTGCCGCACGACGGCATGGTCTGGTTCTACGACTACAAGAACGAGACCATCCAGCTGGTCGCCTACTTCCCGCACCAGAAGACGGCCGCCTCGGGCGCGGCCGCCAAGTACGACGACCTCACCTTCGACGGCCCGGACAACGTGACGGTCACGCCGTGGGGCTCGCTGGTGCTCGCCGAGGACGGCGTGGGCGCCTCGCACGTGCTCTCCGCGACGCCGTACGGCCCGACGCAGGCGATCGCGCGCAACCAGCTCAACGACTCCGAGTTCACGGGCCCGACCTTCTCGGAGGACGGCAAGGTGCTGTTCGTGAACATGCAGACCCCCGGCCTGACCTTCGCGATCACGGGGCCGTGGGAGAAGTACCTGGGCTGATCGCCTGGGCCGATGTGACGTGCTGCACTCCGGACCGGGGTGACAGGCTCTCCTCCGAAATGATTAGGTAAGCCTTACCTGATCTCGGAGGAGAGCCTTCCCGTGTCACAGCTCCCGTTGCACCACGTGTTCCACCCCGACCACGCCGACCACTACGCCGAGGCGATCGGCACCGGTCTCGACCACCTGCTCCGCCACCTCAAGGGGGTCGCCGGTCCCGCGTCCGGCCTCCAGCCGGACGAGGCGTCGGCCCGGGTCGCGGCCATCGACCTCGACCGCCCGCTGGCCGGAGTCGACGCGGTCCTCGCCGAGATGTCCGACCTGTGGCTGAACGACGCGGTCTGGTTCCACGAGAAGCGGTACGCCGCGCACCTGAACTGCCCGGTCGTCGTACCGGCGGTGCTGGCGGAGCTGTTCATCGCCTCGGTCAACAGCTCGCTCGACACCTTCGACCAGAGCGTCGGCGGCACCTTCATCGAGCGCCGGCTGGTCGACTGGACCGCCGAGCGGATCGGGTTCGGCGCCGATGCGGACGGCGTGTTCACCAGCGGCGGCAGCCAGTCGAACCTGCAGGGCCTACTGCTGGCGCGCGGCCGCCACGAGCGGGTCCCGGCCGAGCGGCTGCGGATCCTCGCCTCGGCCGAGAGTCACTTCTCGGTGCAGAAGTCCGCGCGCCTGCTCGGCCTCGGCGAGGAGTCGGTCGTGAGCGTGCCGACCGACGCGCGGCACCGGATGGACCCGGCCGCGCTCGAGCGTTCGCTCGCCGCGTGCACCGCGCTGGGCCTGCGCCCGATGGCGATCGTCGCGACCGCGGGCACCACCGACTTCGGCGCGGTCGACCCGCTGCCGGCGATCGCCGACCTGGCCCGGGCGTACGACGCCTGGCTCCACGTGGATGCGGCGTACGGCGGCGGCCTGCTCGTCTCGCCGACCCGCCGCGACCGGCTGGAGGGCATCGACCGGGCGGACTCCGTGACGATCGACTTCCACAAGACCTTCTTCCAGCCGGTGTCGTCGAGCGCGATCATCGTGCGCGACCGCGCCACCCTGCGCCCCGCGACGTGGCACGCCGACTACCTCAACCCGCGCGAGGCGACGACCCCGAACCAGGTCGACAAGAGCCTGCAGACCACACGTCGCTTCGACGCGCTGAAGCTCTGGCTGACGCTGCGCACGATGGGCCCCGAGCTGGTCGGCCAGTACGTCGACGCGGTCATCGACCTCGCCGGCGAGGTCCACGCGCGGCTGGCCGGCGACGCGGACCTGGACTTCGCGGCCGCGCCCGAGCTGAGCACCCTCGTCTTCCGCTACGTGCCGGTGGGCGGCCGCGACGACGCCGCTCTCGGCGCGCTCAACAACGCGATCCGGGCCGAGCTCTACGCGAGCGGCACGGCGATGGTCGCGGCCACCAAGGTCGACGGCGTCCAGTACCTCAAGCTCACGCTGCTCAACCCGATGGCGACCGCCGACGACATCGTCGGGATCCTCGAGACGGTGCGGGCGTTCGGCGAGCGGCTCGCCCACGACGGACGCCTCGCGCCGTCGACCACCCCCGCGGAGGTGGCGCGGTGATCACGCACGACTTCGTCGCGATCGGGCTCGGCCCGTTCAACCTGGGGCTCGCCTGCCTGACCGACCCGCTGCGCGGCTCCGACGACCTGGACGGCCTGTTCCTGGAGGCCCGGGACCGCTTCGACTGGCACCCCGGGATGCTCCTGGACGACGCCACCCTGCAGGTGCCCTTCCTCGCCGACCTGGTCACGATGGCCGACCCCACGTCGCGCTGGTCGTTCCTCAACTACCTCAAGCAGAACGGCCACCTCTACCCGTTCTACATCCGGGAGAGCTTCTACCCGCTGCGCAAGGAGTACGACGACTACTGCCGCTGGGCGGCCGAGTCCCTGCCGGGCGTGCGCTTCGGCCAGGCCGTGACCGAGGTCGGGCACGACGGGGCGGCGTACACGGTGCGCACCGGGGCGGGGGAGACCTTCCGCGCCCGGCGGCTGGTGGTGGGGGTCGGCACCTCGCCGCGGGTGCCTGCCCCGCTGCGGCCGGTGCTGCAGGCGGCGCCCGGGACGGTCACCCACTCCGCCGACTACCTCGCCCATCGCGGAGCGCTGCGGGCCCAGGAGCGGATCACGATCGTCGGCAGTGGCCAGAGCGCCGCCGAGATCTACCACGACCTGCTCGCCGCGGCGCCCGACCACGGCTACGAGCTGGTGTGGCTGACGCGCAGCCCGCGCTTCTTCCCGATGGAGTACACCAAGCTCACCCTCGAGATGACCTCGCCGGAGTACGGCGCCTACCACCGCGCGCTCCCGATGGAGACCCGCGACCGGCTGGCCCGCGACCAGCGGCACCTCTTCAAGGGGATCAGCGCCGACCTGGTCGACGCGATCTTCGACCTGCACTACCAGCAGCGGGTCACCGGCGACGGGCCGCGGACGACGCTGCTGACCCACACCGAGGTGCGCGCGGCACGTCCGGTCGTCGGCGGCTCCGAGCTCGACCTGCTGCACACCGAGACCGGGGAGGCGTTCTCGCTGGCGACCGGCGGGCTGGTGCTGGCGACCGGCTACGGGCCGACCGAGCCTGCCTTCCTGGACGGTGTCGAGGACCGGATCCGCCGCGACGCCCGCGGCCGCTACGACGTCGCCGACGACTACTCGGTCGACGTCGCCGGTGGCGAGATCTTCGTGCAGAACGCCGAGGAGCACACCCACTCGCTGCTCGCGCCCGACCTCGGGATGGGCGCCTACCGCAACTCGGTGATCATCGCCGCGATGCTCGGCCGCGAGGTCTATCCCGTCGAGAAGCGGATCGCGGTGCAGACCTTCGGGGTGCCCGACCGCTTCCGCTCCCCGGTGGTCGAGGAGGTCGCCCGATGAGCCGCTCCCTGATGCCCCAGATCACCATCGAGCCGCTCGACCTCGACCGCGACGTCGAGGTCCTCCACGCCTGGGTCACCCACCCGCGCTCGGCCTTCTGGATGATGCAGGGCGCCTCGCTCGCCGACGTCCGCACCGAGTACGACGCCATCGCGGCCAACCCGCACCACGACGCCTTCCTCGGCCGGGTCGGCGGACGAGCGTCGTTCCTGGTGGAGACCTACGACCCGGCGCACGCCACCGGGATGGGCGACCTGCCCGAGCTGCGGCCGGGCGACCTCGGCATGCACGTGCTCGTCGCGCCGCCCGAGGGTGCCCCCGTCCCCGGCCTGACGACGGCGGTCTTCGACGCGGTGATGGCGTTCTGCTTCGCCGACTCCGCCGTCGAGCGGGTCGTCGTCGAGCCCGATGTCCGCAACGACGCGATCCGCGCCAAGAACCTCGCGGCCGGCTTCACCGAGCTGCGCGAGATCCCGATGCCCGGCAAGACCGCGATGCTGTCGGTCTGCCCGCGGTCCTCCGTTCGTCGAGTAGCCGCGTCGCGAGGAACGAGCGACGCAGCGTATCGAGACGCCGGTGAGTCGTCTCGATACGCCGACGGCCCCGTTCCTCGGCCGTCGGCTACTCGACGAGCGACGGTGGACCACCTGACCCCGGAGCTGATGGCCCGCGCCCAGCGGCACCTGGTGGCCAAGGCCCTGTCCGAGTTCAGCCACGAGCGGATGATCGCGCCGGTGCCCGTGCCGGGCGAGGAGCGCTGGCGGGTCGAGACCGACCGGTCGTCGTACACCTTCACGGCGCGGGTGAAGCGGCTCGAGCACTGGGTGGTGGACGCGGACTCGATCGAGCGGGCCGTCGACGGCGAGCCGCGGGAGCCCGACGCGCAGGAGCTCGTCGCCGAGCTGGCGCCGGTGCTGGGGATCCCGGACTCGCTGCTGCCGACCTACCTCGAGGAGATCGCCTCCACCCTCGCCTCCCACGCGTGGAAGCTGCGGCACCGGGCGGTCCCGGTCGCGGACCTGGTGGACGCGGACTACCAGGAGATCGAGTCGGCGATGACCGAGGGACACCCGGCCTTCGTCGCCAACAACGGCCGGATCGGCTTCGGCCTCGACGACTACACGGCGTTCGCGCCCGAGACCGGCGCGCCCGTCCGCCTGCACTGGGTGGCGGCACGGCGCAGCCTCACCCGCCTGTCGCTGGGCGAGGACCAGACCGAGCAGGCCCTGTACGACGCCGAGCTGGCCCCCGCCGTCCGCGACCGCTTCCGGGCCAGCCTGCACGGGCTGGGGCTGGCGGCGGACGACTACCTGTTCCTGCCGGTGCACCCGTGGCAGTGGCGCAACAAGCTGGCGATCACGTTCGCGCCGGACCTCGCGCGCCGCGACCTCGTCCACCTCGGCGAGGGCGACGACGATCACCGCCCGCAGCAGTCGATCCGCACGTTCTTCAACACCAGCCGTCCCGAGCGGCACTACGTCAAGACGGCGCTCGCGATCCAGAACATGGGCTTCGTGCGGGGACTCTCGCCGACGTACATGGAGGCGACGCCCGCCATCAACGACTGGGTCGCGTCCGTCGTGCACGCCGACCCCGAGCTGCAGGCCTGCGGCTTCGAGGTGCTGCGCGAGCTCGCGGCGGTCGGCTACACGGGCGACGCGTTCCACCGGTTGGCCGGCACGTCGCCGTACCGCAAGATGATCGCGGCGCTGTGGCGCGAGAGCCCGGTCCCGCGGACCGCCGAGGGCGACCAGCTCACGACGATGGCCGCGCTGCTGCACCGCGACGCCGACGGCGACGCGCTGGTCACGGCGTGGATCAAGGCCTCGCCGGTCGACGCGGCGACCTGGGTGGCGGCGTACCTGCGGGCCTACCTGCGCCCGCTCGTGCACTGCCTGCACGCCTACGACCTGGCCTTCATGCCGCACGGCGAGAACCTCCTGCTGCGGCTGCGGGACCACGTCCCGGTCGGTGCCTTCATGAAGGACATCGGCGAGGAGATCGCCGTCATGGGCGACGTGGCGCTCCCGCCGGAGGTGGAGCGGGTCCGCGGCAGCTTCCCCGACGACGTCAAGGCGCTGGCGATCCACACCGACGTCTTCGACGGTGTGCTGCGCTACGTCGCCGCGATCCTCGACGAGGACGGGATCCTGCCGGAGGAGGAGTTCTGGGCGATCGCGCGCGAGACGATCGAGCAGCACGCGGCCGAGCACCCCGAGCTGGCCGAGGCGGCCGCGCGCCACGACCTGCTGCGCGAGCGCTTCCGGCACAGCTGCCTGAACCGGCTCCAGCTGCGCAACACGCTGCAGATGGTGGACATCTCCGACCAGGCGGAGTCGCTCATCTTCGCCGGGACGCTGGCCAACCCGGTCAGTCGCGTGGCGACGTGATCACCCGGGATGCGTGGGGCATCCCGCACGTCACCGGGACCTCCGTCCTCGAGGTGGCCCGCGAGCAGGGACGGGCCACGGCGCAGGACCGGCCGTGGCAGCTCGAGGTGGAGCGGCGTCGTACCGAGGGGACGTGTGCGGAGCTCTTCGGCCCCTCCGCCCAGGAGTGGGACGTGCTCGCGCGGCGGGCCCTGCTTGTCGACGTGGCCCGCCGTGCGCACGCGGCGCTGGCGCCGGAGAGCCGCGCCTTCGTCGATGCCTACGTCGACGGCGTCAACGATGTCGTCGCCGGTGGTCGAGGAGGTCGCGCAGCGACCGTCACGAGACCCTGGCACACCTGGACACCGCTCGCCGTCTTCGCGGTCCAGCACCTGCTCTTCTCCCGCTTCCCGACCAAGCTCTGGCAGCACCACGTCGCGACCGTGCTCGGCGAGGACGCGGCGGAGGCGCTCGCCCTGCTGCGCACCGAGGGCCTGCCCGGCGGCAGCAACGCCGTCGCGGTGGCGGGATCGCTGACCGCGAGCGGGCTGCCGATCGTGGCCGGCGACCCGCACCGCGTCATCGAGGCGCCCGGCTGCTACGCCCAGGTCCGGCTCACCTGCACCGACCCCGACGACCCGTTCGACGTGACCGGCCTGACCTTCGTCGGTGTCCCCGGCGTGCAGCACTTCGGCCATGCCGGACCGGTCGCGTGGGGCGTCACCAACGCGGTCGCCGACGACGAGGACGTGTACGCCGAGGAGCTGGTCCGTCATCGCGGTGCCGTCATCGCCCGCGGCGCCGCCGGCTGGGAGCCGGTGGCGCGCCGGGTCGAGGTGGTGCGGGTCCGCACCGGTGCCGACGAGTACGACGCCGTCCCGGTCGAGGTCCTCGTCACCGAGCGCGGTCCCGTCGTGACCGGCGGCCCGGGCCTTGCGGGCACCTTCAGCCTGCGCAGTCCCGCGTCCGTGCTGGGGGACCTCGGCTTCGACACCCTGCTGCCGCTGCTCCGCTCGCGCTCCGCCGCCGATGTCACCGCCGCCTTCGGCCGCTGGGTCGGCCCCGTCGACAACCTCCTCGTGGCCGACGCGGCCGGCATCGAGCACCGCGTGGTCGGCCGCGTGCCCGTGCGCGGGCCGGACGGCGCGTGGAACGGGTGGGTCGAGGACCTGCCCCGCCGCACCGGGCCCGTGCTGGTCACGGCGAACGACCGCGTCACCGACGACTTCGCCCGGATCGGCGACGACTTCGCCCCGCCGCACCGCGCGCGACGCCTGGCCGAGGTCGTCGCGGGCCTGGTCGCGGTCGGACCGGTCACGCCGGAGGCGCTCGGTGGTGCCCTGGCCGATGACCGGCAGGTCGCCGGGGAGACGCTGCTCGACCTCGCCGCGGCGCTCGTCGACCTGTCGCCTGCGGCGACGGCGCTGCGGGACCGGCTGCTCGCCTGGGACCGCCGGATGGCCGCCGACAGCGTCGAGGCCGCCCTCTTCGCGGCGGTCCGCGTCGCCGTCGTCGAGGCGTACGCCGCCGCTCCGGGGCTGGCCGGAGTGGACGCGTCGCCGTTCGGCGAGCTCTACGCGCCCTGGTTCGACCTGCGCGCCCGGCTCCGGCTGGCGTTGCCGACACTGCTCGACGCACCGAAGGCCTTCGGCGTCGACCCGCTGAGCTCGGTCGCCGACGCCCTCGAAGTCGTCGCGGCCGCGCCCGAGCCGGCGGCGTGGGGGAACGGGCACGTCGTCGTACCACTCACGCCGGAGCAGCAGTTCGGGCTGGCGGTGCCCGACGGCCACGCCCCGCCGTGGCCGGCGGTCGCGGGCGACGACGACTGCGTGCTGGCGACCCGTGCCCTCGGCGGCGCCGGCGCCTGCGTGCACGGCCCGGTGGCGCGCTTCGTGTGGGACCTCGCCGGGGACTCGCGCTGGGTCGTGCCGCTCGGCGCCTCCGGTGACCCCGCCTCGCCCCACCACCACGACCAGCAGGCGGCGTGGGCCGCCGGCAGCACCATCCCCCTGGAGGACCGATGAACCAGCCCGCCATGACCGTCGCCGTCCGTCCGGTGGAACCCGCCGCCGACGCCGCCCTGCTCACGTCCTGGGTGACCACCGAGCGCGCCGTCTTCTGGGGCATGGCCGACCTCGGCCAGGCGGAGGTCGAGGAGATCTACACGTTCATCGACGAGCAGGAGCACCTGGCGGCGTACCTCCTCGTCCTCGACGACGCCCCCGTCGGCCTGCTGCAGACCTACGACCCGCGGGTCGACGAGATCGGCGGGTTCTACGACCGCCGCGAGGGCGACGTCGGCGTCCACCTGCTGCTCGCCGACGACGAGCGCCGGGCCGGACGGACCCCCGAGATCATCGCCGCCGGCCTCGACTTCGTCGCCCACCTCCCCGGCTGCCGCCGGATCGTCTTCGAGCCCGACGCCCGCAACGACGCCTCGATCGCGTTGATGGAGCGGCTGGGCTGCGAGCGCGGCCCGCTCGTCGACCTGAGGACGTCGATCTCCGAGAAGCCGGCGCAGTTCTTCTTCCTCGACCGGGAGCGGGCGCTGGAGCTGGCGGGGTCCCAGTAGCCGGCGACAGGATCTCCACGGCGACGACCGGCACCCGGGCCGACCACCGGACGTCGGAGTCCGGAGCGCCTGGCGGAGGGCGAAGCCCCTCAGCGTGAACGCACCTCCCGAGACGGAGGGTGAGCCCGTGAGGCGCGTGAGCCCGTGAGATCGAGTTGACGCAACGAAATCTCGCGGCACGACGGGGTGAAACGAGCGGCGCACAGGATCGGGGGCAACATCCGACACCTGTCCTGCGTGGACAGAACGCCAGGAGCCCGAGAATGACACTGACCACCAACAACGGCCCGGACGAGTCCGTCGTCACTGCGCCGAGTCCGACCACGTCCCACCGTTCCGGGCGGTGGATCGAGGACTGGCGTCCCGAGGACAAGGAGTTCTGGGAGACCACCGGCGCGCCGATCGCCAAGCGCAACCTGATCTGGTCCATCTTCGCCGAGCACCTCGGCTTCTCGGTGTGGCTGATCTGGAGCGTCTCGTCGGCGTTCCTGCTCGCGCAGGGCTTCCAGTTCACCCTCGAGCAGCTCTTCTTCCTCGTCGCGATCCCCAACCTCGTCGGCTCGCTGCTCCGGGTGCCCTACACCCTCGCGGTGCCGAAGTTCGGCGGCCGCAACTGGACGATGGTCAGCGCGGCGCTGCTGCTGGTGCCGACGCTCGGCTTCGCGTTCGCGGTGACCAACCCGGACACGCCGTACTGGGTGTTCTGCGTGATCGCCGCGACCGCCGGCTTCGGTGGTGGCAACTTCGCCAGCTCGATGGCCAACATCAACTTCTTCTACCCCGCTGACAAGAAGGGCGCGGCGCTGGGCCTCAACGCCGCGGGCGGCAACCTCGGCGTGTCGCTCATCCAGTTCTTCCTGCCGGTGATCGTCGGTGGCGCGGGCATCTTCGGCCTGGTCAAGGCGTCGCAGGGTGGCATCCACCTCGAGCGTGCCGCGTTCGTGTACGCCGGTCTCGCGGTCGTCGCGACCATCGCCGCGTTCTTCTTCATGGACAACCTGGCCGGCGCCAAGTCCAACCCCCGCGAGCAGCTCAGCGTGCTCAAGGAGAAGCAGACCTGGATCATGTCGTTCCTCTACATCGGCACCTTCGGCTCGTTCATCGGCTTCTCCGCCGCGATGCCGCTGCTGATCAAGGTCAACTTCTGGCGCCAGCCGCTCCCGTCCATCACGGGCATCGGCATCAACTTCGCCTTCTACGCCTTCCTCGGCGCCCTCGTCGGCTCGATGGCCCGTCCGTTCGGTGGCTGGCTGGCCGACAAGTACGGCGGCGCGCGGATCACCCTCGTCGCGTTCTCCGGCATGATCGCCTCCACGCTGCTGGTGCTGTTCACGCTGAGCAAGCTCACCGTGCTGCCCCCGCCGCCGGACAAGGCCAAGCTCGCCGAGATCGCCAAGGACCCGTCCGCGTTCCAGTTCCCCGAGCCGGTCCGCGCCGCGATCGAGTCGAACCAGGACATCTTCCCGTTCTTCCTCGGTGCCTTCCTGCTGGTCTTCGTCTTCAGCGGCATCGGCAACGGCTCGACGTACAAGATGATCCCCGCGATCTTCCGCAAGGACGCCGTCCGGGCGACTGCGGAGGGCACCGCGGAGCGTGAGCTCGCGCTCATCACGCAGGGCAAGAAGGCCTCCGCGGCCATCGGCATCATCGGTGCGGTCGGCGCGATCGGCGGCTTCCTGATCCCCATCACGTTCAACAGCCCGTGGGTGACCGAGCCGCTGGCCGCCACCAAGAACGCGTTCGTGATCTTCACGGCCTTCTACGTGGTCTGCGCCCTCGTCACCTGGGCGGTCTACCTCCGCAAGCGCTCCGGCGCCAAGGCGGACACGGGGTACGTCGGCGTCTGAGTCCCCGGACGCAACGAGGTCGTGAGGCCGTGAGGAGATGTTGACCTCACGGCCTCGCGGCCTCCCGTGACGCGAAACGACGCCCCGTTGGAATGGATGACATGACCGAGACCGCCGACCGCAGCCCCGTGAAGACGCACTGCCCGTACTGCAGCCTGCAGTGCGGCATGGCGATCTCCCGCAAGGGTCGCGCCGGCATCGAGATCGGCGCCTGGGAGGAGTTCCCGGTCAACGAGGGTGCGATGTGCCGCAAGGGCTGGACGTCCGGCGAGCTGCGCGGCAGCCGCGAGCGGCTGACCACCCCGATGATCCGCGACCGGGCGACCGGCGAGCTCCGCGCCGCCGAGTGGGACGAGGCGCTCGACCACGTCGCCCGCAAGGTCGCGATCCTCCAGGCCGAGCACGGCAACGACGCGGTCGCGGTCTTCGGCGGAGGCGGCCTCACGAACGAGAAGTCCTACCAGCTCGGCAAGTTCGCCCGGGTCGCGCTCGGCACCAGCCAGATCGACTACAACGGCCGCTGGTGCATGAGCTCGGCAGCCAGCGCCGGCAACCAGGCCTTCGGCGTCGACCGCGGCCTGCCCGTCCCGCTCGTCGACATCGAGCAGGCCGACGTGGTCGTGCTCGTCGGCTCCAACATGGCCGAGACGATGCCGCCCGCGGCCCGCCACCTCGACCGGCTCCGCGAGCGGGGCGGCAAGGTCGTGGTGATCGACCCGCGCCTGACCTCGACGGCCGAGCGTGCGGACCTGTTCCTGCAGCCCGTGCCCGGCACCGACCTGGCGCTCGCCCTCGGCGTGCTCCACCTGCTGGACGCGCGGGGCGCCGTCGACGAGGAGTACGTCGCCGCCCGCACCTCCGGCTTCGACGAGGTCCGCCGCTCGGTCGCCGCCTGGTGGCCCGAGCGCGTCGAGCGGACCACGGGCGTGGCGACCGACGAGCTGCGCGCCCTGGTCGACCTGCTCGCCGGCAACGAGAAGGTCATCGTGCTGACCGCGCGCGGCGCCGAGCAGCACGCACAGGGCACGGCCACCGTGCTCGGCTGGCTGAACGTGGCGCTCGCGCTGGGCATGCCGGGCAAGCCGTCGTCCGGCTACGGCTGCCTCACCGGCCAGGGCAACGGCCAGGGTGGCCGCGAGCACGGCCAGAAGGCCGACCAGCTCCCGGGCTACCGGATGATCGACGACCCGGCGGCCCGCGCCCACGTGGCCGGTGTGTGGGGTGTCGACCCGGACTCCCTGCCCGGCAAGGGGAAGTCCGCCTACGAGCTGCTGGACTCCTTGGGCCAGGTCGGCGACGGCGGCGGCGCCGACGGGCCACGGGCGCTCCTCGTCTTCGGGTCCAACATCGTGGTCTCCGCACCGCACGCCACCCACATCACCCAGCGACTGGAGTCGCTCGACCTGCTGGTCGTCTGCGACATCGTCATGTCCGAGACCGCGGCGCTCGCCGACGTCGTCCTCCCCATCACGCAGTGGGCGGAGGAGAGTGGCACGATGACCAACCTCGAGGGCCGCGTCATCCTGCGCCAGCGCGCGATCACGCCGCCGGCCGGGGTGCGCAGCGACCTCGACGTGATCGCCGGCCTCGCCTCCCGCCTCGGTGCGCCCATCGACTTCTCGACCGATCCCGAGGAGATCTTCGAGGAGCTCGGCCGGGCGTCCGCGGGTGGCAAGGCCGACTACTCCGGCATCACCTACGAGCGGATCGTCGCCGAGAAGGGCGTGTTCTGGCCCTGCCCGGCGACCGATGGCGACGCCGCGCCCCACCCCGGCACGCCGCGGATGTTCGCCGAGTCCTTCGCGACGCCGGACGGCCGGGCGCGCTTCCTGGTCCAGGAGTTCGCGGGCGCGGCCGAGCAGCCCGACGCGTCGTACCCGGTCCACCTGACGACCGGTCGGGTCCTTGCGCAGTACCAGTCCGGCGCCCAGACCCGCCGGATCAGGGGCCTCACCGACGAGGGCGCCTTCGTCGAGATGCACCCGATGCTGGCCGACCGGATCGGTGCCCACGACGGCGACCCGGTCCTGGTCCGCACCCGTCGCGGCGAGATGAAGGCGCCGGCCCGGGTCGTCACGACGATCCGTCCCGACACGGTCTTCGTGCCCTTCCACTGGGTCGGCGCCAACCGGCTCACCAACGACGCGCTCGACCCCTCCAGCCGGATGCCGGAGTTCAAGGTGTGCGCGGCCGAGGTCATCGTGTAACAGGCCCGTGATCGGCCTCACCCCGTGATCCCGTGAGGCTGGTGAGGTTGTGAGGAGTAGTTGACCTCGGGGTGCAACACCGGCGCCGGGAGGTGAAATCTCCGGCCAGCACCATGGACACATGACCGAGAGCCACCGATCCGACCAGCCGCTCAAGCGGCTCGTCGTCGTCGGCTCCGGCATGGCCACGACCCGCCTCGTCGAGGAGCTGGTGGCCCGCCGGGCCACCGAGCTGTACGCCATCACCGTCCTCGGCGACGAGCCCGTGGCGCCGTACAACCGGATCCTTCTCTCCGCCGTCCTCGAGGGGACCCACCGCCCGGAGTCGCTGACGCTCCGCTCGCCCGAGTGGTACGACGAGCACGGCATCGACCTGCGCCTGGGCGCCCGCGTGCTGGGGGTCGACCGTGACCACCGCGACGTAATGCTCGTCGACGGCACCCTCATCGAGTACGACGTCCTGGTGCTCGCCACCGGCAGCATCCCCACGCTCCCGCCGATCCGCGGCCTGGTCCGGATGGACGGCTCGCTGCACGACGCGGTGCACGCCTTCCGCAGCCTCGGCGACTGCGAGCGACTGCTCGACGCGATCACCGCCACCGACGAGGACGGACGCCCGGTCAACCGCCGTGCGGTGGTCGTCGGCGGCGGCCTGCTCGGCCTGCAGGTCGCCCGGGCGCTGGGCACCCGCGGCCTCGACACCGAGATCGTCGAGGGCGCCGAGCACCTGCTCCACCAGCAGATCGACACCGCCGCCGGGCGGATCCTCGCCCGCGACCTGAAGAAGCTCGGTGTCGCGGTCTACACCGGCTCGCGTGCCATCCGGCTCAACTCCGAGGACGGCCCGCTGGGGATGGGACGCGTCAGGGTGCTCGACCCGCTGCCGCGCAACCCCGGCCGGGTCTCGCTGCGCCTCGACAACGGGTTCACCCTCGACACCGACCTGCTGGTCCTCACCGCGGGCGGCCGCCCGTCGACCGCGCTGGCCCGGGGCGCCGGCCTCGAGGTCCGCCGCGGCATCGTGGTCGACGACCGACTCGCCAGCGTGAGCGACCCGTCGATTCACGCCCTCGGCGACTGCATCGAGCACGACGGCCGCACGACCGGCTTCGTCCCGCCCGCGTGGGAGCAGGCCGGCATCCTCGCCGGCATCCTGTGCGACGAGCCGGTGAAGTACGACGGTGCCCGCATCGTCGCCCGCCTGCGGGCCACCGACCTCGACGTCGCCGTGCTCGGCGACGCGGAGCGCGAGATCGCCGCCGGCGGCGAGGTCGTCGAGGTCTCCAACCCGATCTCCGGCTCGCACCGCCGGCTCGTCGTGCGCGACGGCCGGATCGTCGCGGCCACCCTGGTCGGCGACCTGTCGCGGGTCGGCCTGATCACCCAGCACTTCGACCGGCAGACGGTCCTCGGCCCGCGTGAGCCGGGGAACCTCCTGATGCCGGAGCGCACCGGGGACCCGAACGACGCGGCCAGTGCTGTCCGCGCCCTCCCCGACGACGCCGAGGTGTGCGCCTGTGCAGGCGTCACCGCCGGCCGGATCCGCGGCTGCTCGTCGTTCGAGCAGGTCCGCGACACCACCCGCGCGACCACCGGATGCGGTGGCTGCGCCTCCACGGTCAGGCAGCTGCTCGGCACCCCGAGCCCTGCCCTGGCCACGTCCCAGAAGGGGTCCTGACATGGCACCGCACCTCCGCAAGCAGCTGGTCGTCGTCGGCCACGGCATGGTCGGCCACCGCTTCGTCCAGGCCGCGATCGAGCGCGGGCTGACCGAGACCCACGACATCGTGGTGCTCGGTGAGGAGCCCCGCCCGGCGTACGACCGCGTCGCGCTGACCTCCTTCTTCGAGGTGGGCGCCGAGGCGCTGTCCTACCTGCCCGGGGGCGTGTACGACGACCCGCGGGTGAGGCTCCTGCTCGAGGCCGAGGTCACCCACATCGACCGCGAGGCGCAGCACGTCACGCTCGCCGACGGCGACACGATCCGGTACGACGAGCTGGTGCTCGCCACCGGTGCGGCCCCGTTCGTGCCGCCGGTGCCGGGCAAGGACCTCGACAACGTCTTCGTCTACCGCACCATCGAGGACCTCGAGGCGATCCGCGAGGCGTCGCAGGGTGCCCGGGCGGGTGCGGTCATCGGTGGTGGCCTGCTCGGCCTGGAGGCCGCGAACGCGCTGCACCAGCTGGGCGTCCCGACCCACGTGGTCGAGATGGCGCCGCGGCTGATGGCGGTGCAGATCGACGACGCGGGGGGCGCGACCCTCAAGCGGCACATCGAGGAGCTCGGCCTCACCGTCCACACCGGCGTGATGACCGAGCTGATCGACGGCGACGCCGACGGGAAGGTGTCGGGCATCAAGTTCAAGGACGAGGACACGCTGCCCCTCGACCTCGTCATCTTCTCCGCCGGCATCCGTCCCCGCGACGCGATCGCCCGCGCTGCAGGTCTCGACATCGCCGAGCGCGGCGGCGTCCTGGTCGACGAGCAGTGCCGCAGCTCCGACGAGAACATCTGGGCGATCGGCGAGTGCGCGGCGCCCGGCGGCCGGATGTACGGCCTGGTCGCGCCGGGCTACACGATGGCCGAGGTCGTCGTCGACACCCTGCTCGGCGGCGAGGCCGGCGCCTTCACCGGCGCCGACATGTCGACGAAGCTCAAGCTGCTCGGCGTCGACGTCGCCTCCTTCGGTGACGCCTTCGGCACCACCGACGACTGCCTGGAGCTGGTCTTCGCGGACGCGGTGGCCGGCATCTACAAGAAGCTCGTCGTCAAGGAGAACGACAACGGCGGCTTCGAGCTGCTCGGCGGCATCCTGGTCGGCGACGCCTCGGCGTACGGCGTGCTGCGGCCCATG
The DNA here is from genome assembly GCA_035539555.1 of Nocardioides sp. Taxonomy (GTDB): domain Bacteria; phylum Actinomycetota; class Actinomycetes; order Propionibacteriales; family Nocardioidaceae; genus Nocardioides. Next base: position 27,893 of record DATLIG010000193.1, on the reverse strand, counting down.
GTCGGCAGCGGCATGGAGCTGCCGGAGAACCCGGAGGAGCTGATCCTGCCGGCCGGTCGCGGCGGCGGCGTGGAGCTGGGCCTGCCCGACGAGGCGCAGATCTGCTCCTGCAACGACGTCACCAAGGCCGAGATCAAGGCGGCCGTCTCCGACGACTCCACCCTCAACGACGGCGGCCCGTGCTCGGACGCCGGCTGCGTCACCAAGTGCACCAAGGCCGGCTCGACGTGCGGCTCGTGCAAGACGGTCGTGAAGAAGATCGTCGAGGACCACTTCGCCGCGACCGGCAAGGTCGTCGACAAGTCGCTGTGCGAGCACTTCGCGATGACCCGTCAGGAGCTCTTCGAGGTCGTCGCCGTCCACGGCTACAACCGCTTCGACGACATCATCGAGGGCCATGGCTTGGGCCGCGGCTGCGACATCTGCAAGCCGGCGGTCGCCTCGATCCTCGCCAGCCTGCTCAACCACCACGTCCTCGACGGCGCCAACGCGACGCTGCAGGACACCAACGACGCCTACCTCGCCAACCTGCAGAAGAACGGCACCTACTCGGTCGTCCCGCGCATCCCCGGCGGCGAGATCACGCCCGACAAGCTGATCGTCATCGGCGAGGTCGCGAAGGAGTTCGGCCTGTACACCAAGATCACCGGCGGCCAGCGGATCGACCTGTTCGGTGCCCGCATGGAGGACCTGCCGGCGATCTGGAAGAAGCTCGTCGACGCCGGCATGGAGTCGGGCCACGCCTACGGCAAGTCGCTGCGCACCGTGAAGTCCTGCGTCGGCTCGACCTGGTGCCGCTACGGCGTGCAGGACTCGGTCGGCATGGCCATCGAGCTCGAGCTGCGCTACCGCGGCCTGCGCTCGCCCCACAAGCTCAAGGGCGGCGTCTCCGGTTGTGCCCGCGAGTGCGCGGAGGCGCGGTCGAAGGACTTCGGCATCATCGCCACCGAGAAGGGCTGGAACCTCTACGTCTGCGGCAACGGCGGCGCCATCCCGGCCCACGCGCAGCTGCTGGCCGGCGACCTGTCCCGCGAGGAGCTGATCCGCTACCTCGACCGGTTCCTCATGTACTACATCCGCACCGCCGACCGGCTCCAGCGCACGTCGTACTGGATGGACGCCATCGGCGGCCTGGACCGGATCCGTGAGGTCGTCGTCGACGACAGTCTGGGCCTCGGCGCCGAGCTGGAGGCCGCCATGGCCCAGCACGTCGACTCGTACTTCGACGAGTGGAAGGCGACGATCGAGGACCCGCAGAAGCTCGAGCGGTTCGTGTCCTTCGTCAACGCACCCGGCACCCCGGACCCCAACATCACCTTCCGCGAGGAGCGCGGCCAGATCCAGGCCGCCAACAACGACGGGCCGGTCTCGCTCGGCGCCACGATCCCGGTGGGAGGCCCCCGATGACGACGACCGAGAAGGAGACCACCGCGATGGAGACGGCCGCGACGGAGACGGCCGTCTGCCGCCTCGACCAGATCCGGCCCGAGTCGGGCGTCACCGCGCTCGTCGACGGCGAGGCCGTCGCCGTGTTCCGGACGTACGACGACCAGGTGTTCGCGCTCTCGAACTTCGACCCGTTCGGCCGGGCCTCCGTCCTCTCCCGCGGCATCGTGGGCACCAAGACGGTCCGCAGCGGTGACACCGAGGAGCAGGTGCCCTTCGTGGCGAGCCCGCTGCTCAAGCAGCCGTTCGACCTGCGCACGGGTGCCTGCATCGACGACCCGTCGGTCGTCGTACCGACCTGGGACGTCCGTGTCGCCGACGGCGTGGTGCTCGTGGGCGCCCGTCGCACCGAACCGTGAGCGACAATGTGACGGTGCCCATCAGCGAGCAGCCCCTCACCGGTTTCCGGATCGGCGTGACGGCTGCTCGCCGGGCGGACGAGCAGATCGCGCTGCTGGAGCGCCGCGGTGCCGAGGTGGTGCACGCGCCTGCGCTGTCGGTCGACCCCAACCGGATCGACGAGGTCGGCCTGCTGGCCGCGACCAAGCACGTGCTCTCGGACCCGGTCGACATCTTCGTCGCGACCACCGGCATCGGGCTCAAGTCGTGGTTCAGCGCCGCCGAGCGCTGGGGCCTGCTCGATGACCTCACCGCCCACCTGGGCGGCGCCGAGATCCTGGCCCGCGGCCCGAAGAGCGTCGGCGCGCTGCGCCGGTTCGGGCTGCGCGAGCTGTGGGCGCCGGAGTCCGAGGAGTTCGAGGACGTGCTCGCGCACCTGCGCGGCCGCAACCTCGACGGGGTGCGGATCGTCGTGCAGGAGCACGGCCAGTCGCTCTCGATGGCGGCGCACGCGCTGCGCCGGCTCGGCGCCGAGGTGACCACGGTCGCCGTCTACCGCGTCGAGGGCGCGGACGACCCGGAGCCGATGTTCGCGCTGATCGAGCAGATCGCGGAGCGCCGGGTCCACGCCGTCACCTTCACCGCGGCCCCCGCGATCGCCGCGATGATGGAGGCCGCGACCTCCACCGGACATCGTGACGAGGTCGTCACCGCCTTCCAGGCCGACGTCGTCGCGTCCTGCGTGGGACCGGTCACCGCTGCCGCGTTCGAGATGTGGGGCGTCCCCTCGATCTACCCCGAGCGCTCGCGCCTGGCGGCGATGGTCAAGCAGCTCGAGACCGAGCTGCCCTCGCGCGCGGCCGGCACGTCCCTGGAGGTGGCCGGACACACCCTGCTGCTCCACGGCGACGACGTGCTGCTGGACGGTGTCGAGGTCAAGCTCTCCCCGGCGCCGTACGCCGTCCTGCAGGCCCTGCTGGTCAACCCGGGCACGGTCGTCTCGCGCCGCGACCTGCTCGCCGCGCTTCCGTCCGGCACCGCCGGCTCCGAGCACGCCGTCGAGATGGCCGTCGCGCGGCTGCGCGCCGCGCTGGGCACCCGCTGCATCCAGACCGTCGTCAAGCGCGGCTACCGGCTGGCGGTGACGGCATGAGGCTGGTCACCGTCGCCCACGGCACCCGTACGACGGCGGGCAACCTCGTCGCCGCCGAGCTGACCCGGGCCGCCGGCCTGCGCCTGGGTGTCGACGCCACGACGTCGTACGTCGAGCTGTGTGCCCCGCTCTTCGCCGATGTCGTCGCCTCCGTCGACGAGCCCACGGTGGTCGTCCCGCTGCTGCTGTCGACCGGCTACCACCTGCGCCACGACCTGCCCGCCGCGGTCGACGCGGCGCCGGGGGCCGACCTCGTCCACCTCGGTGGCGCGCTCGGTCCCGACCCGCTCCTGGCCTCCGCGCAGGTCGACCGGCTCCGCGAGGCCGGGGCGACGCCCGGCCAGCCGGTCGTCCTCGTCGCCGCAGGCTCGTCGGACCCGCTCGCGACCGCCGACCTGGAGGGTGCCGCCACGTTGCTCGCCCACGCGTGGGGCGCGCCCGTCCGGCTCGCGACGCTGTCCGGGCTGGGCAGCCGGCCCGAGCACGTCGTGCGTGCGGGCGATGCCGTGTCGCCGTACCTGCTGGCCACCGGGCACTTCCATCGCTTGGCCCGGCACGACGCCCTCGCAGCCGGCGCGAGCGTCGTCGCCGACGTGATCGGGCCGCACCCGCTGCTCGTCGACCTGGTCTGCGCGCGGGCGTCGGCCGGGTGGTCCCACCGTCACGAGACCCCGGCAGCGCTCACGGCGTGATCGTGGTGGTCGCGTCGATCTCCTGCAGGGCCGGCAGCAGCACGTCGGCCTCGGCGGGCGGCGCGTAGGCGTTGAGCTGGAGGACGTAGAGCTCGTCACCGTCGGGGACCACGACGGTCTTCTGCGCGATGAGCAGGTCGTGGCCGCCGTTGGAGTAGCTGCCGATCACCTGCACCGCGTCGTAGGCGCCCAGGGTGCTGGCCTCGCCGTCGTCGGAGGGCGTGAACCCGTCGAGACCGAGCAGCTCGCCGGGCGCGAGCTCGAGGATCCGCGCCGGGTCCGCCGGCCCCTCGACCCGGGCGAGCAGGGTCAGGACCCGCGGCGGCTGGGTCGCGTCGGCGGCGGCGTCGTACACGATCGCGCCGTAGGACGCCTCGCTGGCGTAGTCACCGCTCTCGCTCCAGCCGTCGAGGACCGGCAGGTCGACCACCGGGCCACCGTCGTCGGGACCGAGCGCGGTCTGGGTGATGCCCGCCTGCTCGAAGTACTCGAGGATCGTGGTGGCGTCGGTCCCGGTCTCGGTCGCGGTCGCGGTCGGCGTGACGTCGGGGATCACCGACGGGCCGTCGGAGGACCTCGGGCCGCGGTCCGGGTCCTCGCCTCCGCAGGCGGCGATCGCGAGGGCGAGGAGCAGCACGGCGGGTGCGGCGAAGCGGGCAGGGTGGTTCACGGGAGGTCCTCCACGGGTCGGTGACGGTGCGGGGAGGACGCTAGGGAGCCGCGCTTGGAGTTCGCTTGCGACGCGGTGGGCGCGGCTCAGTCGACGGCGACCGAGCCCACGAAGCGCGCGAGCGAGGCCAGCTCGGGGATGTCGCCGGCTTCCTCGAGGGTCGTGCGGAGCACGTCGTCGTGGAGCGGTCGTGCCTTCTCCAACAGTGCCCGACCGGCGGGTGTGAGCTCGGTGTAGATGCCGCGCCGGTCGTCCGCGCAGAGGATCCGGGTGAGCAGGCCGCGGTTCTCCAGCCGGGTGACCAGGCGGGTGGTGGCGGACGCGGAGAGGGCGGCCGCGCGGGCGAGCTGCTGCATCCGCATGTGCCAGCCGTCCTGCCGGCTGAGCGCGTCGAGCACGGTGAACTCCACGACCGAGAGCTGGTGCTCGGCCTGCAGCGCCTTCTCCAGGGCGGCCTCGATCAGTCCGTGCACGGCGGCCAGCGTGCGCCAGCCCTGGGCGCGGATCTCGACGGCGTCGTCGGCGATGCCCATGGGTCCTCCTCGGTCAACGGAGCACCAGCATACCCGGGTTGCGCCGATAGTGCGCGTGTGCAACTATCAATACGCAGCGTGTGCAACTAATGCACACGCTGACTATCTACAAGCGCAACCCATCTTCCCCCAGGAGCACTCCATGCCCGTCGCCCTGCTCGCCCTCGCGATCGGAGGGTTCGGCATCGGCCTCACCGAGTTCGTCATCATGGGCCTGCTGCCCGAGGTCGCCGACGACTTCTCCGTCACCGAGACCACCGCCGGCTACCTCATCTCCGGCTACGCCCTCAGCGTCGCGGTCGGCGCGGTCGCGCTGACCCTCGCCCTCACCCGGGTCCCCCGCAAGACCGCCCTGCTCGGGCTCATGGTCCTGTTCGTCCTCGGCAACCTGATCTCCGCGATCGCCCCCGACTACGGCACGATGATGGCGGGCCGCGTCGTCGCGGCCCTGTGCCACGGCGCCTTCTTCGGCATCGGCTCCGTCGTCGCCGCGCAGCTCGTCGCCCCCGACCGCAAGGCCAGCGCGATCGCCTTCATGTTCGGCGGCCTCACCCTCGCCAACGTCCTCGGCGTCCCGCTCGGCACCCTGCTCGGCCAGGCCGCCGGCTGGCGCTCCACCTTCTGGGCGATCACCGTCATCGGCGTCGCCGCCTTCGTCGGCATCGCCGCCCTCGTGCCCGCCCGCACCGGCGCCGGCGAGGCCGCGTCGGCGGGCGTCCGCGCCGAGCTGTCGGCGTTCGCCAGTCCGCAGGTGTGGCTCTCGATCGCCGTCACCGTGCTCGGCTACGGCGGCATGTTCGGCGGCTTCACCTACATCGCGTTCACCCTGACCGAGGTCAGCGGCTTCGCGTCCGGTGCCGTCCCGCTGCTGCTGGTCCTCTTCGGGGTCGGCCTCTTCGCCGGCAACCTGTACGGCGGCCGCGCCGCCGACCGCGACCTCGTCCGCACCCTGCAGGTCGCCCTCGCCGGACTGACCGCCGTGCTCGCGGTCTTCGCCCTCACCGCCGGCAGCCAGGTGCTGACGGTCGTGATGCTGGTGCTCATGGGCGCGGTCGGGTTCGGCACCGTCCCCGGCCTGCAGATGCGGGTCATGGCGTACGCCGACCGCGCACCCACCCTCGCCTCGGGTGCCAACATCGCCGCCTTCAACGTCGGCAACGCGCTCGGCGCATGGGTCGGGGGCCTCACTCTCGCCGCCGGGCTCGGGTACACCTCCCCGCTCTGGGCGGGCGCCGGCGTGACCGCGCTCGGCCTGGTGGTCCTGCTGGTCGCGGTCCGGGCTCCCGGCGGCGAGCGCCGTGCGGCGAGCCTTCCCGTCGCGGCGACCGCCTGACGTCGTACCCGTTCCGGCCGTGAGCGACCGGTCGAGCCCCGTACTCGGCAACGCGGCGCTGACGCGGCGTGCGCGCCGCTGCGAGGAGCTGCCGCTGATCGGTCCACGACGTCGGTCGCTCTCCACCGGGGCCACAACGCGTTGGTCGAACAGGCAACACGCCCGTGAGTACGGCGTGTCGGGGGCTTCCGGGACGCGCCGTGGCCCCTCCCTCCCCAAGCAGCTCGCAAGCCGACGCCAAGCGCCGCCCCCGACGCTCGGAGCATGAGAAGACTCCCCTTCATCCTCGTCGCCGCCCTGGTGGTCCCGGCGAGCATCGGCATCGCTACCAGCGCCGACGCGGCCACGCCCCGCTGCGCCGGCTTCAAGGCGACGATCGTCGGCACCGCGGCGGCCAACAGGATCAGCGGCACCGCCGGGCGGGACGTGATCGTGGCCCGCGGCGGCAACGACGTCGTCAACGGGCGCGGTGGGCTGGACATCGTCTGCGGCGGCGCCGGCAACGACACCATCGTGTCCGGTGCAGGCACCGGCGGTCTGCTGTACGGCGAGGACGGACGCGACGTGATCGTCGCTCAGGCGCCGGGCATCGGGCTCTACGGCGGCAACCACGCCGACACCCTGCGGACCTCGAAGTCCGACACCTTGCTCGAGGGCGGTGCCGGCAACGACCGGATCGAGGGCAGCGCGTACGGCGACGTGATCGACGGCGGCAGCGGCGACGACGCCGTCGTGGCCAACGGCGGCAACGACCGGCTGGTCACCGGGGGCGCGGGCAACGACCGGATCAACGGCGGCGAGGGCACCGACGTCCTGCGCGGCGGCACCGGGAACGACCTGATCACGCCCGGACCGGGCGTGGGCGGCTTCAGCTACGGAGAGGACGGCAACGACACGATTGCCTCCGGCGCCGGCGGCCAGGCGCTGTACGGCGGCCCGGGAGCCGACGTGCTCAAGACGGCCTGGGACGGCTCGCTCCTCGAGGGTGGGACCGGCGACGACAAGCTGTACGGCGGCTCGTCGCCCGACGTCATCTCCGGGGGCGACGGCAACGACGTCATCTCCGCGGGCGGTGGCGACGACGTCGACCTCAAGGGCGGCTTCGGCAACGACACCTGCGACGGCGGACCGGGCACGGACAACTGCAACGGCGGGGCGCCCGGCGGCCCGGCGAACTCGCCGACCGACCCGGACCTCTGCACCGCTGAGGTGACCGAGTCCTGCCAGGGCGACGAGTTCCCCGAGCGGTGGCTGGCGACCGTCACCGGCCGCGAGACGACCGACACCGAGACGCGCACCTGGGAGCTGAAGATGGTGCTGGTGCGCCACGGCGACCCGGCGACCACGACGATCTGGAAGCAGGAGTCGGTGACCGGCTCGTTCGCGATCAGCGGGCACGACGAGCGCTGCTCGTGGACCCACGCCGGTGAGCTCGGGAGCAACGACTTCTCCGGCGACCTCGGGCTGGTGCCGGCGCAGGACCTCTACTGGCTCGACGTCGTCGCCGGCGGGTACGGCGAGCGCACCGTCGCCTGCGAGGGCGGCGGCGGCTCGTCGGGCCAGGCCTACTTCCAGGCCTGGGGTGCCACCGGGGGCGGCCCCGACGCGATCGCCTGGGACCGCACCCGGCGGGAGATCACGGGCACGTGGGAGGAGGACGGCAGCTACGAGGACATCGACGTCGACTGGGTGATCACCCCGATCGGGTGACGCCCAGCGTCTCCGGGGTGTGCAACCGGACCAGGAACCGCCGGGCGTGGGCGGGTGCGCGCCCGGCGGTGGCCAGCGAGACCACGACCATCACCGCGAACGCCAGCGGCACGCTCCACGCCGCCGGCTGGGTGAGCAGGGCACCGCTCCATCCGGAGGCGTCGACACCGGCCAGGTTCAGGACGGCGGCGCCGCCGGCGCCGAGGCCTCCGGCGGCGAGCCCGGCCAGCGCGCCCGCGTCGGTCAGTCCGCGCCACCAGATCCCCAGCACCAGCAGGGGGCAGAACGTCGAGGCGGCCACGGCGAACGCCAGGCCGACGGACTGGGCGACGCCGACCTCGCCGACGACCAGCGCCACCAGCAGGGGTACGACGACCGCGAGCGCCGTCGCGAGCCGGAACGCCGTCGCCACCGACGCCCGCTCCCCGACCAGGCGGTTGGTGACGTCCTGGGTCAGCACCCCCGAGACGGCGATGGTCAGGCCGGAGGCGGTCGAGAGGAACGCCGCGAAGGCGCCGGCCGTGACCAGGCCGGTCAGGAGCTCGCCCCCGAGCCCGTGCAGCATCAGTCGCGGCAGCTCCAGCACGAGCACGTCGGCGTGGTCCTCGCGGACCAGCTGGTCGCCGTACACGCGGCCCAGGGCGGCGTACACGGGCGGCCAGAGGTAGAAGAGGCCGAGCAGGGCCAGTACGGCGAGGGTGGTGCGGCGGGCGCCCCGGCCGTCGGGGTTGGTGTAGAACCGGACGACCACGTGCGGCAGGCCCATCGTGCCGAGGAAGAGGGCGATGATCAGCGAGTAGGTGGAGTAGAGGCCGACCGCGCCGCCGCCGGCCACGGGGTCCGCCCACGTCCCTCCGACGCCCGCGCCGGAGGGACGGCCGTCGCCCCACCACACGACGAGCAGGACCATGGCGGGGACGAGGATCGCCGTCAGCTTCAGCCAGTACTGGAAGGCCTGCACGAAGGTGATCGAGCGCATCCCGCCGGACATCACGTTGACCAGCACGACCAGCCCGACGATGACCGGGCCGACCCACTCGGGTGCGCCGATGGCGGACTCCAGCGTGATGCCGGCACCCTTGAACTGCGGCACCAGGTAGAGCCAGCCGACGCCGACGACCAGCAGCGAGGACGCCGCGCGGACCCAGCCGGAGCCGAGCCGCGCCTCGGCGAAGTCGGGCAGCGTGTAGGCGCCGGAGCGGCGCAGTGGGGCCGCGACGAGGACGAGCAGGACGAGGTAGCCGGCGGTCCAGCCGACGGGGTACCAGAGCATGTCGGCGCCGCCGAGGAGCAGCAGCCCGGCGATGCCGAGGAAGGACGCCGCGGAGAGGTACTCCCCGCCGATGGCCGAGGCGTTGAGCCGCGGACGCACGGTGCGCGAGGCGACGAAGAAGTCGCTCGTCGTACGGGAGAAGCGCAGCCCCCACGTGCCGATCGCGACCGTGGCGATGGTGACCGCGAGGACGGCGATCAGGCCGGGGACGGCGTGGGTGCTCACTCCGGCTCCTCCGCTCCCGACCCGGCGCTCGAGCCCTGCACCAGGTCCGCGAAGTCCTGCTCGTTGCGCTCCACGCTGCGCACGTAGCGCCAGCCGAGCAGCAGCAGGAACGGGTAGACCACGACCCCGAGCAGCAGCCACGCCAGCGGCATGCCGGCGACGTCGAGGTCCGCGAGGCCCGGCCACAGGTGGAAGGCCAGCGGCAGGAGGCCGAGGGTCAGCGCCAGCGTGGAGAGTACGGCGAGGGCGAGGCCGAGCTGCTCGCGCAGCAGCGAGCGCAGGTAGACGTCGCCCAGGGCCGTCTGCTCGTGGACGTCGCCCAGGCGGCTGGCCGGGCGTCCCGACGTGGTGTGCCGCGGCGGTCCGGTGACGCGGACCCGGTCGACCACGACTACCCGCCGGCCCGGGCGCGGCGGACCAGCACGTCGCGCAGGGCGCGAGTGTGGCGCCGGCTGACGGGGAGCTCGGTGTCGCCGACCACGACCGACGTCCGGCCGGCCTCGGTGCGCACCTCGGTGACGTGGGCGAGCGCGACCAGCTGCGAACGGTGGATCCGGTGGAAGCCGGCCTCGGCCCACTGCTCCTCGAGCGTGGTCAGCGGGACCCGCACGAGGTAGGCCTCGCCGCTCCTGGTGTGGAGGCGTGCGTAGTCGCCCTGGGCCTCGACGTGGGTGATGTCGCCGCGGTCGACGAACCGGGTGACCCCGCCGCGCTCGACGGCGACCTGGGTGTCGGGCGCCGGCGCGGGCGGTGCGCCTGCGGCGAGGACCCGGCGTACCGCCTCGGCGAGCCGGTCGGGGCGCACCGGCTTGAGGACGTAGTCGACCGCGTGCAGGTCGAAGGCGTCGACCGCGTGCCTCTCGTGCGCGGTCACGAAGACGACCGGCGGAGGCTGCTTGAACCGGCCGAGCACCTCCGCCAGCTCGAGTCCGGTCAGGCCGGGCATCTGGATGTCGAGGAAGACGCAGTCGACCTCGCGCTCGCGCAGCAGCCGCAGGCTGTCGGTCGCCGACTGGCAGGCCACCACCTCGCCCACCCGCGGGTCGGCGTCGAGCAGGTAGGTGAGCTCGTCGAGGGCGGGCCGCTCGTCGTCGACGACCAGCACCCGGAGGCCGCCGGCCGGACCGCTCACACCGTCACCCCCGCCGCGAACTTCGGCACCCGCACGATCACCTTGGTCCCGGCACCCGGAGCGGTCTCCACGACGAGACCGTAGTCGTCGCCGAACGTCGCCCGCAGCCGTGCGTCCACGTTGCCCAGGCCGATGGAGTCGAGGGAGGCGTCGCCGGCGAGTGCGCGTCGTACCCGCTCCGGGTCCTCGCCGACACCGTTGTCCTCGACCTCGATCACCGCCTCGTGCCCGCGGTCGTGCGCGTTGATGGTGAGCAGCCCGGTCTGGTCGGCGCCCTCGAGTCCGTGTCGGACGGCGTTCTCGACGAGCGGCTGGATGCAGAGGAACGGTACGACGACCGGGAGCACCTCCGGCGCCACGTTGAGCGTGACCTGGAGCCGGTCACCGAACCGGGCCTGCTCCAGCAGGAGATAGCGCTCGATGGAGTTCAGCTCCTCGGCGAGGGTGGTGAACTCGCCGTGGCGGCGGAACGAGTAGCGCGTGAAGTCCGCGAACTCCAGCAGCAGCTCGCGGGCGCGGTCGGGGTCGGTGCGCACGAAGCTGGCGATCGCGTTGAGGGAGTTGTAGACGAAGTGCGGGCTGATCTGGGCCCGCAGCGCGCGCACCTCGGCCTCGATCAGCCGGTTGCGGTGGGCGTCGAGCTCGGCCAGCTCGAGCTGCCCCGACACCCACTCGGCCACCTCCTCGGTCGCCCGCACCAGCCCGGCGGTCGGCGTCGGCGAGAACGCCTGCACGGTCCCGAGCACCCGGCCCTCCACCACCAGCGGGCTGACCACCCCGGTGCGCACCGGGCAGCCGGGCTCCGTGCAGCCGAGCTGGGTGCGGTCGACGGTGCGGGTGCTGCCCTTCTCGATCGCGAGCAGCCCGACGACCGCGGCCTGGTCGACGTGGTGGCTGCCGACGCCGTCCCACGCGAGCACCGCCTCGGTGTCGGTGATCGCGAGCGCGGGCGTGCCGAGCAGGGTGCGCAGGTGACGGATCGCCCGCTCCGCACTGGTGGTGGTCAGGCCCTCGCGGAGCGCGGGCGAGGCGAGCGAGGCCTGGTGCAGCGCGCGGAACGCGGCCCGGTCGGCATCGCTGCCGAGGTGCCCGCGTCGCCACAGCCGTCCGCCCCGCATGGGCTCATCCTGCCGTAGTGCAGGGGCCCTCAGCGGAAGTCGATGAGGAGCATCCCGGAGTCGTCGTCGGCCGGCGGCTCGACGGCGGGCGGCATGGCGCCGGCGGCCGTGGGGGACGCGGGGACGGTCCCGGCGGTCAGCGGCACGGTGTCCTCGCCGACGTACTCCGCGGGCAGGGTCGCCGGCGCGTCGGCGGCACCGGGCGTCGTACGCGTGTCCTGGCGGATGGTCTTCGGCTGGATGCCGACGACGGCGCGGAAGCACTCGGTGACCCAGGGCAGCTGCATGCCGTCCATGCCGCGACCGAAGTCGTCGTAGAAGGTGACGACCTCGCGGATCCGGGAGTCCTGACCGGTGCGTTCGAGGACGGCGACGTCAGGCAGGGAGCGGACGAGGTCCTGGATCGAGTCGCGGTGGATGACCTGCCACTGCTTGAAGGAGGCGTCCTCGGCCGGCCCGAAGTACGGCGACGCCTCGATCGCCTCGCCCATGCCCCCGCCGGTCGCCTGGTGGCCGATCAGGTTGCCGAGCCGCTTGACCCACGGGATCCGCTCGTCGCGGACGTTGCGGACCACCGCGAAGGTGCCACCGCGCTTGAGCACGCGCGCGATCTCGGGCAGCGCCCTCTCGGCGTCGAAGTGCTCGAACGCGTCGGCCACGACCACGAGGTCGTAGGTGGCGTCGGCGGCCGGGATCTCCTCGGCGGCGGTCTGCGAGACCCGCATCTCGGGCAGCCGCAGGGCCAGCCGGTCGAGCATCCCCGGGTCGGGGTCGGTGGCGTGCACGTCGTGGCCCAGCGCGACCAGGTGCTCGGTCAGCTTGCCGGTGCCGGCGCCCAGCTCGAGCACGGTCAGCGGCGTCTCGCCCGTCAACCACTCCACGGCCTCGCGCGGATAGCCGGGGCGACCGCGGTCGTAGGCCTCGGCGACGGCTCCGAAGCAGAGCGCGGCCGGGGTCGGGGTGGTGTCGTCGGTAGCCATTGGGCCGAGGGTACGGCGGGAGGCGGGCCGTGCGGCGGAGGCACGCCTGCGTCAGATGGCCCGGAGCACGTCGGTGTGCGTGAAGTCGTCGCCCTTGAAGAGCAGCGGCTCGCCGGAGGTGGCGGACAGCGCGTAGGCGAAGCAGTCGCCGAAGTTGAGCCTGGCCGGGGAGCCGGAGCCCCTGCCGTAGCGGCGGAAGGCGATCCGGGCGGCTCGAGCGTGGGCCTCGGTGACCGGCTCGATGGTGATGCCGAGGCTGTCGACGAGCCGGTGCAGACGGCGGCCCGCGTCGCTGCGCCTGCCGTCGGCGACCATGGTGGCCTCGAACCAGTTGGCCGCCGAGACCTGCGCTGGCTCGGCTGCCATGAGCGTCGCGAAGGCGTCCGCCTCGGGCTCGGCGAAGACAACGGCGATCAGCGCCGAGGTGTCGACGATCATCAGACGGGAAGCCCCGTCTCAGGGTCGTAGGGATCCTCCTCGGAACGGATCCGGTCCTCACCCTCGGCCTCGGGAAGGTTGGCCACCTCGAGCTGGATCTGTCGGATGATGTCGAGTCGGCGCTTGCGTTCCGCCTCGACCGGATCCTCGCCGTACTCGGCCAGCAGCCTCTCGAGTGCCTCCTCGATGGCGCTGGTCTGGCTCTTCCCGGTGACGCGGGCCGCCTCGCGCGCCAGCGCGTGCACCCGCTCGTTCTTGATGTTCAAGCTCATGGCCACATCCTCCCGACCGTCTACCTTACACCTTGTCCGCCGTCTACCTTTACACCCTTCTAGGCTGCTCCCCGTGAGCACCGATCCCCACGCTTGGTTGACCTCCCTCGAGGGCGTGCCCTCCGGCTTCGCCGGCGCCCGCGACGGGATCGACGTGCTGCTGCGTGACCGCGGCCTGCGCCGCACCAGCCCCGAGCTGACGGCCGAGTCGTTGCTGCGCGGTGCCCACGCGAGTGCCGTGCTGGAGGGATCGGCGTCCTCGCTGGCCCAGGTCCGCGCGGGCGAGGGTGACGAGATCGCCGCCGACGCGGTGCGCGTCTCGACCGAGCTCCTGTCGCTGGTGCCGGTCCTGCGCCGCCAGCCGCTGCAGGCGTTCGCCCGCCTGCACACCCTCGCCGCCCGCGGCGTGCTCCCTGACGAGCTGCTCGGCCGGCCGCGGGACGGCGACGCCGCGGCCTCGCTCAGGCGCATCGCCGCGCTGGTCACGGCGCCGACCGAGGCGCCGGCGCTCGCGGTGGCGGCGGTCGTCCACGCCGAGCTGGTGACCGCCGCCCCGTTCGGCTCCCACAACGGGATCGTGGCCCGCGCGACGGAGCGGCTGCTGCTCGCTGTCCGGGGCGTCGACGAGAAGTCGCTCGTCGTACCGGAGGCGGCGCACCTGGCGCTGCGGCCGCAGTACGAGTCCAACCTGCGCGGCTGGGCGACCGGCGGTGCGGCGGGCCGGCACGCGTGGCTGCTCTACGCCACCGAGGCGTACGCCGCGGCCGCCGAGGCGAGCCCGCTCGTCCGCGACGCGGAGTAGCCCGACCCCGTCGCTGGTCGAGTAGCCGGTCAACGGCGACGAAGGAGCCCGTGGACCGGCGTATCGAGACCACCCGCCGAGGTCTCGATAAGCGCGTCGCGCCCTCGTGCCTCGGGCGCGGCGCTACTCGACCTCCCGGACCCGCTTTCGGTCTTCTCGTTCCTCGAAGGCCGAAAGGTCCGTGACATGCAGGTGGCACCCGAGCCATCGAGTGTCTCGGGTGCCACCGCTGACACGTGAACCATTGGCTACCAGGCGTGCACCGGTAATTGCTGCCCCGGATGTGTTCCGAGCGTCAGCGCCCTGTTAGGAAGGGTGGATCGCCGCGTGGGTACCGGGATCACGTGTTGCTCTTGAGTTCTTGATGTCCTTTGTACGCCGCCCGGCGGCCACCTTCAAGGCTTGTCTTTTCCCGGTATCCGGGGAACAGTGGCCGGTTGGGACGGGTCCCTCTCGGGGAGGAGATCAGGCGCTGAGCGAGCGCCGCTTCGCACCGATCCACACGGCCGCACCGACGGCGACGACACCTCCGACGGCGAGCGCGGCGAGGGTCGGCTTGGGCGGCGGCAGGTGCAGCCGCGACTGCAGCTCGACCGGCCGGTTGAAGACCAGGACCGGCCAGCCGCGGGTGGCCGCGACCTTGCGCAGCTCCTTGTCCGGGTTGACCGCGTGCGGGAAGCCGACGGCCTCGAGCATCGGGACGTCGGTGACGGAGTCGGAGTAGCCGTAGGAGCCCTCGAGGTCGTAGCCGACGGTGACGGCGAGCTCGCGGATCGCGTTGGCCTTCTCCTCGGCGTAGGCGTAGTAGTCGATCTCGCCGGTGTAGCGGCCGTCCTCGACCTTCAGGCGCGTCGCGACGACGCGGTCGGCGCCGAGGAGCTGGCCGATCGGCTCGACGACCTCGCTGCCGGAGGTGGAGACGATGACGACGTCCCGGCCGGCGGCGTGGTGCTCGTCGATGAGTCGCACCGCTTCGTCGTACACGAGGGGGTCGACGACGTTGTGCAACGTGTCGGCCACGATCTCGCGGACGGTCGCGACGTCCCACCCGGCACACAGCTGGGACATGAACTGGCGCATCTTCTCGACCTGGTCGTGGTCGGCGCCGCCGACCATGAAGACGAACTGGGCGTACGCCGAGCGCAGCACCGCACGGCGGGAGATGAGGCCCCCGGCCTGGAAGGGCTTGCTGAACGCCAGCACGCTCGACTTGGCGATGATCGTCTTGTCGAGGTCGAAGAACGCCGCGGTGGGCGCCCTACCCGGTCCGGCCATGGAGTCATCGTAGGGAACTCCCGTTCCCGAAAGGACCACCACGGGTCCACAGCCGGGTTTGCGGGGCGCCCTGTCCACCGGGGGGTCCGGTCCGGGCGTGGTGCTGTCGGGCCGTGGCGACAACCTCGTCATGTCCCGACACACACCCACGCACCCGTCCGCACCCGTCCTGGTGGTGACCGCCGATGAAGCCCTGCTGGCCGCGCTGTTGCCGCTCGCCGCCGCAGCCGACGTCGCGCCGACCGTCGCGCGCGACCCGCTGACCGCGCTCCGGTCCTGGGCGCGGGCGCCCGTCGTCCTGGTCGGCGCCGACCTCGCCGACGAGCTGCTGCGCTTCACGCCCGAGCCGCGCGCCGGCTGCTACGTCGTGACCCACCTGCCCGCTCCGCACGAGCTGTTCCGGACCACGCTGCGGCTCGGTGCCGAGCAGGTCGTCGAGCTGCCCGTGTCGTCCGGGTGGCTGGTCGAGCTGCTGGCCGACCTCACCGAGCGCCAGCCCGGCCGGGCGCGGGTCGTCGGCGTGATCGGCGGCACCGGAGGGGCGGGGGCGACCACGTTCGCCTGTGCCCTCGGCCAGTGGGCGGCGCGGTCGGCGCCGGCGGTCGTGATCGACTGCGACCCCCAGGGACCGGGCCTGGACCGGATGCTGGGAGTCGAGCGTCGCGAGGGCTTCCGCTGGGACGCGCTGTGCCAGACGACCGGCCGCCTGTCCGCGCGGGCGCTCCGCGAGGCGCTGCCCCACAGCGGCCGACTCGGCGTGCTGTCCTGGTACGTCGACGGGCGGGTCCAGAGCCTGCAGGCATTCGCCGCGCGGGAGGCGCTCTCCGCCGCCCGCCGCGGGCACGCCGTCGTCGTGGCCGACCTGCCACGCTCGCCGGACCCCCTCGTCGACGAGATCGCCGCGCGGTGCGACGTGCTGCTGGTGATGACCGTGGCGAGCGTGGTGGGGGTCGCCGGTGCGGCCCGGATGCGGGCCCGGTTCGCGGAGCATGCCGACGCGGGCGTCGTACTCCGGGGGGAGGCGTTCGCACCGGAGGAGGTGCAGCGGGCCACCGGCCTGCCGGTGGTGGCGCAGATGCGGGACCAACGCGGGCTGGCGGAGGCCGTCGACCTGGGGCTCGGCCCGCTGCGCTCCACGCGCGGTCCGCTCGCCCGCGCCGTCGCGCAGGTGCTGGGCGAGTCCGTGGACCCGCAGGCCGACAGCCAGGTGGCGGCGTGATCCCCGACGACCTCGCCGCACTGGTCGAGGAGGTCCGGCGGCGGCTCGCGGCCGAGCCGGGCGCCCTGACGCCGCACCGGGTGGCCGACGCCCTCCGTGCGGCGGGCCGGCCCGTCGGTGACGCGACCGTGCTCGCCGTCTACGAGTGGCTGCGGCGCGAGGTCGTGGGCGCCGGGCCCCTCGACCCGCTGCTCGGGCTACCCGGTGTGACCGACGTCCTCGTCAACGGTCCCGGACCGGTGCGGGTCGACCGCGGCAGCGGCCTCGAGCAGACCGGGGTGGTGCTCGACTCCGAGGAGGAGTGCCGCCGCCTCGCGCAGCGACTGGTCGCGAGTGGCGGCCGGCGGATCGATGACGCCGCGCCGTTCGCCGATGTCCGGCTGCCCGACGGCACCCGCTGCCATGCCGTGCTGGCGCCGATCGCCCAGCCCGGGACGGCGATCTCGCTGCGCGTGCCGCGTCGGGGTGGGTTCTCCCTCGCCGGCCTGTACGACGCCGGCGCGGTCACCGACGAGGGCCGCGACCTGCTCGGGCAGGTGGTGGGGCGCCGGCTCGCCTTCCTCGTCTCGGGCGGCACCGGCACCGGCAAGACCACCCTGCTGTCGGCCCTGCTCGGCACGGTCGACCCGGCCGAGCGGATCGTGGTCGTGGAGGACGCGGCCGAGCTGCGACCCGACCATCCGCAGGTCGTCGGGCTCGAGGCCCGGCCGCCGAACCTGGAGGGTGCGGGTGCCGTCGTCCTGCGCGACCTCGTGCGGCAGGCCCTGCGGATGCGGCCGGACCGGATCGTCGTCGGCGAGGTGCGCGACGCGGCCGTCGTCGACCTGATGGCGGCGATGAACACCGGCCACGAGGGCGGCTGCGGCACGTTGCACGCGAATTCCGCGGCCGACGTGCCCGCCCGGGTCGAGGCGCTCGCCCTGACGGCCGGCCTCGGCCGGGCCGCCGCGCACAGCCAGCTCGCGTCGGCCCTCGACGTCGTCCTGCACGTCGTGCGGGACCGCGCGACCGGGCGGCGCCGGCTGGGGGAGATCGCGGTCCTGGTCCGCGACGACGACGGCTGGGTCCGCACCGAGGTCGCCGTCGCCTTCGGTGCCGACGGCCGGCTGGTGCCGGGGCCGGGCTCGCGGCGCCTGCTCCACCTGCTCGACGGCCGGGAGCGGTCGTGACGGCGGCCGCCCTGCTCGTGGCTGTCGCGGTGGGGCTGGTGGTGAGTGCGCCCGAGCGGTTGCCGCGTACGCCTGCCGACTCCGCGCCCTGGCGGCGGTGGTGGCCCGTCGTACTGGCGCCCGGGCCGGTCCTCGTGGCGGGCTCGCCCCGGTTCGCGGTCCTGGTGGTGCTCGGCGTCGTCGTCGCGACCGGAGCCCTCCGGCTGGCACGACGCTCCCGGGCCGATCGCACCGCCGCTGCCCTCGGGGCACGCGCCGTCGAGCTCTGCGACTCCGTGCAGGCCGAGCTCTCGGCGGGTCAGAGCGCCGGCCAGGCGCTCGAACGCGCCGCCGGGGACTGGCCGCTCGTCGCTCCGACCGCTCGCGCCGCCGCCACCGGTGGTGACGTCCCGGCCGCGCTGCGCCAGCTCGCGGCCGAGCCGGGCGCCGGGTCCCTGCGCGTCGTCGCCGGGGCCTGGCAGGTCGCCCACCGGACCGGGCACGGCCTCGCCGACGCCCTCGGTCGCGTCGCCGACGACCTGCGCGCCGCCGAGCAGACCCGCCGGATCGTCGCCGGCGAGCTGGCGTCCGCCCGCGCCACCGCCCGGCTGCTGGCCGGGCTGCCGTTCCTCGCGCTGGCAATGGGAGCGGGCGCCGGGGCGGAGCCGTGGGCGTTCCTGCTCGGCCGGCCGGCGGGCCTCGCCTGCCTCGCGCTCGGCCTCGGCCTGGCCTACACCGGGCTCGCGTGGGTCGAGGCACTCGCCCGCGGCGTCGACGGAGGCTAGGCCGTGGTGCTGCTCGTCGTGGTGCTCGCGGCCGGCGCGGTGGCCCTGCTCCTGCCGTTGCGTGCGGCTCCTGCGGAGCGGGCGTCCCGGCCGGCGACCGCGAGGCCCGCCGGACCGGAGCCCGAGGGGCTGTTGCGGCGCGGCCGCTGGCTCTGGGCCATGCTCGCCGGTGCCGGGGCGGCCGCCTTCGTCGGCGGTCCGCTCGCGTTGCCGGCGGGTCTGGCGACCGGCGCCGCGGTCGGGTTCGTGGCGCACCGCATCGAACCGGGCGTCGTACGCGCGCGCCGGGAGGAGGTACGCCGCGACCTGCCGCACGTGGTGACCCTGCTGGCGGCCGCCCTGCGGTCCGGCGTCGCACCCGCCGATGCGGTCGACCTGGTCTGCCGGGCACTTCCCGGAGCCGCGGCCGACCGGCTGGTCCCGGTCGGCGCCCGGCTCCGGCTGGGTGGCGACCCGGCCGCGGTCTGGGCGGCGCTCGGCGCCGACCCCGAGCTGGCTCCGCTCGGCCGTACCCTCGCCCGCGCCCAGCGCACGGGTGCCCCGATCGTCGCCGCGGTGGAGCGCCTCGCCGAGGAGCTCGCCCGACGGGGCCGGGCCGAGGTCGAGGACCGGGCGCGGGCGATCGGGGTGCGCGCCGCCGTTCCGCTCGGGCTGTGCCTGCTGCCGTCCTTCCTGGTGCTCGGCATCGTCCCGCTGGCGGTCTCGCTGGCGACGACGATCACCGGCTGAGGTGAGGGCAGCCGGCGGAGCGTCTCGGGTCCCACGGGTCACCGCGGCGACCACCCGGCGCGACCGTCCCTGTGGACCACGGATGTCCGTCCACAGGCACGACCCGCGTGGGGCCGGGACGTCGCCGGCCGGGCGCAGGCTCCTCGCAGCGGCCGCACCCGGTGGCCACTCCTGAAGGGAGACGACCCATGTCCCGACCGATGACCCGCTCCGAGCGGGGCGTCACCACTGCCGAGTACGCCGTCGCCACCGCCGCGGGCGCCGGCTTCGCGGGGTTGCTGTTCAAGCTGCTCAGCGGAGGGTTCGGCGACCACCTCATCAAGACCCTGTTCGACCACGTGCTCGGCCTGCTCGGGCTGCGATGACCCGGCGGGGGCACCGCGGCGAGCGGGGCGCGGTCACCGCCGAGCTGGCCGTGGCACTGCCCGTCCTGCTCGCGGTGACCGCCGGCCTGGCCTGGCTGCTCGCCGTCGCGATCGGCCAGGTCCGCACGGTCGACGCGGCCCGCGAGACGGCCCGTGCGCTGGCCCGCGGCGACGACGAGACGGCCGCTGTCGCCGTCGGCCAGCGGGTCGCGCCCGAGGGCGTCGCGGTCGTCGTGCGCCACGAGGGCGACCGGGTGGTGGTGCGGGCGAGCGGCCGGATGGCGGGTCCGGGCGGGTTGTTCGCGGCGATCCCGGGGGCCCAGCTGGACGCCGAGGCCGTCGCCCTGGCCGAGGAAGGAGGCGAGCCGTGACCGGGTCCCGGGAGCGGGCCGAGCGCGGAGCGGCGACCGTGCTGGTCATCGCCATGGCGGGCCTGCTCCTGCTCGTCGGCGCGGCCGCGGGCGTGGTCGGCGCGATCGTCACGGCGCACCGACGGGCCCAGTCCGCCGCCGACCTCGCCGCGCTCGCGGGTGCCGCCAGCCTCGCCGACCACTCCGGGCGCGACCCGTGCTCGACAGCGGGCGAGGTGGCCAGGGCCAATGGTGCGGGCCTCGACAGCTGCACGGTCGAGGGTGCCGACGTCCTCGTCGAGGTCTCCGTCAGCGGGCCGCGCTGGCTCGGTCAGGACCAGG
Organism: Nocardioides sp.; assembly: GCA_035539555.1. Classification (GTDB taxonomy): domain Bacteria; phylum Actinomycetota; class Actinomycetes; order Propionibacteriales; family Nocardioidaceae; genus Nocardioides. Next base: position 7,564 of record DATLIG010000193.1, on the reverse strand, counting down.
ACCTGTCGGCCCGGGCGCGTGCCGGTCCGGCCCCGGGATGACCGGGAGCCGGGCTCCCGAACATGGGGAGCTCCTCCCGATGTGGGTGGGGCGCCGCCGCGACGAAGGTGGGTCCACCGGCGGCACAGGGCTGCCGGTCACTCACCAAGGAGGGCACCATGCCTCGTTTCATCATCGAGCGCGAGATCGACGGCGCGCAGGACCTGACCGGCGAGCAGCTCGCCGAGATCGCCCGGACGTCCAACGACGCGGTCGCGTCGCTGGGCGTGCCGTACACGTGGGTCAACAGCTACGTGGCGGGCGACAAGATCTACTGCGTCCACGAGGCCGAGGACGCCGAGACGATCCTCGAGCACGCACGCCGTGGCGGGTTCCCGGCCAACAAGGTCACCGTCGTGGCCAACGAGTTCGGGCCGCACACGGCAGGCGCCGGGGCACACGGATGAGCCTGCGCTCCGCAGGTCGCCTCGTCCTGGTCGCGGCGCTGGTGGTGGGGGCCGGCGCCGCGGTCCCGGGCGGACCGGCTGCGGGTGCCGGGAGCACCGTCGACGTGACCTTCGGCAGCCAGGGTCGCACCGTCGTCCCGACGGGCGCGGCCGCGTCCGTCCGGGACCTCGCCGTGCAGCCGGACGGCCGGGTCGTCGGTGTCGGCTACGTCCTGAACGGCAGCATCAACCGGTCCGGCGGCCTCTTGAACGAGGTCGACGCGCTGGTCTTCCGGCTGCGCACGGACGGATCGCTCGACCCGACCTTCGGGATCCGGCGGCTCGACCTCGGCGCCGCCGAGGAGGCCGAGGGCGTCGCGATCCAGCCGGACGGTCGGATCGTGGTCGTCGGCTCCACCGGCATCGGCGACGACGCCGTCGCCTGGCGGCTGCTGCCGTCGGGCGAGCCCGATCCCGAGTTCGGCGTCAACGGCGTGCGCACGATCGACAGCGGTGGCGTCGAGCACGCCGCCGACGTGGCGATCGCGCCCGACGGCAAGGTCGTCGTCGTCGGCGGCACCACGGTCGGCGGCGGCGAGATGGTCGTCTACCGGCTCAGGACGACCGGCGAGCCGGACCCGACGTTCGACGGGGACGGCGCGCTCGGGTTCGGCGGGGCGGGATCGGACTTCGCCTTCGCGGTGCTCGTCCAGCGCGACGGCAAGGTCGTGGTGACGGGGCGGGACGCGGAGGCGACCGGTCCCTCGGTGGTGCGGTTGACGGCGACGGGGGAGCCGGACCCGACGTACGGCGTGGGCGGCGTGGTCACGCTGCCGGCGGCCGCGGACACCGCGACGGCTCTGGTGCGCGCCCCGGGCGACGGGGTCTACGTCGCCACCCAGACCCGGGACGGAACCGACTGGGACGCCGTGGTCCACCGCGTGACGGCATCTGGCGCGATCGACCCGGCGTGGGGCAACGGTGCCGGGGCCCGGATCCCCGAGACGGGCGGCGACGAGTCGGTCTACGACCTCGCCGTGCTCCCCACCGGCGGCGTGGCCGCCTCCGGGGAGACCTCGGTGGGCGAGGACGCCCTGGTCGGCGCCTTCACGGCAGCCGGGCGACCGGACACCGCCTTCTCCTCGACCGGCGTCCGCGTCATCGCCGACGGGCTGCGGGCCGTCTCCGCGATGGCGGTCCAGACCGACGGCAAGGTCGTCGTCGGCAGCGACGACGGTGCCTCCGAGCACCGCCCGGTCGTCCTCCGGCTGATCGGCACCTACCGACCGCGGCCCACGTGTGCGGGCAAGCGGGCGACCATCGTCGGCACGTCGCGGTCCGAGCGCCTGATCGGCACCCCGCGCGCCGACGTGATCGTCGCCGGCGCCGGCAACGACGTGGTCCGCGGGCGTGGCGGCAACGACATCGTGTGCGGCGGCACCGGCCGCGACACCATCGACGGGCACGCCGGGAACGACCGCGCCTACGGCGGCGACGGTGCCGACGTGATCCGCGGCGGCGACGGTGCCGACCTGCTCGTCGGCGGCGCCGGCCGGGACCTCCTCTCGGGTGGACCGGGACGCGACGTGGTGCGGCAATGACGATGCCTGCCGCCGGCGCAGGTAAAGGGAGTGCCGAGTGGGTCCCGCTCGGCACTCCCGACGCCTATCCTCACGCCGTGCGACTGCTCGAGCGGCACGACGAGCTGACCGCCCTCGCGGCGGCGCTCGCGCACGCGGCGGAGGGCCTCGGCTCGGGCATCGCCGTCACCGGAGAGAGCGGGGCCGGGAAGTCGACCCTGGTCGCCGAGGCCGTGGCGACGGCGGGCGCGCTGCGGGTGCTGCGGGGCCACTGCGACCCGCTCGGGACCCCGCGGCCGCTCGGCCCGTTCCGCGACCTCTGGGCACAGGGCGACCTGGAGGCGCCGCCCGCCGGCGCGGACCTGATCCTGCCGGAGCTCTGTGAGCAGGTGTACCGCGCGCTGGGTGACCGGCCCGCCGTCCTGGTCGTCGAGGACCTGCACTGGGCGGACGCCGCCACCGTCGACGTCCTCCGGTACGTCGCCCGCAGGATCGAGGCGCTGCCCGTCGCCCTGCTGGTGACCTACCGCGACGAGGAGGTCGGGCCGCGCCACCCGGCCCGTCCGCTGCTGGGGGAGTTCGCCCGCAGCGACGGGTTGCGCACCCTCGCCCTCGCCCCGCTCAGCCGCGACGGCGTCGCGGCCCTGGTCGCCGACACCGGGCTGGACGCGGCTCGCGTGCACGAGCTCACGGGTGGCAACCCGTTCTTCGTGGCCGAGGTCGCCAAGGACCCCGGCCGCCCCCTGCCCGGGTCCGTCCGCGACGCCGTACTGGCGCGCACGATGGACATCGACATGCACGACTTCGAGGTGCTGCAGCTGGTCGCGAGCGCCCCGGACCGCCTCGACGACCGGGTGCTGCCGGCGCTCGGGGTCGACCTGCCGACCTTGCGCCGGATCGACCAGACCGCGCTGCTGGTCCGCACCGACGGCGGCCTCGTGTTCCGCCACGAGCTGGCGCGCCAGTCGGTCGAGAGCACCATCCCTCCGGGCGGCGGTCCGCGCCTGCACGCGCGTCTGCTCGACGCACTCGAGCGGCTCGAGCCGCGCGATCCGGCCGTGCTCACCCACCACGCCGTGGCGGCGCGCGACGCCGCACGCTCCGCCCGGTTCGCGCGGGAGGCCGCGAGCGAGGCGATCCGGGCCGGTGCCCACACCGAGGCTGCGGCCTTCCTCGGGATCGCGCTGGAGAACCTCGGCCCGGCATCCGCCGCCGAGCGCGCCGGCCTGCTCCTCGAGCTCTCCTTCCAGCAGTACATGACCAGCCGCCTCCCGGAGGCGATCACGACGGCGCGGGCGACCTTCCCGCTGTGGCACGAGGTCGGCGACCGGTCGGGCCTGGCCGCGGCGCACGAGGCGGTCGCGATCTACGAGTACTACAGCGCGCGGCGCGAGCCGGCCGAGTCGCACGTCGACCAGGCGGCTGCCATCGCCCAGGAGGCGGGCGACCTGCTGCTCTTCGGGGGCGCCCGCGCGACGCGGGGCTACCTCGCCTACTTCCGCGGCGACGTCGACCTCGCCCGGGCGCACCTCGCCGAGGCGGCCGCCGTGGCCGACGACGCCCACGATCCCGCGCTCCAGCACCGCACCCGTCTCTTCGCCGCGGCCTCGGCGCTCGCGGTGGGCAGCGCCGACGCGCGCGCAGAGCTGGTCGCCAGCACCGAGGCGGCCCGGGCCGCCGGCTACGACGAGCTGGCCTCGACCGGCTACTCCAACACCGCCCACCTCGACGTCGAGCAGGCCCGGTTCCGCGCCGCCGAGCGAGTCCTCGAGTCGTCGCTCCCCTTCGCGGCCGAGCGCGACATCCCGATCTGCGGGCACTGGCAGACCGGCGTCCGCTCGCGCCTCAACTTCGCGCAGGGCCACTGGAGCGCGGCGCTCGAGGATGCCGGCACGGTCCTCGAGTCCGCCGGCATGCCGCTGGCGACGATGTGGCCGCTGCTGGTGTCGGCGCTGGTTCCGCTGCGCCGCGGCGAGGAGCACGACCGGGGGCGGCTGGAGGCGGCGTACGACCTCGCGGTGCGCCTCGACGAGCCCAACCGCTGGCTCGCCGTGTACGCCGCCCTCGCGGAGCAGGAGTGGACCACCGGGCTGGCCGACCCGCGTCTCGTGGCCGACGCCATCCCGTCGCTGCTGGCCGGACAGGACCCCACGACGGCGTGGGCGGCCGGCAACCTGGCGGTCTGGCTGCGCCGGCTCGGGTCCGACGTCACGGAGCTGCCCGGGCTCGGATCGGTCGCGGAGCCCTACCGGCTGGCGCTCGGCGACCGGGCGAGCGACGCGGCGTCGTGGTGGCGCCTCGCGGGGGACCCGTTCGCGGAGGCGATGGCGTTGGCCGACTCGGCGGACCCGGACGATCGGCTGCGCGCGGTCAAGCAGCTCGACCGGCTCGGTGCCGTCGGCACCGCCGACCGGGTGCGTGGCGACCTGCGTCGCGACGGCGTGGCCGCCGTGCCCCAGCGTCCGCGCACCAGTACCCGCGCCAACCCGGCTGGTCTGACCAACCGGCAGCTGGACGTGGCGCGGCTGGCGGCACGGGGCCTGTCGAACAACGAGATCGCGAGCCGTCTGTTCATCTCCCCGAAGACGGTCGACCACCACGTGTCGGCGGTGCTGGCGAAGCTGGACCTGCCCGGCCGGCGGGCGATCGTCGTGCAGGCCGAGGAGCTGGGACTGGGCTGATCAGCTCTCGTCCTCGCGGCCGGAGAGGTCCTCGCGGCGCCGATCGGCCTCGACCTCGTCGAGCTTCTGGGAGAGGTCGCTCAGGCGCTTCTGCTCCTTGCGCCGCTTCCAGCCCTGCTTGGCACCCGTCTTCATGAACCACAGCCCGGCAAGCACCAGCAGTCCCGAGGCGACGCCGATCAGGAAGAGGACCTCGGGGTCGACGTTGATGCCGATGATCTCGGTGGTCCGGCGGTCCTTGCCGTCGACGTCGTAGTCGCTGCCGAAGACACCCGACAGGATCGCGAGGACGCCGACGATGAGGAGGAGCAGCCCGATGATCACCATGCAGGCACCCTATGCCAGGTCGCCGGGGGCGCCCGCGAGCAGCGCGTCGAGCAGGGCCACCGCGCCACGCTTGTCCAGCGGGTCGTTGCCGTTGCCGCACTTGGGCGACTGGATGCACGACGGGCAGCCGGTCGCGCACTCGCAGGAAGCGATCGTCGCCCGGGTGGCGCGCAGCCAGGCGGCGGCGGTGCGGTAGCCCCGCTCGGCGAAGCCGGCTCCGCCGGGATGGCCGTCGTGGACGAAGACGGTCAGCACGCCGGTGTCGGGGTGGCGGGCGGTGGAGACGCCGCCGATGTCCCACCGGTCGCAGGTCGCGAAGAGGGGGAGCAGCCCGATCGAGCAGTGCTCGGCGGCGTGCGCGGCACCGGGCAGGTCGGCCACCCCGAGCCCGGCGGCCGCCAGCATCGGGGCGAGCACCGCGTCCGGGACCGTCCACCACACCGCCGTCGTGGCGAGGGTGCGCGGTGGCAGGTCGAGCGGCGTCTCGTCGATGACCTCGCCGGTGCGGGCCCGCCTCCGCAGGTACGACGTCACCTGGCTGGTCACCTCGACCCGGCCGAGCGAGACCCGGCAGGGCCCCCAGGCGGCGGACTCCTCCTCGGCGGTGATGGTGATGTCGGTGACCTCCCGGGCGGAGGTCGTGTGGTCGACCTCGGTGCGCCGCAGGGTGGCGACGTGCTCGTCGAGGTCGAGCTCCTCGACGAGCCAGGTCTCGCCGCGGTGGAGGTAGACCGCGCCGGTGTGCGCCGTGCCGTGGGCCCGACCGCCGTCGACGGTGCCGACGACCCGGCCGGTGCCGGCCTCGACCAGGGCCACCTGCCGGTCGCCGGTCGAGCGGATGTCGGCGAGGTCGCAGGCGCGCGAGCGGTCCGTCCAGAACCAGCCCGCCGGACGCCTCCTCAGCAGCCCGCGCTCCACCAGCGAGGCCAGCACCTCGCGGGTGCGCGGGCCGAACAGGTCGAAGTCGGCGGTCGTGACCGGCAGCTCCTGGGCGGCCGCGCACAGGTGCGGTCCGAGGACGTAGGGGTTGTCGGTGTCGAAGACGGTGCCCTCGACCGGCCGGCCGAGCAGGGCGTCCGGGTGGTGCACGAGATAGGTGTCGAGCGGGTCGTCGCGCGCGACGAACATGCCCAGCGCGCCGCCACCGTCGCGGCCCGCGCGGCCCACCTGCTGCCAGAACGCCGCCCGGGTGCCGGGGTAGCCGGTCACCAGCACGGCATCGAGGCCGCTGACGTCGATGCCGAGCTCGAGCGCGTTGGTCGCCGCCATCCCGAGCAGGCGCCCGCTGCGCAGCGCCTCCTCGAGGTCACGGCGCTCCTCGGGGAGGTAGCCGCCGCGGTAGGAGTCGATCCGCCCGGCCAGCGACGGGTCGACCTCGGCCACCAGCTCACCGGCCCGCCGGGCGACGGTCTCGACGCCGGTGCGCGAGCGCACGAAGGCCAGCGTCCGCACGTCCTCGACCACCAGGTCGGCCAGCAGGTCGGCGGTCTCCGCGGTGGCGGGGCGGCGCACGGGCGCACCGTTCTCCCCCGTGTACGACGTCAGTGGCGGCTCCCACATCGCCACCGCGACGTCACCTCGTGGTGAGCCGTCCGCGGTCACCGTGGTCACGTCGAGCCCGGTCATCCGGCGGGCGGTCACGTCGGGATCGGCGACCGTGGCCGAGGCGAGGATGAACGTGGGCGAGGAGCCGTAGGACGCGCAGACCCGCCGCAGCCGTCGCAGGACCTGGGCGACGTGGGCGCCGAACACCCCGCGGTAGTGGTGGCACTCGTCGATCACGACGAACCGCAGGGACCGGAAGAACTGGGTCCACCGCTCGTGTCCGGGCAGCAGCGAGCGGTGCAGCATGTCGGGGTTGGTCAGCACGTACTCGCCGTGGTCGCGGGTCCACTCGCGCTCCTCGGGGCTGGAGTCGCCGTCGTGGGTGGCCACGCAGAGGTCCTCGATGCCCAGCGCCCGCAGCGTGTTCAGCTGGTCCTGGGCGAGCGCCTTGGTCGGGGCCAGGTAGAGCGTCGTCGAGCCGCGCCGCCCGCGGGCACCGCGCTTCTCGGTGATCGCGGTCAGTGCGGGGAGCAGGTAGCCCAGCGACTTGCCCGACGCCGTACCGGTGGAGAGCACGGTGTGGACGCCGGCGCGGGCCTGGTCGGCGGCCGTCGCCTGGTGCAGCCAGAGCTGGTCGATCCCGGCGCGCTGCCAGGCGGAGGCGACCCCCGGGTCCACCCAGGCGGGCCACGGTGCGACCCGGGGGAGCCTCGGCGGCAGCACCTCGAGGTGGGTCAGGCGATCGGCTCGCCCGGGCCCGCTGGTCAGCCGGTCGACCAGGTGCTCGAGGCGGAGGGCGGTCACGCAGACCAGTGTCCCAGCCGAGGCCGACACCGCCCTCGCTGTCTTGATCCCGGCCGGGGGAGGCGTGGTTGAATGCAGGTGGAGGAAGGGAGAGATCGTGGACCTCACGCTGGAGACACGCGAGCTGGACGGCCACACGTTGGTCGCCGTCGGCGGCGAGATCGACGTGTACACCGCGCCGCGCCTGCGCGACAAGATCACC
>DATLIG010000192.1:0-11081 GCA_035539555.1 Nocardioides sp. | reverse complement strand
TGCGCGCCTGTAGGGATTCGAACCCCAAACCTTCTGATCCGTAGTCAGATGCTCTATCCGTTGAGCTACAGGCGCTCGTCGCTGGGCGACCGGTAGAGAATAGCCGAGCAGGTGCGCCGATGCCGAATCAGCGCGGACTCGTGGTGTGGAAGCATGTCCGCATGGCGGGGATCAGGCCGGAGGACCGGGAGCTCTTCGAGCGCGAGGCGGCCGGTCTCTACGAGCAGATCCTCGCGGAGGGCGGCATCGGCGAGGACGACCCACGGGTGGTCGACGGCGGGCCCGTGCGGCCGGCTTTCGACCTGCTGGTGCGGCTCGGGCTGCTCCAGCGAGACGGCGGCGGTACGACGTGGCGGCCGCTCGAGCCGAGCAGCGCCCAGTCCCGCGTGGTCACCCCGTTGGGCACCGAGGGCGCCCGGCTGATCGACGAGTCCGCGCGCTGGGCGAACGCCTTCGCGGGGCTGAGCCAGAGCTGGCGCCGCTCCCCCGCGGCCAGCGAGTCCGGGCCGTTCCTCTACCTGCACGGGGACGCCGTCCAGCCCTACCTCACGACGCTGGTCAGCGAGGCCCAGGAGGAGCTGGTGACCGCGCAGCCGCAGGCCAATCGCAGCACCCGCACGGTCACCCAGGCCGCCGAGCGCGACATCGCCGCCCTGCAGCGTGGACTCGTCATGAAGACGCTCTACCAGCACAGTGCGCGGCGGCACCCGGCCACCCACAAGTACGTCGCGCAGGTCACCGAGCACGGGGCCGAGGTGCGCACGCTGGACGAGTTCTTCGACCGGATGATCGTGGTCGACCGCCGGGTCGCGCTGATCCCGGCGCCGGACAGCCCGACCACTGCGGTCGTCGTACGCGAGCCGGCGATCGTGACCTACCTGGTCGACGTCTTCGAGCGGACCTTCGCGCGCGGCCGGCCGTTCGCGAGCGGCGGACAGAGCGTGATGAAGGAGATCGCGTCCGAGCAGCGCGCCATGACGATCAGGATGCTCATCGAGGGCCACGCCGACGCCGTGAGCGCGAAGCGGCTCGGGGTCAGCCCGCGCACGTACGCCGGCTACGTCGCCGAGCTCAAGGAGGAGTACGACGCGGAGACGCGCTTCCAGCTCGGCTACACGATGGGCCAGCTCGGCATCGCCGGCCAGGACACCGACCGGTCGTAGCCGACCCCGGGCGCGCGACTGACCCCGGTCCGAGCAGAGCCCGAACCGGGGTCAGCGACAGTCAGTGAACCGCGGTCAGCGGTCGTAGTGGCGGACCACGACGCGCGACGGCCAGCCGGTGTCGGCGTCAGCGGCCGACGGCAGCGAGACAACGCCGAGCGAAGCGATCAGGGCAACGGTCGCCAGCGCGAACCGGCGTGCAGCCTTCTTCATGGTGGGTCTCCTGTCGAAAGGGGCTCCCGAATGCCCCAGAACACGCTCCTTGAGAACCCAGCGTGGTACATCAACGGCCCGGTGGCAACCCGTCCGGACGCGTTATCACAACCGAAACGGGCCGGGGCCGGGAACGAGAAAGATCCGCCCGGTTGCCCGGGCGGATCCTCACTGCTGCGGAGGCGGAGGGATTTGAACCCTCGATGGGGTTGTAGCCCCAAACCCGCTTAGCAGGCGGGCGCCATAGACCAGACTAGGCGACGCCTCCTCCGCTCGGCCGGACCCGAGGGACCAGCCAGCGCAGCAAGGTTACAAGCACCGGCGTGTGGCTCCCAATCGGCCCACCCGCGAGTGTTGCGCCAGGAGCGGGTCAGCGGTGGGCGCGCTTGAGGTGGTCGCGTACGTCGCGGGCGAAGTCGTCCTTGTCGCCGGCGACCAGCTGCACCGGGATCGTCGTGGAGCGCCCGTCCTTGAGCCGCAGCACGAGGCACTCGATGTCGCTCGGAGCGGCGGCCACGGCGTCCTCGACCTCGGTCCAGCGGGCCTCGGTCACCCCGGCCGCACGGACCAGGCGCACCTGGTAGCCGGTGTCCGTCAGCCGCACCACGACCAGCTTGCTGCGCAGCCACCAGGCCAGCGCGATCAGGCCCAGCACGCCCAGCGCGAGCACGGCGACCAGGAGGTCGGCGTTGAGGTCGAGCGCGACGGCGGCGGCCGTCGTACCGAGGAGGACGACGGCCAGCAGCACGAGATAGGCCCCCACGAAGCGCGCCATCACCGGCGGCGCGAGCCGGTAGTCGGAGACCGACGGGGCCATGGGGTTGCTCATGGCGCAATTGAAACAGCCGTGAATTCCGGCCACCAGCAGAGGGGGCGGGATTCGAACCCGCGGTAGGTCTCCCTACGACCGCTTTCAAGGCGGTTCCGATCGGCCACTCCGGCACCCCTCCACGTCCGCCCGGTCGTCGTACGGCCTGCGGACCCGCCCGAGTCTAGGGCCGGGTCACAGCAGCGGCGCGAAGCGTCCCGGCTCGGGCCGTACGGCGGCGGCCTGCTCGGCTCCGCGGCTGCGGCGTCCGCGGTTGCCGGTCAGCGCGAGGTCGAGGCGGATCAGCACCCAGCCGATCACCAGGCCGGCGACCAGGCCGTAGACGACCGAGAGCGCGGCCTCGCTGACGGAGACGGCGGGGTTGGCCAACGCGGTCGCGGTGGGCGAGGTGGCGGCGACGCCGAACGCGCAGACCCACCAGCCCTGGCGGCGGCGGGCGCGCATGTGGACGCCGTAGGCGAGGGCGGGTACGCCGAGGACGGTCTCGATCGGGCGCGGGAAGGCGCCGAGGTGGTCGCGGCTCCAGCGCACCCAGGACAGCAGCTCGTCGACGAGCCCCGTGGAGCCGTAGTGGCGCAGCAGCTCGGCGTACAGGAGCGTCACGCCGAGGATCGCCCCGCCGATGCCGACCACCACCATGCCGCGCCGGCCGAGGCCGTGCAGACCGGCGCCGAGGCGGTAGACGAGGACGACGGCGCCGAGCAGCGCGAGCCCCAGGCCGACGTACTCGAAGCGCTCCTTCTGGATCGCCGGCTCGAAGCCGACGGTGGCCATCGCCCCGACGCCGGCGACGACCAGCGCGACGACGCACTCCCGCGCGGCCGCGAGGAAGCCGGAGGCCGGGACCGTGAACATCACGCCGAGCACCGCGGCGACGGCGGAGGTGCTGACCGCGGCGCCGGTGAGCAGGACGTCCTGGTCGCTGAGCACCGCGACCAGGCCGACGGTGAGCGCGAGGGCGCCGAAGACGAACGGCCGCCCGCCCGTGCGCGTCGCCAGCGCGGCCGAGAAGGTCGTCGCGATCACCAGCGAGCCGGTGGTCGCGAGCCACGACGGTCCGACCGGGACCATCGCCGCCACGAGGGCGGCCGTGCCGGCGATGCCGAGGATCCACCACGCGACGAGGGGGACCCGCGAGGTGCCGAACTCGCCGATCCGCTGCTCGATGGGCACCCGGGTGCGGGTACGGGCGGCGGCGCGGGACACGAGGATGCAGATTACATCCGGCGGTTCCGAAGGGACGGGTTGACGCGACGCGCCTCCTCGAGCACCGAGCGCTCCGCCGTGGCACGGATCACCTCGGGGGTGTCGGGGGCGCCCGGACCGGCCTCCGCCACGACCTCGCCGAACGGGTCGACGACCAGCGAGTGGCCGCAGTAGCGCGGCGCGGGCTGGCCGACCGCGGCGATGTACACGGTGTTCTCGATGGCACGCGCGGTCAGCAGCGTGCGCCAGTGGTGGACCTTGCGCGGCCCGGCCACCCACGCCGCCGGGACGACGATGACCTCGGCGCCGCGGTCGACGAGCGCCCGGGCGAGCTCGGGGAAGCGCAGGTCGTAGCAGGTCATCAGGCCGACCTGCCAGCCCGCGACCTCGACCACGACCGGCTCGATCGGACCGGCGCTGAGGCGGTCGGACTCGCGGTAGCCGAACGAGTCGTACAGATGCACCTTCCGGTACGACGCCAGCGCGCTCCCCCGCAGGACGAGGGTGTTGAACGGCCGCTCCGGCGCGGGGCCCCGCTCGAACATGCCCGCCAGCACGGTCGTGTCGCCGTCGGCGGCCGCCGCGGTCACGGCGGAGGCGAACGGCCCGTCGAGGGACTCCGCGAACGGGCTCACGTCGGAGCCGGCCTCGCCGAAGTCGCGGGCGAAGGCCTCGGGGAAGACGAGCAGGTCGGTGTCGGCGGCGTGCGCGGCGGTGAGCCCGGTGAGCGCCGCCCGGTTGGCCTCCGGGTCGAGGGCCGAGGCGGCCTGGACCAGCGTGAGGCGCAGCGTGGGGACGGTCACGGTGCAAGGGTAGGCACTGCTTGGGAGACTGGAGCGGTGATCGAGCTCGGACTGTCCGGATTCGCCGCCGTGATCCTCGCCGGCGGCCAGGCCTCGCGCCTCGGCGGCGTCGACAAGGCGACCATCGAGCTCGGCGGTCGGTCGCTGCTCGAGCGGACGCTCGACGCGGTCGTCGACGCCGGTGAGGTGGTCGTCGTCGGGCAGCAGGTGCCGACCGAGCGGCCGGTGACCTTCGTGCTGGAGGACCCCCGCCACGGCGGCCCGGCGGCCGGGCTGCTGACCGGCCGCGACTCGCTGCTGCGGCGGTTCCCGACGATCGCGGTGCTCGCCGTCGACATGCCGCACCTGACCTCCTCCACCTTCCGGCGGCTGCACGAGGCCGCGATCGGGCACGAGGGCGCGGTGCTCACCCGCGACGGCCGGCGGCAGCTGGCGTTCGTGCTGGAGACGGAGCGGCTCGACGCCGTACGGCCGGACCGGGAGGCGCAGCACGGCCTCGCCATCCGGGCACTCCTGGAGCCGCTCGACCTGGTCGACGTCGCGTCGATCGGCTCCGAGGCGCGCGACATCGACACGTGGAGCGACCTGCGCGACCTGGCGTCGGAGGCCGAGGGCCGCTGACGGCTCGCGCACCTGACACGCCGACGACCCTTGTCAGACGGCGGGGCCTCGGATCATTCTGGACGGGTGAACCTCCACGACTGGATCGACGAGTTGTGCGACGTCCTCGACATCGAGGCCGAGGCCGACGAGGGCCTGCTCGTCGACCTCTCCGGGATCACCCGTGACAACGTCCACCCGGCCGCCGGTGCGGTGACCGCGTTCCTGCTCGGCTTCGCCGCCGGCGAGCAGGGCGCCGACCCGGACCAGGTCGAGCGACTGGCTGCCAAGGCGCAGGCGCTCGCCGAGTCCTGGGACCGACCAGCCGGAGCGACCTCCGAGGAGGACGAGGACGTCGAGTTCGAGGAGCTCGCGGACGCCGACTACTCCGACGAGGACTCGCTCGTCTGATCTGGCACGGCTGCAAGACTGGCGCCATGCGCGCCGTCACCCAGACCAGCCCCGGAGGGCCCGAGACCCTCGTCGTCACCGAGCTGCCCGACCCGGTGCCCGGCCCGGGCGAGGTGCTGATCGAGGTCGCCGCCACGGCCGTCAACCGCGCCGACCTGCTGCAGCGACAGGGCTTCTACCCGCCGCCGCCGGGCGCGTCCGACGTGATCGGGCTCGAGTGCAGCGGCACCGTCGCGGCCGTCGGTGACGGCGTCACCACCTGGGCCGTCGGGGACCAGGTCTGCGCGCTGCTCGCGGGCGGCGGCTACGCCAGCCTCGTCGTCGTACCGGAGGGGCAGGTGATGCCCGTCCCCGACGGCGTCGACCTGGTCACCGCCGCAGCGCTGCCCGAGGTGGCCTGCACCGTGTGGTCCAACGTGTTCATGGTCGCCGCGCTGCGCCCCGACGAGGTCTTCCTCGTGCACGGCGGCGCCGGCGGCATCGGCACCTTCGCCATCCAGCTCGCCTCCCGCCTCGGTGCGCGGGTGTTCACCACCGCCGGGAGCGAGGACAAGCTGGCCCGCTGCCGCGAGCTCGGCGCCGAGGTCGCGATCAGCTACCGCGACCAGGACTTCGTCGAGGTCGTCCGCGAGGCGACCGGCGGGCACGGCGCGGACGTCGTGCTCGACAACATGGGCGCGAAGTACCTCGGCCGCAACGTCGACGTGCTCGCCACCGAGGGCCGACTGGTGATCATCGGGATGCAGGGCGGCTCGAAGGCCGAGCTCAACATCGGCCAGCTGCTCTCCAAGCGGGGGGCCGTCATCGCCACCACGCTGCGAGCCCGGCCGATCGAGGGCAAGGCGCGGGTCTGCGCGTCGGTGGTCGAGCACGTGTGGCCGCTCGTGGCCGACGGCTCGATCAAGCCGGTCGTGTCCGCCGTACTCCCCCTCGACGACGTCGCCGACGCCCACCGCCTGATCGAGGGCGGGGACAACGTCGGCAAGGTGCTGCTGACGCCGTGATCCGGCGGTTCGTTAGGTTGGGGTCATGAGCGAGAGCGGCGACGAGCAGATCGTGGTGGTGGGACCGGACGGACAGCCGATCGGCACGGTGCCGGCGTCCGCGGTCGAGCGGGGCGAGGTCGACGACGACCAGGACGACGACGGCGAGCGCGCGCTGACCGACCTGGTCGAGCAGCCGGCCAAGGTGATGCGCATCGGCAGCATGATCCGCCAGCTGCTCGAGGAGGTGAAGGCGGCGCCCCTCGACGAGGCCAGCCGCAACCGCCTCGCCGCGATCCACCGCTCCTCCATCGCCGAGCTCGAGCAGGGCCTCGCGCCCGAGCTGGTCGAGGAGCTCGAGCGGCTCTCCCTGCCCTTCTCCGAGGACGCCACGCCGTCCGAGGCCGAGCTCCGCATCGCCCAGGCCCAGCTCGTCGGCTGGCTCGAGGGACTCTTCCACGGCATCCAGACCGCGATCTACGCCCAGCAGATGGCTGCACGCGCGCAGTTCGAGCAGATCCGCAAGGCGCTCCCGCCGGGCATGGCGATGGGTGGCCCGGCGCCGGAGCAGCACGCCCCCGGCGCACCCGGCGCACCCGGCGCCTCGCCGGAGCAGGACGAGCCGCGCTCGGGCGGGATGTACCTCTAGGGACTGCTCAGCCGCGGTGGCGGCCGACGCGGGAGATCAGCACCAGGCCGAGGATCCCGATCAGGCTGACCGCGGCACCCGGCGCGACCACGCGTCCGAGGTCGGGCGGCCCGTCGGAGCCCTCCGGCTTGGTGAGTACGACGTCCGGGGTCTCCGGCTCGGGCGTGAGTGCCGTGCGGATCTCCTGCAACGTGGCGGCGTCGACCATCGTGCCGGAGGCGTAGCCGTCGCAGCCGTCGGCGCGCAGCGAGGAGCCCTCGCCGGAGGCGAAGAAGAGGTAGCGGCGGGACCGGCGCAGCGGCTCGTCGCCCTCCTCGACCTCCTCGAGCACGACGGTGACGCGTTGGTCGGCGGCGAGGTCGCCGGTGATCGGGACGTCGACGAGCACGTCGTAGACGAGGTCCTGCGTCGCAGGGCTCTCGGTCGCCCCTGACGTCGCGCCGGGGTTGACCCGCGCCCGGTCGAGGCGGACCACCCGGCCGAGGAAGACGTCGGAGACGCCCTCCGCGTTGGCGGCCACCGCCTCGGTGTCGGTGACGTCGAGCGCTCCGCAGCCCGGCGGGATCGGACCCGCTGCCGTGGGCCGGGCCTGCGCGACGCCGCCGAGCGGCAGCACCAGCGCAGCACCGGCCGCGGCCAGGGCAGCGGGCGCGGCCAGCAGCCGCCGACGGGGGGTCACCGAGGTCACGCGTCCATCCCACCAGATCCGGCGGCCGGGAACCAGCGGCCGAGCTCGACCGCGGCACCGTCGTCGTCGACGCTGGCGGTGACGTGGTCCGCGGCTTCCTTGACCTCGTCGACGGACTGGCCCATGGCGACACCGCGCCCGGACCACTCCAGCATCTCGATGTCGTTGCGCCCGTCGCCGATCGCGAGGACGTCGGCCCGGTCGATGCCGAGCTGCTGGGCGACGTACTCCAGTCCGGAGGCCTTGGACACCCCGACGGGCGCGAGGTCGAGCCACGCGGTCCAGCCCACGACGTAGTCGGTGCCGTGCAGGCCGAGTCCGGCGGCGAGCTTGACGAAGTCCTCCGCGGTCGCCTTCGGGTCGCGAATGATCACGCGGCTGACCGGCTCGGCGACCATGGCCTCGACCGCGGCGACGATCGACTCCCCGCCCAGCTCGCCGTCGGGGAAGGGCGCGGACACGCGGTAGCCGACGCCACGCTCCTCGACGGCGACGAGCGCCTCCGGGTGCTTCTCGAGTACGGCGGCCACCGCCGGCGCCGCGTCGAAGGTCACCTCGTGCACCACCTCCGCCGGCGGGTAGCGCAGCACGACCGCACCGTTGGCGGCGACGATCCAGATCCGCTCACCGTGGCCGTGCAGGTCGAGCATGTCGGCGACGACGGTCATGTTGTGCGGCGCGCGGCCCGAGGAGAGGACCACGTGGGCACCGCTGTCGAGCACCCGCTGCACCGCGTCGTGCACGGCGGGGGTGACCTCCTCGTGGCTCATCCCGAGCCCGGCGACCCAGCGCAGCAGGGTGCCGTCGATGTCGAGGGCCACCAGGCGCGGGCGCCAGCCCGGCTGCCCCGGAGCCGTCATCGGGCCACCGGCTCGAGGACCTCGAGGCCACCCATGAACGGCTGCAGCGCCTTCGGCACCCGCACCGACCCGTCGGCCTGCTGGTGGGTCTCCAGCACCGCGACGATCGCGCGGGTGATCGCGGTCAGCGTGCCGTTGAGCGTGGCGACCGGGCCGGTCCTGTCACCGAACCGGCCGCGGGTCTCCAGCCGCCGCGTCTGGAAGTCGGTGCAGTTGGAGGTCGACGTCAGCTCGCGGTACTTGCCCTGCGTGGGGATCCACGCCTCGCAGTCGAACTTCCGGATCGCGCTCGCCCCGAGGTCGCCGGCCGCGATGTCGACGACGCGGTAGGCGAGCTCGAGCTTGTCGAGGAACTCCTTCTCCCACGCGAGCAGCCGCTCGTGCTCGGCGGCGGCGTCCTCGAGCGTGGCGTAGATGAACATCTCGACCTTGTCGAACCAGTGGACCCGGATGATCCCCTTGGTGTCCTTGCCGTGCGAGCCGGCCTCCTTGCGGAAGCAGGGGCTGAAGCTCGCGTAGCGCCGGGGCAGGCTGGCGCCGTCGAGGATCTCCTTCGAGTGGTAGGCCGCCATCGGCACCTCCGAGGTGCCGACGAGGTACATGTCCTCGCCCTCGATCCGGTAGATGTCCTCGCCGCCGCCCTGGTCGAGGTAGCCGGTGCCCTCCATCGCCTCGGCCCGCACCAGCGACGGCGCGATCACCTGCGTGAAGCCGGCGTTGCGGGCCTGCTCCATCGCGAGGTTGACCAGCGCCAGCTCCAGCTGGGCGCCGACGCCGGTGAGGAAGTAGAAGCGGCTGCCGCTGACCTTGGCGCCCCGCTCGAGGTCGATCGCGCCGAGCATCCGGCCGAGCTCGACGTGGTCGCGCGGCTCGAAGCCCTCGGCGGCGAAGTCGCGCGGCGTGCCCACGGTCTCCAGAACCACGAAGTCGTCCTCGCCACCGCTCGGTGTCTCGTCGGCCACGACGTTGGGGATCGCCTTCAGTGCGTTGGTCCACGCCTCGTCGGCGGCACCCTGCGCGGCCTCCAGCTCCTTGACCTCGGCGGCGAGCGCCTTGACCTGCTCGAGCAGCGCCTGCTTCTCCTCGCCCTTGGCCTGGGCGACCTGCTTGCCGAAGGTCTTCTGCGCGGCGCGCTTCTCCTCGAAGTCCGCGATGGCGCTACGACGAGCGGCGGCGGCCTCCAGCGCACGGTCGACCACGTCGGGGGACGCCCCGCGCTTGGCCTGCGAGGCGCGGACGCGGTCGGGCTCGTCACGGAGGATGCGCGGGTCGATCATGCGGCTCAGGCTATCCGCCGGGGTTCGGTCGGCGCGCGGCGGTTTGGGTGGATCGCGCGGTGCAGGAATCACCGCTTCAGCGGTGAATCTGTCACTTCCTGCGCGTTGCAACGGTCAGGAAGCGCAGGAATCGCCTCTGAGGAGGTGATTCCTGCACCCCGCCCACCCCTCAGAACAACGCGATCCGCTCCGGAGCCGGGAACAACCCGTCCAGCTCGGCGAGGTCCTCCTCGGTCGGCACCCACCGGTCCGCCTGGGCGTTGGCGGCGACCTGCTCGACCGACGTCGCGCCGGCGATGACGGACGCGACGGGCGACTGGGCCAGCAGCCAGCCGATCGCGACGGTCACCTCGGACACGCCGCGCGCCGCGGCGAACTCGGAGTAGGCGCGCAGGGCCGGGGACACCGCGTCCTCCAGCAGGTGCTGGCGGGTCCGCGAGAGCCGCGAGCCCTCCGGCGCGGACCCCGAGGCGTACTTGCCGGTGAGCAGGCCGTTGGCGAGCGGGAAGTACGGCAGGACGCCGATCCCGAACTCACGGGACGCCGGGAGCACCTCGAGCTCGGCCCGCCGGTCGGTGAGGTTGTAGTTGTTCTGCGCCGAGACGAACCGCTCGACGCCGAGCTCGCGGGCGACGTACTCGGCCTGCGCGATCTGCCACCCGGACCGGTTGGAGTGCCCGAGGTAGTTGACCTTGCCCTCGCGGACGAGGTCGTCGAGCGCCGACAGGGTCTCGTCGATCGGGGTCTCCGGGTCGGGGGTGTGGAACTGGTAGAGGTCGTTCCAGTCCGTGCCGAGCCGGCGCAGCGACGCCTCGACGGCGGTGCGGATGTAGCGACGGGAGCCCCGGGCGCCGAAGTCGGGCCCGTTGACGCCGCCGACGTCCATGCCGAACTTGGTGGCCACGACCACGTCCGCGCGGCGGGCGCCGAGCGCCTTGCCGAGCCGCTCCTCCGCCAGTCCGGGCGTCGCGCCGTAGGTGTCAGCGACGTCGAAGAAGGTGATCCCGGCGTCCAGGGCGGCCCGCACGACCCGGTCGGAGCCACGCTGCGACTCGGTCGCCGCACCGGGGCGGCCGAGGTTGTTGCAGCCCAGCCCGACGGCGGAGACGACGAGGCCGGAGCGGCCGAGGCGGCGGAGCGAGGGGGTGTACGACGAGTCGGTCACACGTCCGACGTTAGCGAGCCCACGTCCGCGCAGCCTGCATCGCCTGCGTCTCCGCGTCGCGAGCGGTCCCAGATGGGTGCGATCGCAAGGCGCGGGCGCGACGGCGGTCTGGTTGCACCATCGAGCGGCCGCAACGCAGCGAGCGTGCCCATATGGGGCCGCGCAGCAGCGGCGACGCAGGCGATGCAGGCTGGAAGTGCCGTGGGTGCGACACGTTGTCCTATTCTCCGTGAG
>DATLIG010000191.1:0-4718 GCA_035539555.1 Nocardioides sp. | reverse complement strand
CCACACCCCCCGTCCCGCTCACGTCGCCGCCGGCCCCGCCCGTGCAGTCGCCGCCGCCGACCGTGTGGCCGGCGCAGCGGCAGCCGGCGCCGTCGGTCACGCCGGGCTACGGGTCCGCCCCGCAGCCGGTCGCGCCGGCGTCGTACACGGGGTATCCGGCGGGTCCGGGCTACGGCTCCCCGCCGCCCCGCAAGAAGGGCAAGGGCCCGGTCGTCTGGATCGCCGCGGCGGTCGCGGGCATCGTGGTCGTCGGTGGCACCGTCGCGGGCATCGTGATCGCGACCAACGGCGACGACGACCCCGGCGGGAAGACCGACAACGGTGGCAGCGAGGGGCCGCCCGAGGTCGACGTCGACCCGGCCGCGATCGACAGCCGCTACGACGCCCTGGCCTCGAAGATCACCCAGGGCGCGAGCGAGTGTGCCGCCGCGACGGCGTCGGCCACCGAGACCGAGGTCGTGGAGTGCGCGGTCAACGCCGGCACCCTGCGCCTGGTGACCTACGCCGACCAGGCGGCCGCGGAGGCGGCGCGCAAGGCCCGGCTCGACTACCGCTCCGGCACGATGACCGCCGACAACGGCAGCACGGCGCTCTACGAGTACGACCCGGAGCGCGGTGGCACCACGGACCCCGCGATCGTCTACTGGGACAGCACGACCGCCCTGCAGTCGGCGACCCTCACTGCGGAGGGCAGCGCGAAGATCGACGCCCTCAGCACGCTGTACGCCGCCACCTCGCCCCGCGTCGCGGTCCCGACCGCACCGGCGCATCCCGTGCTGCGTGAGTTCGTCGACATCAACATGGACGTCGCCGGCTGCGAGCGGCAGCGCACGTTCTTCGTCGGCGAGACCGAGGAGAGCTCCTGCAAGGCCGACGTCGACGGCATCGTCGTCAACGTGGGGCGCTACCGCACCCGCAAGGGCATGGTCGACGACCGCAAGTACTACAAGGGCAAGTACGACGAGGCCGCCACCAAGGGCGGGGGCGGGGTCTGGCGCTTCGGTGAGGGCAAGGGCGAGGGCGCCTACTACGCCTACCTCGACGGCGACACCGCCGCGCTCTACTGGGACTGGAACAAGTCCGACTGCTACTGCTACGGCATCGCGTGGAGCTTCGAGGGCAAGCTGAAGAAGCTCGAGGACTGGTGGCCGGGCGAGTGACGCTGGTCCGGCCGTCGAGGAGGTCGCTGCTCCGGTCGTCGAGGAGGTTGCGCAGCAACCGTCACGAGGCGCCCGGAAGCCCTAGACCTCCGGGACCGGCACCGTGTCCGCGAGGTCCGGACGGCTGACGCCGGCGACGTCCGAGCGCACCAGCAGGGCCATCGTCGTGTCGTCGCCACCGACCTGCGCAGGCTCCGCCAGCCAGTCCGGGAGCTGGTCGCGGATCCAGTTCAGGCCCCGGCTGCGGCTGAACTCGAGCAGCTGCTCCCCGGTCTGGCGCCACCAGCCGTCGCTGTCGACCCGGGGCCGGCCGAAGCCGTCGGTGCACAGGAAGGCGAGCGCGACGTCGTCGACGCGGGCATCGACGACCGCGATGCGCAGCGCCTCCAGCGGCCGGGGCTGGCACAGCGAGCTGGTGTGCAGGCCGTCGAGGTCGGGGTCGTCGGCCAGGGGGCGGATGGCCTCGCCGTGTGCCGAGACGAGCACCGTGTCGCCGTCGCCGATCTGGAGGAAGAGCACCAGGTCGGCCACCGCGGCCGCGGCCAGGACCGTCGTACCGTAGGCGCGCAGCGGGTCGTCGCCGGCGCCGAGCGCCTCCTCGGCCTCGGAGTACGGGTTGGCCTCGATGTGGTGGCGCACCTTCGCCGTCCACGTGTCGACCAGGCCCTCCGCGGCGGTGCGGAGCAGCTCCTCGGCCGCCACGGGGTCCGCCTCGGCGGCCACGCCCGGCAGCACCCGGCGCAGCTCCTCGAGGGCGCTGACGACGGCGAGGGCCGCCCCCGTGTCGCTGCGGAAGTGGAGCTTGTGGCCGTGGCCGTCGGCGACCGCGACCACGGCGTGGCCGTGCTGCGGATCGGTCCAGGTCAGGACGGCGTCCTGCAGGGGGAGCTCGTCGCGCACGTGCACGGACCCGATCGAGGAGCCGGACAGCGTGGTCCAGCGAACGGTCATCCGAGGGTGCTCCAGATCGGGTCACCGATCGGGCTCGGGGGCGCCGCGTTCACGCCGCTGCCGGGGCCGACGACGGGACGCGACGCGACCTTGCTCGCGGCCTTGGACGCCCAGACGATGTACTCGACGAGCTGCTCGGGGTTGTCGGCGCGCAGCAGCGGCACGTCCTCGTCGCCGATGAAACGGCGCATCGAGTGCATGTCGGCGTCCCGGCCGACGCCGAGCGCCAGCCGGACCGCGGTCGCGCCCCAGCGGTTGTTGAGCAGTGTCTGGAGGCCCTCGGCGAAGGAGATGCCGCTGCTCTGCGTGGGCCGACCGTCGGAGACGAGGATGATCGCCGGGGGGAACGCGCTGTTGCTCTCGTCGAGGTGGTCGAGCGCGCCGGCGAGCGTCTGCAGCGCGCTGCCGAGCTCGGTGAACCCGCGGGGCACGGCCTCCAGCCGCTTCCAGTGGATCTGGTCGACGGGCGTCGGCTCCTCGATGATCCACTGCGGCTCGTTGGCGAACGCCAGCACGCGGACCAGGAGCTCGGCGTGCGGGTTGGCGCGCGCCTCGTCCTTGAGGTGGGGGAGCACCTCGGTGATGGCGTTGTTGAGCGCCTGGATGCGGCCGCCGCGCAGCATCGAGCCCGACACGTCGAGCACGAAGATGAAGTGCAGGGGCTTGCGAGCGAGCGCGCCACCGAGCCGGTCACTCATCGCGCCTCCTTCTGACGGCCAGGGTTGGCGGGGGTGCTGGTTTCAACTATCCCCGATCTGTCGAGGTTATAGCCTGTCACGGGTCCACGAACGCGATAACGGAGGTCGGGCACGCCGATGGTGCTGGCAGAGGGCGTCGAGGTCGACCTCGGTCCGTTGGGGCGAGCCCGCGTGATGTCGCTGCTCGGACAGGGCGGACAGGGCTACGTCTTCGAGGTGCGCCGCGACTCCGGCGAGCCCCTCGCGCTGAAGTGGTACAAGCCCGAGAGCGCCACCGCCCAGCAGTACGACGAGATGCAGCAGCTGGTCGAGATCGGCTCCCCGCACCAGCGGTTCCTTTGGCCGTTGAGCATGGCGCGGGTCGCGACCGAGCCGAGCTTCGGCTACGTCATGCACCTGCGGCACCAGCGCTTCCTGGAGCTCAGCTACCTGCTGCTCAACGCCGACCGCGACGGCCAGCCGCTCGACGTGTCCTTCTCCTCGATCATCGAGCTGTGCCGCCAGCTCAGCTACAGCTTCCTGCGCCTGCATGCGCGTGGCCTGTGCTACCGCGACATCTCCTTCGGCAACGTCTTCTTCGACCCGGGCAACGGCGACGTGCTGATCTGCGACAACGACAACGTCGGAATCGACAACGGGACCGGGCGGGTCCTCGGCACGCCGTACTTCATGGCCCCGGAGGTCGTGCGCGACACGACCTACCGCACGCTGCCCAACACCGACACCGACCGGCACTCACTGGCCGTGCTGCTCTTCTACTCGCTCTTCCTGGGCCACCCGCTCGAGGGCGCCCGCACCGATGCGGGGATGCGCGACGCGCACTGGCTGATGACCCACTTCGGCACCGAGCCGTTGTTCTGCATGCACCCGACGCGCGGCGACAACCGGCCGGCGCAGATCGTGCAGCAGTACTGGAGCATCTACCCGCAGTTCCTGCGCGACCTGTTCGTGCAGGCGTTCGTCGACGGCATCGACCAGCCTGGCGCGCGGGTCACCGAGGGGCAGTGGATCAAGGCCATGGACCGCCTCCGTGACGGCATCCTCGCCTGCCCGACGTGCGGTACGACGAACTTCTGGGCGCCGGGCGACGACACGGTGACGTGCTGGCAGGACCGCACGGTGTTCCGGCCTCCCTACCTCCTGCAGGTCGGCCGGCGCACCATCGCGGTCGGCCCGCAGAGCGCGATCCGCTCCGACCACCTCACCTCGGGCACCGACCACCCGACCGTGCTGGCGCGGGTCCGGCAGCACCCCGATGCGCCGGACCGCTGGGGCCTGCACAACGTGTCCGACTTCTCGTGGCCCATCGCCTATCCCGGCGGCCAGAACTTCCTGCTCGAGCCCGACCGCACGATCGAGCTGGTCGAGGGCGCGCGCATCCAGATCCGCAACTCCACCGTGCAGGTGCGGCGCCCGGGCGCGCCCGCCTCCGCGCCGAACGCATAGGGTGACCGCCATGCTCAATGGCCCTCTCGTGGTCGAGGTCGACGGCCGCGTCCTCCGGCTCGACGGCAAGTCGTCGTACCGCATCGGTCGGGCCATCGAGGCCGACGTCGTGCTGACCGCGGGCTCGGTCTCGCGCCAGCACGCCGAGATCCGTCTCGTCGACGGGGTGTGGGTGCTGGTCGACGCCGGCAGCCAGTTCGGCACGTTCGTCGACGGCGAGCGGGTCGCGGAGCATGCCATCGAGCGCCGGATCGCGGTCCGCTGCGGCCCGCCCGCGCCGGGTGCCGAGCTGATGGTGGTCCCCGCCGAGCAGTACGACGACGCGTCGGCAACGCCCAGCGCGCCGGCCCCGCCGCCGCCCATGCCCGGGCCGTCCCGGCTCGACGAGCCGACCAGCGTGCCGGCGGGTGCCCCGGTCGCCCCTTCCGGGCCGCAGCCGACGAGCGTCGCCGCCGGTCCGGTC
>DATLIG010000190.1:0-5769 GCA_035539555.1 Nocardioides sp. | reverse complement strand
GTGGAAGGGCGAGGAGGCCATCGAGATCACGGCCTCCGCCGACGACCGCGCCTCCGCGGTGCTGAGCGTCTTCCAGGACAAGCTGATCAAGCGCAACCAGTCGCTGAAGATCCTCGACGCCTCCGAGCCGCGCCCGTCCGGCCAGGTCTCCAAGATCGGGATCACCCTCAAGGAGGGCATCTCCTCCGAGGACGCCAAGAAGGTCTCGAAGCTGATCCGCGACGAGGGCCCCAAGGGCGTCAAGGCGCAGGACTACGACTTCGCGGTGCAGTTCACCAACTACCGGTGACCCACCACCGCGGGCTCGCCGCGGCCATCGGCGTCGTGGCGGCCGGGTTGGCGGTGCTCATCGGCCTCGCCGTCGCCGTCGCGTACGCCGGCCAGGGCGGCCCGGTCCCCCAGACGTCCACGACCGAGACGGCCGCGCCCACCGCGGCCGCCCCGGTCGGCGGCGCCCAGCAGCAGGCGGACGCCCCGGTCGCCGACCCCTACCTGCCCGACCCGGCGTGGGTGGAGTCGACGGCCGCCCGGACCCAGATCCCGGTCCGGGCGCTGGCGGCGTACGCACGGGCGCACCTGCAGGTCGCCGCCGAGCAGCCGGACTGCAAGGTCGCGTGGAACACCATCGCCGCGCTCGGCGGCGTCGAGTCGCAGCACGGCGCGATCAACGGCTCGGTCCTCGGCGCGGACGGGCTCCCCCGGCCGGCGATCCGTGGCCCCGCCCTCGACGGCGGCGCGTTCGGGGCCGTCCACGACACCGACGGCGGCTCCCTCGACGGTGACGCGCGGTGGGACCGGGCTGTCGGGCCGCTGCAGTTCATCCCCTCGACGTGGGAGACCTGGGCCGCCGACGCCAATGGCGACGGTGTGGCCGACCCCAACCAGATCGACGACGCGGCCCTCGCCGCCGGTCGCTACCTGTGCCACAGCGGCGAGCTCACCGACGCGGCCGCCTGGCGCCGCGCGGTCTTCAGCTTCAACCACTCCGACGCCTACGTGAACGACATCGCCGGGCTGGCGAACACCTACGCGCAGCGGGCCGGCTGAGCCTCACCAGGCGGCGCGGAGCACCGCCTCGACCGCGGCCGCGTCGGTCGGCCCCGGGTTCGGGTACGGCGCAGCGGCGACCCGCTCCGCGACGGCGGCCAGCCCGTCGGCGGGCACGCCGAGGTCGCGCAGCCGCCGCGGCCCGTCGTACGACGCGGCAAGGGCGGCGACCGCCGCGACGGGGTCACCCCCGGCGAGCGCCCGCAGTCGAGCCGCGGCCGCCTCGGCGTGCGGGAGGTTGTGGCGCAGCACGTGCGCGAGCAGCATCGTGTGCAGCTCCGCGTGCGGCAGGTCGAAGGTGCCGCCGAGGGTGTGCGCGAGCTGGTGGTGCAGGCCCATCTGCGCGGTCGCGAGGCAGCTGCCGGCGAGCCAGGCGCCCTGCTGCAGACCGGTCCGTCCGGCCACGTCCGCCGGCGCGGACAGGACCGTCGGGAGGGACGACAGCAGCAGCCGCGACGCCTCGGTCGCGAGCGCGTCGCCGACCGGCGTCGCGTTCGGCGCCCACAGCGCCTCGACGGCGTGCGCCAGCGCGTTGACAGCACTCGTCAGCGTCAGGCCGACGGGCATCCGCAGGGTCAGCTCGACGTCGTACACGACCGTGCCGGGCAGGAGGGCGGGGTCGCGGCGGGTCTGCTTCACCCCGCCGGTCGTCTCGCCGAGGACCGGGGTGACCTCGGAGCCGGCGTAGGTCGTCGGCAGGGCGACGTGCGCGATCCCGGTGCGGGCCACGATCGCCTTGCCGAGCCCGACGGCCGAGCCGCCGCCGATGGTGACCACGGCGTCGACCGCGGCGTCGGCGACGACCCCCATCGCCTGCTCGGTCACCACGACCGGGGTGTGCACCACGGCGCCGTCGAACCGCGCGACCGCCCGCTCCCCCAGCGCCTCCGCGAGCTCGTCACCGGCCGTCCGTGCCGAGCCGGTCGCGACGAGCAGCACCCGGGTGGCGCCGAGCCGCTCCATCTCCCCCGGGACGGCGTGCCGGGCCCCCGCACCGAGCAGGACCCGTGAGGCAACGGTCTCGTGGACGACCACCATGCCCCGACCGTATCGGGCAGTCCGTCCTGCATGATGCCGCCATGAACCCGTCGGCCAGCATCGACATCGACGCCCCTCTCGACCAGGTCTGGGCGATCATGCTCGACACCGAGCGCTACGCCGAGTGGAACCCCTTCGTGGAGCGCGCCGAGACCGCCCAGCCGGCCGCGGTCGGCAACCCGATCGTGCTCCACGTCGTGTGGGCCAACGGCTCGCGCACGCGCTCACCCGAGCGGATCACCGCACTCGACGGCCCCACCACCGACGCCTCCGGTACGACGACCGCGCGGATGTCCTACGTCTACGAGGGCCTGCCCGCACGACTCGGGCTGGTGCGCGGCGTGCGCCACCAGGTCCTCACCCAGCGCCCCGGCGGCCCGACGTCGTACGAGACGGTCGAGGAGTTCCGCGGGCCGCTCGTGAGGCTGGCCGGCCCCGGACGGGTGGCCGACGGCTTCCGGCGGCACGCGGAGGGGCTCAAGCGTCGCGCTGAGGAGCGTGCGCCGGGGTCTTCGCGGCCGGAGGGATGAGCTCGCTGGAGTTGCGCGCCGCCCACAGCGCGAACCCGAGGATCGCCGCACCGCACGCGATGTCGACCACGACGTGGGCCTGGCGCCACCAGACCATGTCGCCCGCACCCGGCACGGTGTAGTGCCCGATGCCGATCAGGCCCGAGACGGAGTAGCCGGTCAGGAAGATCGCCGAGGTGGTGATGTGGCGCCGGAACCACAGCAGCAGTCCGATCCCGCCCAGCGCCGTGAAGACGAACCACCCGATCGCGACCAGCGCCTTGGTGACCGTCGGCAGCGCGCCGTCGTCCGGCTGCACGGGGTAGTCGTCGTAGTTGACGTAGTTGTCGACGTAGTGGACCACCGACACGAGGAACGCGACCCCGAGCAGCCAGCACACGATCCTGGTCGCCCGGAGATAGCTCACGGGGCCAGCCTAGGGGGCCCGTGAGCGGGGGCCCGCACTTGCAACTACGTGTTGTGGCACCCACCCGGGCGCTGTGACCTGTGGACATCGACCACAACACGTAGGTGCAAGCGACGTCAGGCCAGCACCTTGGCGGTCGGCGTCCCCAGCACCGGGACCGACGTGGCGCCGGTGGTCGGGCGCAGCCACACCCGGGCGCCGACGTCGAGGTCGAGAGCCCGCGCATGCGTCCGGGAGAGTACGACGAGGGCCGGATCGGCCTGGCCCTCGACATCGACCGTGAAGCGGACCTCGAAGCCCACCCGCAGCGCGCGGGTGACCACGCCGGCGACCGCGTCCGCGCCGCCGGGGCTGGTGACCAGGTCGATGTCGTGCGGTCGCAGCCGCAGGCCGGCCAGCTGGGTGACCTCGCCGAGGAAGCCCATGACGAAGTCGTTGGCCGGCTCGTCGTACAGCTGGTCGGGGGTGCCGATCTGCTCGATCCGGCCCTCGTTGATGACGACGATCTCGTCGGCGACCTCGAGCGCCTCCTCCTGGTCGTGCGTCACGAACACCGTCGTCACGTGCACCTCGTCGTGCAGGCGGCGCAGCCAGTCGCGCAGCTCCTTGCGGACCTTCGCGTCGAGCGCACCGAACGGCTCGTCCAGCAGCAGCACGCTCGGCTCGACCGCGAGCGCGCGGGCGAGGGCGAGGCGCTGGCGCTGGCCGCCCGAGAGCTGCGAGGGCAGCCGGTGGGCGAACTGCGAGAGGTGGACCAGCTCGAGGAGCTCGGCGACCTTCGCCTTCACCTCGGCCTTGGGCCGCTTGCGGATCTCCAGGCCGAACGCGACGTTCTTCGCGACCGTCATGTGCTTGAAGACCGCGTAGTGCTGGAAGACGAAGCCGACGTTGCGCTTCTGCGGCGGCAGCTTCGTCGCGTCCACGCCCTCGATCTCCACCGAGCCGCCGTCGGCGGTCTCGAGGCCGGCGATGATGCGCAGCAGGGTCGACTTGCCGCCACCACTCGGCCCGAGCAGCGCGGTCAGCTGACCGGTCGGCAGTGAGACGTTGATGTCGTCGAGGGCGACGAAGTCGCCGTAGCGCTTGCCGACACCCCTTACTTCGATGCTCATTCCGGGGTCCCCGATCCGTTGTTCGCGGAGGAGCGAAGCGGGGGAGCGGAGAACGGAGTGGGGTGGTTCATGAGTGATCCTCCTTGCGGATCAGGGACACGACGACGAGGGCCAGCACGGAGGCGAGCACGAGCACGAACGCTGCGGCGTACGCCGTCGGCTCCTCGTAGTTGGTGTAGCGGTTCTGGATGAGGAGGGTGGCGGTCTCGCCGCGGAACTCGGCGCCGGGGCTGACGATCTTCACCGCGCCGAACTCGCCGAGCGAACGAGCCATGCTGAGCACGACGCCGTAGATCACGGCCCACTTGATGCTCGGCAGGGTGATCCGCCGGAAGGTCTGCCAGCCGCTGGCCCCGAGGCTGCTGGCCGCCATCTCGGCGTCGGTGCCGATCTCCTCCAGGACGGGGACGATCTCGCGGATCACCAGCGGCAGGCTGACGAACGCGGTCGCCATGATCAGGCCCGGCGTGGTCCCGATGACGAAGAAGCCGATCGACTCCAGCGCCTCGCCGAACCAGCCCTTGCCGGTGCTGTAGGCCAGCACGAGCGCGAGACCGACGACGACCGGCGACACCGACATCGGCAGGTCCACGAGCACGGACAGGACCCGTCGTCCGGGGAACTGGTAGCGCACGATCAGCAGCGAGATGCCGACACCGAAGAGGGTGTTGATCACCACGGCCCAGAACGCCACCGTGCCGGTCAGGTTGAAGGCGTAGCTCACCGAGGGGTCGCTGAGCCGTTCCATGAAGGCGCCGAATCCGGCCTCGGCCCCCTTCTTGGTGGGCGCGAACGTCTGCTTGCCGACCTCGTAGAGCGGCCAGATGACCAGCACGGAGAGGTAGACGATGACGAACGCCCGCAGCAGGTAGGCGACCGGCCCGCGGCGGGCCCGGATCTGTCGGGTGTCAGCCACGGCGCGCCACCCTTCGCGAGATCACGTCGAGCGCGACGATCGTCACCACGGCGACGATGAGCAGGAGTACGGCGACCGCGGCGGCGCCGTCCTGGTTGTCACCCTCGAGGAACTTCAGGATCTTCAGCGACGCGACCTCGGTCTCGTAGGGGGTGTTGCCCGAGATCAGCACCAGCGAGCCGAACTCGCTGATCGCGCGGGCGAACCCCAGCGAGGAACCGGCCGCGATCGCCGGCACCAGGCTCGGCAGGATGATCCGCCGGAAGGTCGTGAACCGCGAGGCGCCCAGCGAGGCCGCGGCCTCCTCGACGTCGGCGTCCAGCTCGATCAGCACCGGCTGGACGGTCCGTACGACGAACGGCAGCGTCACGAACAGCAGCGCCAGGAAGATGCCCTGGCGGGTGTTGACGATGTTGACGCCGACCGGGCTGTCCGGACCCCACAGGCTGAGCAGGATGAGGCCGGCGACGATCGTCGGGAGCGCGAACGGGATGTCGATGACGACGTCGAGGATCCGCTTGCCGAAGAACTGGTCACGGACCAGCACCCAGGCCACGACCGTGCCGATCACGGCGTTGGCGAGCGTCACCAGCAGCGCCTCGACCACGGTCAGCCGCAATGCGGCGAACGTCTGCGCGTCGGTGAGCGTGTCCCAGAAGTTGACCCAGCCGCCGGCGGCCGCCGCGCCGCTCACCCCCGCGTCGGGCATCGGCCTCGGCG
>DATLIG010000189.1:0-12218 GCA_035539555.1 Nocardioides sp. | reverse complement strand
GGTGTCCGGTGACGGTCGCTCGGCGACCTCCTCGACGACCGGCGCAGCCTCGACGACGGGCGCAGCCTCGACGACGGGCGCGGGCTCGGGGGCCGGCGCGGGCGCGGGAGCCGGACGGTCCTCGACCCGCTCGGGCGCGGCACGCTCGGCCCGCGACGGCGCCGGCCGGTCCTGGGCAGGCGCGACGGGAGCGGCCACCGGAGCGGACTCGGCGGACGTCGTACCGCTGATCGAGGCACGGCGCTCGAGCCGGTCGAGGCGGGCCATCACGCCCTCGGTCGTGTGGTCGGCCGCGGGGAGCAGGATCCGCGCACAGATCAGCTCGAGCAGCAGCCGGGGCGCGGTGGCGCCGCGCATGTCGGTCAGGCCGGCGGCGACGAGGTCGGCCGCGCGGGTGAGCTCGGCCCGGCCGAAGGCGGTGGCCTGGGTCACCAGGCGGTCGGCCTGGTCGCCCGAGACGTCGAGCAGCCCGGACGCGGCCGCGTCGGGCACCGCGGAGATGATGACCAGGTCGCGCAGCCGGCGGAGCAGGTCCTCGGTGAAGCGGCGCGGGTCCTGGCCGGTCTCGATCACCTTGTCGACGACGCCGAACACGGCCGACCCGTCACCGCTCGCGAACGCCGAGACGACGTCGTCGAGCAGGGTGTCGGGCGTGTAGCCCAGCAGCCCACTGGCCAGGTCGTAGGTGACGCCCTGCGGCCCGGCACCACCCAGCAGCTGGTCGAGCACCGAGAGCGTGTCGCGCGCCGAGCCGGCGCCGGCCCGGACGACCAGCGGCAGGGCCGCCGGCTCGATGGAGACGCCCTCGCGCTCGCACAGCTCGGTGAGGTACGACGTCAGCAGCCGCGGCGGGATCAGCCGGAACGGGTAGTGGTGGGTGCGCGAGCGGATCGTCGGGATGACCTTCTCCGGCTCGGTGGTCGCGAAGATGAACCGCAGGTGCGGCGGCGGCTCCTCGACGAGCTTGAGCAGGGCGTTGAAGCCCTGCGTGGTCACCATGTGCGCCTCGTCGATGATGTAGACCTTGTAGCGGCTCTTCACCGGCGCGAAGAACGCCTTCTCGCGCAGGTCACGCGCGTCGTCCACGCCACCGTGGGAGGCCGCGTCGATCTCGATGACGTCGATCGAGCCGGGGCCGTTGCGCGCGAGGTCGCGGCAGCTCTCGCACTCGCCGCACGGGTCGGCGATCGGCGCCCGCTCGCAGTTGAGCGCACGGGCGAGGATCCGGGCGCTCGTGGTCTTGCCGCAGCCGCGTGGCCCGGAGAAGAGGTAGGCGTGGTTGACCCGGTTGCCGGCGAGCGCTGCCCGCAGCGGCTCGGTCACGTGCTCCTGGCCGATCACCTCGGCGAAGGTCTCGGGCCGGTAGCGGCGGTAGAGCGCGAGCGGGGAGTCCACCCCTGAACACTAACGAGCGGCCCCGACACCCGACAGGGCGGCGGCCCCGAACGGCCCCCGGAGACGAGAAGGCCCCCCGCACACCCGATAGAGCTCACTGACCCTTGCTGCCTTCCGGCCCTGGGGGAGTTGGGTGAGATACCGCCGCGCGGGGGGTTGGCTCCACTCTAGACGACCGCGCCGGGCGCTCCGAACTCCGGGCACCACCCGCGACCGCTCCGCCCGTCCTCGCCCCGTCCTCGCCCGTGCTCCCCCCGTGGCCACCGGCGGGCCACGCGATTTCCGGCTGCCGGTCGGCGACCGGTAACCTCCTCCGCGGAGGTATCGCCTAGTGGCCTATGGCGCACGGCTGGAATCCGTGTTGGGTTAACGCCCTCGGGGGTTCGAATCCCCCTACCTCCGCCATCACCGGGAAGCCCCGGGCCCTCGGCCCGGGGCTTCCTGCTTCTCCCGTCAGGCGACGGCATGCTGCTTTCCGGATGTCCATGCAGCGGATCCGAGGGCTGGGATAGCGTGTGCCTCCCAGCGAACCCCCGGCCTCGGAAGGGCATGATGCAGTCGAGCAAGCTCCGGATCCTCGTCCTCTGGCTCAAGCACCTGATCCGCCGCGCGATGTGGGCGATCGAGGGTGAGAACCACGCCCGGCTGCGCGCCGGGGAGAAGCAGGGCAGGGTCACCATGGGCCCGCACTCGCGGCTCAACGGCATCCCGATGATCCGGCTGCTCCCGCACGACGACACCCGCCTGACGATCGGCGACTACAGCTCGATCGCCGAGGACGCCTACGTCATCGTCGGCGGCGGGCACCCGATCACCACGGTGACCACCTATCCCCACCGGATCCTCTTCGGCATGGAGGGAGCGGGCCAGGACGGCTTCCCGCGCAAGACGGCCGACAGCTTCATCGGCTCGGACGTCTACCTCAACCACGGCGTGATCGTCCACGGCGGCGTCCGGATCGGGCACGGTGCGTGCATCGGCTCGGGCGCGGTGATCACCAAGGACGTGCCCGACTACGCCGTCGTCGGCGGCGTCCCCGCCAAGGTGATCCGCTACCGGTTCTCCCCGGAGCAGATCGAGGCGCTGCTCGAGATCGCCTGGTGGGACTGGCCCGAGGACGAGGTCCGGGCCGCGGTCCCGCTGCTCGCCGGCGAGGACATCGACGGGTTCATCGCCTACGCCCGCGAGCGGCAGGCGGCGGGCGCCGTACCCGCTCCCAAGGTCGGCGACGCCGTCTTCAGCTGAGTCCCGCCCACCGGCGGCTCGCCGGGAAGCACGGGCGCGCCCCGCGCAGCAGCGGGGATGGACCACCTCGCGAAAGCGACGGTGGACACCTCGAATTCCTGTTCCTAACCTCGGAGGGCGACCAGCTCGGGCCGGCGCCCGACGCGAGGAGCAGCCATGGCCGACGGACCGACCATCCACGACGTCTGCGTCGTCGGCGCCGGGATCAGCGGACTCAACGCGCTCGTCGTCGCCTCCGGCTACCTGCCTCGCTCGGCACGAGCGGTCCTGGTCGACGCACGTCCGCGTCCGGGCGGGATGTGGGTCGACACCTACGACTACGTCCGCCTCCACCAACCGCACCCGATCTTCACCGCGGGCAACATCAGGTGGCAGCTGGACGCCGCGCCCAGCCACCTCGCCTCCCGCTCCGAGGTACTCGACCATCTCCGGCACTGCCTCGACGTCGCCGCGGCGAAGATGGTGGTCGACGAACGATTCGGCTGGACCTACCTCGGCCATCTCGAGCGGGACGGACTCGTCGACGTGGAGCTGCGTGCACCCGACGGCTCGACGCACCGCGTGCTCACCCGTCGCCTGGTGACGTCCTTCGGCCACCAGGTCCGACCCAACCCGCCGCTGTCCACCACCAGCACGCGGATCCGCGGCATCACCCCCGAGACGCTCGACCTGGCGGCGGTGCGCGCGAGCGAGGCCCCGGTGTGGATCGTCGGTGGGGGCAAGACCGCCATGGACACCGCCCACCGCCTCCTCACGGAGATCCCGGGGTGCGACGTCCATCTGCTCGCCGGCCCGGGGACGATCTTCGCGCGCCGCGACACCTTCTTCCCCACCGGGGCGCGCCGCTGGTGGGCAGGCACCCCGGTCAACACGATGGCCCGGGAGGTGAGCGACCGGTTCGACGGGACCAACGAGGCCGAGGTGCGGGAGTGGTTCCGGTCGACGTACGGCGTCGGGCCGGTCCCGGACGCCCGTGACTACTTCGGCGCCTACCTCTCGGAGGCGGAGAACCGGGTGATCGCTGCCGGGCTGCGGACCGTCGAGCGTGCCTACTTCGCCGACGCCGTCGACCGCGGCGACGGCGAGGTGGACATGGTGGATCGCGACGGCCGGTCCCGGACCACGCCGGCCGGGAGCTGGATCGTCAACTGCACCGGTTCGCTGCTGCGCAGCAACCACCCGTACCAGCCCTATGCGTCCGCCACGGGCAACGTGCTCTCGATCCAGATGCGGTCGAGCACCTTCGGTGGCTTCTCCTCCTTCGCCGGCTACTTCATGACCCATCTGATGTTCCGCGACCGGCTGCGTGACGTCCCGCTCTACGAGCTCGACATCGCCGAGCTGCACCGCAAGGCACCACCGGTCGTCATCTACGCCTCGATGGTCCTGACCCTGCACAACCTCGGCCTGCTGATCGACACGCTGCCGAAGCGGGTGCTCCTGCAGTGCGGCCTGGACTACAACCTCTGGTACCCCGTCCCGCGGCAGGTCGCCGGACTCACCCGGTTGCTGGCCACCCACCGCCGCAAGCGGAGCCACGACCAACGCACGCTCGACACCATCGGGGCCCGATTCGGCGTCCGCTGCGGCCCGATCGAGTGGACCGCAGCGGCGAGCTGAGCCACGTCCCTACTGGCGCCACAGCCCGGCGTACTTCAGCCCGTTCGAGCTGTACGCCACGACCGCCCGGGTGAGCCGCCCTGCCGAGGTGTTCGAGGTGTACAGGGCCTGGTACTGCGCGCTCGTCTGGTTGTGCGTCGCCGTCCAGTTGCTCCCCACGTTGGCCGCGAACACGACGGAGAACCGGTTCACCGACCCGTCGCGGTAGACGTCGATGTAGGTCAGCTTCCGGCCAGCGGCGGTCTGGGAGTTGAAGTAGGTCTGGTAGCTGGACTCCAGCACCGTCGAGGACAGCGTGAAGGAGCCGACGGACGCGAGCTCGTAGAGAGCCGTGTAGTAGCGCACGCCCCCGACCACGACGACCGAGACGTTCACGGGCACGTAGCCCTGGCCGGTCCACGTGTTGAAGTTCGCCTGGTGCGTGGCCGCCGAGACCCCGTGGTAGGCCTTCCACGCCGGTCCGGACGTCTTGGTGAAGACGGCCGAGTAGCGCACGTTGCCACTCTGGAGGTAGCTGTCGACATGGGTCAGCCGGTAGCCCGCGTTCTTGTACGTCGTGAACGCGTCCTGGTACTGCGCGGCGGTCAGGCCGTGCTTCGCCGTCCAGGCGAGACCGCCCTTCGGCCGCCAGATGCTCGAGACGTACGCCGTCGAGCCGTAGTCGACCTGCTGGCGCCAGACCTGGCGGTAGCCGGCGAGGGCGATGTCGTTGAACTCCTCCTGGTAGCAGGCGATCCGCACGCCGTGACGGGCGAACTCGGTGCCGCCGCCCGCGACCCGGTTCCAGCCGCAGCCGTTGGGCTGGATCAGGCTCCAGTCCGGGATCGCCGCCTCACTGCTGTTCGTCAGCGCGGCGAAGCCAGGCGAGGCACCGGGGGTGTAGCCGGTGTAGGTCCGCGTGGTCAGGTGGTTGAACCGCAGCGGCAGGCCCTCGGCCGGGATCCCCGCGCCGTTGTCGAAGCCCGGCATGTCGGCGAGGTGCAGGTGCAGGTGGGGTCCGTAGGAGTTGCCCGTGTTGCCGGAGTACCCCAGGAACTGTCCTTGCTTGACCGCGATGTTGAGACCCGTCCCGGCCGGCGCCGGGCACAGCGCCGAGGGGATGCTGCCCGCCTTGAAGTGCGCGTACAGCGCGACCTCACCGGTGGCGTGCTCGATGTAGAGGTGGTTGCCCTCGACCTCGGGGGTCGGGTCCGGCGTGCCCGGGACGTTGTCCACCTGGTCCTGCCGGCACTTGCGGATGACGCCGTCGGCCATGGCGTAGATCGGCGTGCCGAAGGTCCAGTAGTCGCTGTTCTCGTACGGCGCGGTCGCGCCCGGCTTGATGTCCGTCCACTTCGACTTCGCCGGGTCCCACTTGTCGATGACGAGGTCGTAGGCGAAGCGCTGGTTCTGCACGGTGCGGTGGTGGGTGTCGTGCCCGGAGCCGTGCTCGTGGCCGATCAGGTTGCCCCAGTAGCCGCCGCTGACCGCGCTGGCCGGGAAGCGGTAGCCGCCGGAGGGCGTCTTGTTGACGTACTCCTTCAGTGTCCGCGAGCTCAGCGTGAGCGAGTCGTAGCCCGAGAAGTTGATCTTGAACTGGATGCTCGGCGCGACCGGGAAGGCGAACCGCCGCGCCTCCGGTACGACGACCAGGCGGGTCGCGCCCGCCGGGATGTACCCCGAGGTGGGAATCTTCACCGCGGCCGTGCTGGACGCCAGCGAGGACCCGGGATAGCTGGTCGTGATCGACGTGATGGTGAGGGAGTGCCCGGCCGGCGCCTTGACCAGCATGTCGACGTTGACCCGCCACGTCGCCGACGCGCTGGCCGTCGTCGGGGCGACCCGTTCGACGAACAGCTGGTTGGCGACCGCCGGGTTGAGCGGCTGGACCCGGCTGATCGTGGCCCCCGACGCGACGGCCTGCGCCGGTGGTGCGGATGCCAGCACGGCGAGCGGGAGCCCGATCGCGAGGGCCAGTCCGACTGCCAGCTTGCGGTGGTTCCAGCGCATGTTCGTCCCCTTGGTCCCAGCCGGCTCCGTGCCTCGCGGAGCTCCCCTCGATCCAACGCGCCGCTATCAGATGCGGCAATGGTCAGAACGGATCAGCCGGGACAGCGGACCTGCGGACTTGACGGGGTTCGGCGAGCGTCACGCCACCCGTCCCGGACGGGTGCGATCAGCGACGACGTCGCGCGAGCACCGGGCGCAGCACGAGCAGCACGACGAGGGCGCCGCCGCCGCCGAGGCCCCACCAGACCGCGTCGCGGCGAGTGCCGGCCAACAGGTCGGCCCGCTCCTCCGGCACCTTGCCGCGGGGCACGACCTCGTTGTGGCGGTCCTGCGCCTTCATGCTCTCCCCCGGTCGCTGCAGCGCCTCGACGGGCTGGACCACGCCGTGGCCGGTGAGCGGGCTGGCCTCGCCGTTGCCGCTGGCGGTCGCCAGCAGGCGGGCACGCAGCTCGGCGGCGGTGTCGCCGGAGTGGACCGACCACACGAGTGCGGCGACGCCCGCGACCTGCGCGGCCGCCCACTCCGTCGAGCCCTCCGGCACGACGCACCAGCCGCCCTGGACGCCGATGGAGACCGAGCCGGCACCGGGCGCCGCCAGGTCGACCGCCGAGTTGCGCAGGGCCCGGGGCTGCCACTCGGGCGAGGAGATCCCGACGGCGATCACGTGCGGGTCGGCGGCGGGCCACACGTCGGCGGCCGCATCCTGTCCGGGGCGCGCGTTGCCGGCGTACTCCTCGAGGAAGCCCGTCCCCTCCCCCGGCACGTCGCCGGCCGGCGCGATGACGAGGGCACCCTGCCGGTGCAGGCCGGCGAGCGCGGCCCGCAGCTCCTTCGAGTCGGCCACGACCGCGGGGATGAGGACGATCGTGTGCCGGCCGACGTCGATCCTGGCGAGCGCCTGCGCCAGCTCACCGGAGGACGGCGTGCGCTCACCGTCGCTCTGCTGGCCGCGCGGCACGTCGTAGAACTGCGCCGGCACGACGTCGGCGGCCGGCGCGATGCCGACGTCGACCGACGGATCGGTCTGGGGCTGCCCGCCCACGATGCCGGCGGCGGTCAGGCCGTGGGAGCTCGCCACGTCCGGCCGGGGCCGGAGCGCGACCCCGCCCGGGATCTCCGTGTCGACGACGACGACGCGCACGCCCTTGCCGGGGCGCACGCCCGCGCGCGCGGCCAGGGCAGCTGCCTCCGGCACCTGCAGCGCCTCGTTGGCCTCGTTGACGCCCGTGACCTTCTTGTCCGCGTCCTCCCCGGTCGCCGAGCAGTCCGGGCCCTCGGCCACCGCGGCGGCGGGCGCCGCCGGCGCGGCCGCACCCGGCAGCACCGGCACGGCCAGCGCGGCCGCGGCCAGCGCCGCCAGCCGCGCACGGGTCCGGCCGGTCACGCGCACGCCGGACCGACCGAGTCCCCGACGTCCTCGGTGGGCGTCCGCGGCGGGCAGAGGGCATCGAGCAGCGACAGGTCGGGGCCCGGCGTGAAGAGCTGGAGCCAGGTCGACGGTACGACGACCTCCGCCACGCCGCCGTAGCCGAGGTTCTCGACCTCGGTCGGCCCCGCGATGGAGTAGCTCCGACCGCCGTCGTCGACCAGGTGGACGGTGCCCCCGCTCGAGGTGTCCCAGTCGGCGGAGCGCACGACGGCGCCGTACCCGGCCTCGACGCTGACGTTGCTCTGGTCGGCGCCGACCTCGCCGAGCATCGCGGAGCCCTGCGGGAAGGTCGCGAGCTCGACGGCCGGCTCCTCGCCCTCGCCCGTCTTCAGGACGCCGCAGATGGTGTCCGTGCTCCGCGCGGCGCCGCCGGCGATGACCTCCTCGGGCCACGACGACGCGTCGTAGGGAGCGGCGACGGTGTCGAACCCGCGCTCGGCGCCGACGGCCTTGATCGGCTTCGGCATGTCGTCACCGATCGGGGTGTTGCGCAGCACGGCGAGCGCGAACGACGACAGCTGCACGAACCCGTCCTCGCTCACGGCGTAGTATTGGCCGCTGCGCTCGTAGTAGTCGCCGACCCGCGCGGCCGTGTAGCCCTGCAGCGGGACCCGCTGGCCCCAGTCCGCGAGGCCCAGTCCGTCCTCGGTCAGCGCACCGCCGGTCGGGAACAGCCCCAACCAGGCATCCGGGACGGCGATCTCGTCGCTGGCCTCGACGCCGAGGTCGGCGTAGAGACCGTCGGGGTCCGCGGGCGCGCGGTAGCTGTAGGCGCGCACGGGGTGGCCGGGGACCTCCGCCTGCGCGATCAGGTAGCGCCGGCCGCTGGGCTCGCCGCGGACGACGAAGCCGAGCTCGGGCGTCGCCTCGACGGACCGGCCGGGCCGGACCTCGGTCTGCACGCCCTTGCCGGTCGCGGTGCACGACACCCAGCCGCTGTTGAGCAGGCTGCCCGCGCCCGGCACCGTGGGCGGCGCGTCGAGGATGCCGATCGACGGGCCCTTCTTGCGCTCGGCGAGGACGTCGTCGGGGACGCTCTTGGTCTTCACGTCGGCACCGAGGATCAGCTGGGCCGACGTCACGTTGATGACCGGGCGCAGCTGCTCCTGGCCCTGCGACTGCTCCTCGTCGAGGATCACGTAGAGCGCACCATGGTCGTCGGTGACCAGCCCGGGGCTGTCCCAGTCGACCGTCGGGCGCTTCGTCAGCGCGCCGGCGACAGCGGCACCCGCGATCAGCAGCACGGCCAGCGCGACGCCGCCGACGATCATCCGGCCCGGCCGCGCCGGTTCGACCTCGCGGCCGCCGGGGGCACCCGACACGAAGGCCGTCACCAGCCGGCGCCGGCTGAACGAGTAGGCCTCGACGAGGTCCTTCTTGGTCGCCATCAGTGGGCCGCCATCAGTCGAGGGCCTTGTGCACGGTCTCGAAGAGACCGACAGCCACGACGAGCAGCGGCAGCAGCGCGATCAGCGCCGTGGACTCGAGGACGTCGCCCAGCCGGCCACGCCGCACCGAGGGCGCCGACGGGGTGAGGGTCGCCGCCAGCAGCACCGCCCCGGCGACGGCCAGCACGACCGCGAGGGTCGGGCGCCAGTCGCCGTGGAGCGCGAGGACGGCCAGCGCGGTCGCGGCCAGCCCGGCGATGCCGGCGGTGAGGCCGACCAGCACCTCGCTGCCGGTGCGGTACTGCCGCGTGCGCAGCATGACGATCAGGCAGGTGTCGACGGCGAGCAGCGTCCCGGTGACGCCGAGGCTCACAGCCACCGGCGAGATCAGCACGATGAGCACTCCGACGGTGCCGGTGATGGCGAGCAGGATCTCGTGTGCGATCCGGGCATCGGCCGCGACCTGGTCGCGCTCGATGTCGTCCGGGTCGGCGGTGAGGTCGGAGGTGGAGTAGATCTGCTCGATCCGGGTCGACGTCGCACCGAGCGCCAGCCACGGGAAGACGCTGCCGGCCAGCACGACCAGGCAGAGCACCACGGTCAGCAGCTCGGCCGGCCCGAAGCCCTCGCCGTCGCGCGAGTCGAGGTAGAGGCCGATCGCCAACCCGAGCGCACCGATCACCACCGGCGGGAACACGAGGGTCCGCCCGGCGCCCAGGCCGATCACGCAGACCAGCCCCGCGACGAGGGCGCCCGCACCCGCGAAGGCGAGGGGCTGGCCCAGCAGGTCGGTGTCCTGGGGCGCGAACATCACGCCCGCGACGGCGGCGTACCCGGCGCCGAGCCAGGCCACGCCCACCGCAGCCTCGGGCTCGTGCTGGGCCCGCGAGAGCACGACGGCGCCCGCGCAGAGGGCCAGCGCCACGACGGCGGTCGCGGCCGACGCCAGGTCGGAGCCGCGCTGGACCAGCAGAGCGGCCGCGCCGAGGGCGAGGAAGAGGCCCGCCGCGAAGAGTGCGGTACGACGACCGGAGGTCGCCTGCCAGGGCTTGAGGTCGTTCTCGACGACGTCCGACATCGCCTCGACGACGTCGTCGTAGACCCGCGGCGGCGGGTCGTCCACCCCGGCCGTGACGGTGAGCAGGCCGCCGTCCTCGACGCCCTGGAGCGTGAGCCCGGTGTCGGGGCCGAGCCGGCGCCCGTCGGCGGTACCGACGCGGTAGCCGCCGTGCACGGTGGCCGGGTCGAGGAGGCCGACGCTGCGGGCCAGCTCGGGGAGGAGCTCGGCGACAGGGACCGCTCCGGGCAGCACCAGGTCGACCCGTCGGGTGCCCGAGGTGACGGTGACCCGGACCAGACCGGAGGCGACCGCCCCCGGCGCCCGACCAGCTTGTGTCATCTGCTCACACCTTCCCGAGAGACCGAGGTGCCCATCGTGGCACGCCGGGTCCGCCCGTCCGTGGGCGGACATGGCGGAAGGGCCGACGCGGCGCGTCGGCCCTTCCGTTGACCAGCAATCGAACCGACCGGTTCGATCAGAAGTCGAAGCGGCCCGCGCCGCGCTTGTCGGCGGCGAGGTACTCGGCGTTCGACTGGTAGACGGTCTGGTGGCTGCGGTCGAGCAGGTCCTTGAGCTCCTGCATCGCCCAGTCCCAGGCGGCCTTCGCGGACTTGTAGGCCTCCTGCTGGTCACCGGACCAGGTCGCGACCTTGGGAGCGACGTCGCTCTCCAGGCTGTTCAGGCTGTCGTCCATCTTCTTGACGGTGTTGTACATCGCCTCAGCGGCGGCGTCGAGCTCGCCGTGACGAACCCGCAGGCCGTCGAGTGCACCGAAGTCAGCGCTCATGATCTTGTCTCCTCAGTTCGTGAAGTCGTGGGTGGGGTGGGGGGTGGTCACTGGCTGCCGAGGCGGTTGAGCAGCGTGTTCATGCCCGCGCCGGCCTGCTCGTCGACAGCCGTGTTGTCCTTCTCGGTCTCGGTCAGCGAGGCGTGGAACTTGTCCAGCGCCGTGACGACGACCTTGTGCTTCTCGACCCAGGCATCCTTCAGCTGCTGGAACGAGAGTCCACCCGAGCCCACCCAGGCGCTCCGCATGCCCTCGAGCTGCGACTCCATGGTGGCCGAGTGCTGTCCGAACTCCTGCTTGGCCTGGATGACGCGATCGGCGATCTGCTTGAGCGCGCCCTCTGCGTGGCCGAACTCGACATTCGACATTGTGTTGCTCCTTGGTCAGATGGGGCGGGTCGCGCCCCTCGGTTGACTTTCCCTTTGTTGGCTCCCGAGTGCTGCCAAAGAGCCGATGCGCTGCTTGCTACCCGTGCCGCGGAGGGGGCTAAACCTCAACTCGTGAGTTCCCACAGGTAGCGGAAGAAGCCGACGGCCACGACGAGCGAGGCGACCGCGAACGAACCGCTGACGGCCTCGGCGATCTCGGCCCGGCGCGACCACCACGCCGAGCGCCAGCCGCGGCCGACCACCACGGCGACCAGCACGAGCAGGGCGGCGGCGGTGACGGCGAGGAGCGCCACCACACCGGGGAAGCTGCCCTCGGCCTCGCGCCCGCCGGGCAGCACACCCAGCATCACGCCGGCCACGAGCGCGAGGGAGACGACGCCCGAGAACCGCAGCAGCCGGCGCGCCAGCGCATGGCGGTAGCTGCGGGCGGCCAGCAGGAGCGCGGCACCTCCGAAGCCGACCAGGCAGCGGGCACCGGTGCGGTCCAGCGGCAGGTCGGCGGTCCAGAGCAGCAGCGGCGCCGAGATGAGCACGACCACGAAGATCGCGATGGTCGCGGCCCGCACCGTGCGCGTGCCGCGGCTGGCCACGTCGCCCACCGCCTCCTCCGGTACGACGATGCGGCCGCGCCGTCCCGTCGGGCGCTCCCGCGCGGACCAGGCCGTGACCGCGAGGCGCTCGAGGTCGAGGAGGTACTGGTCCGGTACGTCGACAGCGATCTCGGGCACGAAGCGGGCGCCGAGCACGGCGACCAGGAAGAGCACGGCCCAGACGGTCTGCGGCGACGTACTGGTCAACGCGGCGACGCCGGCGAGCACGAACCACGCCGAGCCCACGACCAACCAGGTCCGCAGCGCCTGCTCGGCGCGGCTGTCGGGCTCGGAGAGCGCTCGGCCCACGGCAGCCGTGACCGCAC
>DATLIG010000188.1:0-10224 GCA_035539555.1 Nocardioides sp. | reverse complement strand
GGCGGTGCCACACCACGGAGGTCAGCTCGTCGACCGGTCCGGCTCCATGGACGGCGAGCGCCTCGCGACGGCCGGCATGGCCGCCGCCGCGTGCGCCCTGCGGGTCGCCGAGTCCGACGGCGAGCTGTCCGTCGTCGCCTTCGACCGCCGGGCCGAGGTGGTCGTGGGACTGGCCGCGCCGACGGAGCCGCGCCGCACGGTCGAACGCGTGCTGGGCCTGCGCGGCCACGGCATGACCTCGCTCGACGCCGCCCTGCGCGCCGCCCGCGAGCAGCTCGCGTCCGCGCGGGCCCGCCGGCGGATCACGGTGCTGCTCTCGGACTGCCGCGTGACCGACGACGTCGACCCGACCGCCGCCGCCCGCGCCCTCGACGAGCTGCTGGTGATCGCGCCCGCGAGCGACGACGACGAGGCCCGCGGCTTCGCCCGTCGCGCCGGCGCGCGGGTCGAGTCGCTGGCGGCGCTGGCCGACCTGCCCGTCGTACTCGACCGGCTGCTGGGCTGAGGCCGGGGCGCCTCCGTTCGGAGGTGGTGGCGACGACGTCGGGGGACCACAATCCAAGGATCACCGCCCCGCACGCCATGCTCGGGCACCCCGCGGGGCAGCCATGGGGATGGAGACGACCATGCGACTCGAGGACGCACTTCTGCTCGACGCCCACGGCCGGCCGACGGACCGGCACCTGGCGCTCGAGTCCCGCGACTGGGACGAGATCCGGGCCAACACCGACGACGTCTACATGCCGTTCCGGGTGTTGCCGAGCGCGACCGGCCGAGCGCCCCGGGCCACCAACCACACGGCGTCGGTGGGCTCGTTCACGCTGAGCCGGTTCCGCTACGGGACCCGGGTCGACCTCGACGACTTCGCGCCGGAGGCCGGTCGCGGGATCGTGCTCACCACCCTCGCCGGCACCGTGCGCCATCGCGACCAGCACGTGACCCCGCCGGGGCAGACGTTCCTGGTCGACATCAGCCGTGCGCCGTACTCGCTCAGCGCCGACGACGACCACGACCAGCTCAACCTGACCTTCTGCCACCAGGACCTCGCCGACCTCCACCAGCGCTGGTACGGCGGGGGCGCGGACCCGCGGCTGTGGGGGCTCGCGTTCGGGCTCGGTGGTCCGGGATCCAGCTGGCTGGCCCTGCTCGACTACGTCGTGCGCGGGATCGCCGAGTTCCCCGAGGAGGTCGCCGCCGGCCGGCTGGGCCGGCGGCTCGAGGAGATGATCGGGGTGCACCTGCTCACCGAGTGGTACCAGCGGTTCGGCGACGCGCCGCGGGACGCCGGGGCCGCGCCGCGCTACGTGAGCGCCGCCGAGGACTACCTGCGCGCGCATGCGCGCTCGGCACCGACGCTGGCCGAGGTGGCCGCCGCCGTCGGGGTCAGTGTGCGTGCGCTGACCCTGGCGTTCCGCCGCCACCGGGACAGCTCGCCGATCTCGTACCTA
This sequence comes from Nocardioides sp., assembly GCA_035539555.1. Lineage (GTDB taxonomy): Bacteria > Actinomycetota > Actinomycetes > Propionibacteriales > Nocardioidaceae > Nocardioides. The sequence goes on along the minus strand of DATLIG010000188.1, from coordinate 8,776 downwards.
CGTGCGGTGCGGATGGACGGCGCCCGGGCCGACCTCCTCGCCGCCGGCCCCGACGCCACGGTCTCGTCGGTCATCGCGGCGTGGGGCTACGTCAACCACGGCGTCTTCGCGAGGTCCTACGCCGAGCGGTTCGGTGAGCTGCCGTCGGCCACCCTGGACCGGAGCGGATGAGCCGGGCCCGACCGCTGCCTGCGCGAGACGACATCGTGCCCGCAGGAGGCGGCCGGCGTCGGGTCGCCCTTCCTAGCGTGCTGTGCACGATGCGCCGTCGGCGCGGAGAGGAAGGCACACCATGCTCCAGAGGACAGGCCACAGCAGGCAGACCCGGGCCGGAGGGGGACGCAGGCGGTCGCTCGCCGTCGCCCTGGGGACCGGGATCGGCGCCTGCCTCATCTCGCTGACCGGAGGGTCGGCCACCGGCGCTCCGGCGCGGGACGTCGGTGCGCGATCGCCCGGCGCCGAGGAGAGGTCGTGCACGATGACCCGCACGGGCGAGTACCCGCGGGCCCGGCCCGAGCAGGTCGGGCTCGACCCGGTCCTGGTCCGCAGGGCCGTGCGCTACTGGACCTCGACCGGGTCGGAGACGGTCAAGGTCTTCCGGCACGGCTGCCTGGTCCAGGAGGGCGGTCTCGACAAGGTCTTCGACCGCGTCCCGCGGCTCAACTGGAGCCAGACCAAGACCGTCACCGCCCTCGTCGCCGGCGTCGCGGAGCGGCACGGGCTGATCGACGTCGACGACCCGATCGGCGACTACCTGCCCGCGGGGCTGGGCGACACCGTGCACCGTTCGGTCACCCTCCGCGAGGTGCTGAACATGACCACCGGATACCGGATGAACTGGCTCCGTGGCCTCAACCTCGTGGGGGACATGTCCCGGGTCCGCGGGATCATGGCGGCCGAGCAGGCGCACGCGCCGGGCAGCTACTACGAGTACGACCAGGACACCCCCTCGATCGTCACCTACGTGGTGCAGCGGGCGATCTGGCGCAAGCTCGACCCGGACCTCGACTTCCAGGTGTGGGTGCAGCGGGAGTTCTTCGACCAGCTCGGCATCCCGAGGTCGGCGTACTTCTGGCAGCGGGACCGCTCGGGCAACACCCTCGGCTACTCCCAGCTGTTCCTGCGACCGCTCGAGTTCGGCCGGTTCGGCGAGCTGATGCTGAACGACGGCGTCTTCCAGGACGTGCGGTTGATCGACACCGACTACATGGACGGGCTGACCAGCGGGGCGGTCGACCGGTCGGGTGGGTCGGTCAACTGCGGCTACGGCTACCTGGTCTGGCTCAACGGCTGCCGGGCCGGTGAGAAGCAGGTCAACGCCTCGGTGTTCCGCCGCCACGAGATCACCCCCGCCCGCCCGTGGATCGCGTCCGCGCCGCGCGACATGTACTACTCGTGGGGGCTGCACGGACAGCACACCTTCGTGATCCCCAGCCTCGACATGGTCGTCACCCGCAGCGGCGAGGTGCCGCCCGACGCCCTGCCCGGGCTGATGAAGGGCGACCCCGACGCCGTCCTCGCCGGACAGCTCAAGGGCGGCTACTTCACGTTCTTCCGCACGCTGATGGACTCCGTCGAGCAGATGCCCGCCGACGTCGACATCGCCCAGCCGACCGGGCCCTATCGCTGGACGAGGTCGATCGACTTCGACGTGGACGCGTTCATCCTCCCCGTGGACGCCCCGCTCGGCTCCTACCTCGGGATCGGCCGGCAGGCGCCGATCGGGTGCACCCTGCTCGCGTGCCGGGACGAGCCGAACGACGGGCTGAAGTGGGTGCTCGACGTGCCGCGCGTCGTACCCGGGATCCTCGGCCTCGACCGGCGGCCCAACGGCTGACCCCGGCACCCCGCGGGTGCGGCGCCGTCTCCCCCGAGGGCGACGCCGCCCGCCCGCGCCGGACGAATGTCCAGAACCTGAACACCCCCGTCCCCGCTGGCGGACGACGCTCACTCCACACGGATCGAGTCCACGCCAACGGAGGAAATATGACCGACCTGCTCGTGCCCACCGACGCCCACGTCCTGCCCCAGGTGCGGGAGTGGCTGTCCCGGCCCAAGGGCCTGTTCATCGGCGGGGCGTGGACCGACGCCGCCACCGGCCGCACCTTCGAGACGCGTGACCCGGCGACCGGCGAGGTGCTGACCGAGGTCGCGTACGGCGAGGCGGTCGACGTCGACCGTGCCGTGCGCGCCGCGCGCAAGGCCTTCGAGGGCGAGTGGTCGCTGTGGACCCCGGCCCAGCGCCAGCGGCTGCTGTTCAAGATCGGCGAGGCGATCTACGAGCACGCCGAGGAGCTCGCCCAGCTCGAGGCGCTCGACAACGGCAAGTCCGCCGCGGTCGCGCAGGCCGTCGACGTCACCTGGGTCGCCGAGCTGTTCCAGTACTACGCCGGCTGGGCCACGAAGATCGAGGGCCGCACCATCCCGGTGTCGGTCCCGTGGGCACCGGGCACGCAGTGGCACGCCTACACGCTGCGCGAGCCGGTCGGTGTCTGCGGCGCCATCGTGCCGTGGAACTTCCCGCTGCTGATGGCCGCCTTCAAGATCCCGGTCGCCCTCACCTGCGGCAACACGGTCGTGCTCAAGCCGGCCGAGGACACCCCGCTCACGGCGCTGCGCCTCGCCGAGATCATGGCCGAGTGCGGCCTGCCGGACGGCGTCTTCAACGTCGTGACCGGGTACGGCGACGCGGGCGCGGCCCTCGCCGCGCACGACGACGTCGACAAGATCGCCTTCACGGGCTCGACCGAGGTCGGCAAGCTGATCGTCGATGCCGCCAAGGGCAACCTGAAGAAGGTCAGCCTCGAGCTCGGCGGCAAGAGCCCGCAGGTCGTGTACGCCGACGCGAACCTCGACCTCGCCATCCCGGGCACCGCCTCGGGCTTCCTCTTCAACCACGGCCAGACCTGCACCAGCGGCACCCGGCTGCTCGTCGAGGACAAGATCTTCGAGGAGTTCACCCAGGGCGTCGCCGAGGTCGCCGCCGCGAGCAAGCTCGGTCCCGGCCTCGACCCGACCAGCGAGGTGGGCCCGCTCGTGTCGCAGACCCAGCTGGACCGCGTCCTCGGGTACGTCGACCAGGGGCTCCGCGACGGCGCCCGCGCCCTGACCGGCGGTCGGCGCCACGGAGACGAGGGCTACTACGTCGAGCCGACCGTCCTCGTCGACGTCGACTCCTCCTTCAGCGTCTACCGCGAGGAGATCTTCGGACCCGTGGTGGTCGCCACGCCGTTCAACGCCGAGCAGGGCGTCGTCGCGGCAGCGAACGACACGCCGTACGGCCTGGCTGCCTCGGTGTGGACCCGCGACGTCACCAAGGCCCACCGCACGGCGCGCCAGATCAAGGCCGGCACGGTCTGGATCAACTGCCACAACGCCTTCGACGCGGCGATGCCGTTCGGCGGCTTCAAGCAGTCCGGTTGGGGCCGCGAGCTCGGCGCGTCGGCGATCGATGCCTACACCGAGCAGAAGTCGGTCAACGCGCTGCTCGCGTGACGCGCTTCCCCGGGCCGGCGGTCGTGCGGACGGCCGGTCCGGGGATCACCACGTTCTTTGCCTGCATTCCGTGGGCGGTGCCCGGTGAACGGGCCTAGCCTGAGGGCGACCCCGGCCGTTCCCGGCCTGCTCCAGGAGGTTCCCGTGAAGGCTGTCCGCTCCCGCGCGCTCGTCGTCGCCCTGCTCGCCGGCCTCACGGTGCCCGCCGCCGCTGGTGCGGCGGCCGCGGATCCCGTTCCGGACGACCCGCGCCAGGAGCAGACGATCACCTTCCAGACGACGCCTCCGGCCGGCCAGGACTGGGTGCACACCAACGACTTCGGCGACTACGTCCCCTACGCGTCCTCGACGTCCGGTCTCGCGGTGGAGTTCTCCGTCGACCCGGCGAGCACCGGTTGCCACGGGACGCCCGGCGTCTTCGGGGACATCGACACCCCGGGCCGGATCACGGTCTGGGTCACGGCGCCGGGCACCTGCATCGTGCACGCCGACCAGCCCGGCGACGAGGAGTTCCAGCCGGCGCCGCAGCAGACCCAGACGTTCGAGGTGCTGCGGGAGCCGGTGACGCTGACCGCACCCAAGGTCGCCAAGGGCCTCCTCGGGCTGATCCCGACGACCTTCCGTGCCGAGCTGCGGCACCAGGTGCCGTTCGGTCCCGGCTACCTGACGACCGGGTACCCGGGCCAGGAGCTGACCTTCTCGGTCGCCGGCAAGGTCATGTGCTCGGGCGTCACGGTCGAGCACGAGGGGCCGGGGCCCTTCGAGTCGACGGCGGTCGCGACCTGCAAGGCGACGATCGGCCTCGCGACCGCGCTCTCGACCAACAGCTACACCGTCACCTACGGCGGCAACGAGCTCAGCGCGCCGGCGACGGCGGTCGGCAAGCTGTCCTGACCGGACCGGCCGGCGGCTGCTCAATCCGTTCGATCGAACGGATTGAGCACGGTGAGTACGTGGAGACCTGCTCAAACCGTTCGATCGAACGGATTGTCCGGGGTGAGTACGCGTAGACCTGCTCAAACCGTTCGATCGAGCGGTTTGCGCAAGCTCAGTACGTGTAGAACCCGCGCCCGGTCTTGCGACCCAGCAGGCCGGCCTCGACCATCCGGTTGAGCAGCGGCGGCGCGGTGTAGAGCGGCTCCTTGAACTCCTCGTAGAGCGACTCCGCGATCGCGCGCGTGGTGTCGAGCCCGATCAGGTCGGCCAGCGCGAGCGGGCCCTGCGGGTGCGCGGCGCCGAGGACGAAGCCCTGGTCGATGTCCTCGGCCGTGGCGAAGCCGGACTCGAGCATCCGGATCGCGGAGAGGATGAACGGGATCAGCAGCGCGTTGACCACGAAGCCGGCGCGGTCCTGGCAGTCGATGGCGTTCTTGCCGAGGTCGTCCTGCACGAACCCGCGCGCCCGCTCGGTGGTCGCCTCCGCCGTCATCAGCGACGGGACCAGCTCGACCAGCTTCAGCACCGGGACCGGGTTGAAGAAGTGCACGCCGAGCACGTGCGTGGGGCGCTTGGTGGCGACCGCGAGCTTCATGATCGGGATCGACGACGTGTTGGAGGCGAGGATCGCCTCGGGGCTGGTGACGATCTCGTCGAGCCGGCGGAACAGGTCCGTCTTGGCCTGCTCGTCCTCGACGATGGCCTCGATGACCAGGTCGCGGTCGGCGAGCGCGGTGAGGTCGTCGAGGACGCGGATGTTGGCGAGCACGGTGTCCGCGGACTCGATCTTGCCGCGGCTCTCGGCGCGCTTGAGCGAGGCCTCGAGACGGTTGCGCGCGGCCTCGACCGCTGCGGCCGACGACTCGACGACGATGACGTCCTTGCCCGCCCGGGCGCTGACCTCCGCGATGCCCGAGCCCATCAGGCCACCGCCGACGACGCCAACCCGCTCGATGTCCGTCATACCCGTCTCCGTTCGCTCAGTTCGCCACGATGGCCCGGCCCAGATTGCTAGGACGTCCTAGTAATCTACGCCGCCCCTGAGCGGGCGACGAGGGGACACCCCACAAAGAACGGGTGCCGCGTTTGTCAGTCGCTGACGACGCCGGTGAGGCCGGCGAGCCCGGCGACGATCTCGTCGGCCGTCCGCTCGACCATCGCCAGCACGTCGCGGAATCCGGCGTCGCCCCCGTAGTAGGGATCCGGTACGTCGCCCGGCCCCTCCGGGTCGAAGTCACGGAACGCGCGCAGCCGCTCCCCGTCGGCCGCGCCGCCGGCGAGGGCGCCCAGGTCGGCCAGGTTGTCGGCGTCCATCGCGAGCACGAGGTCGTGCTCGTCCAGCCAGCGGGCGAGCACCTGCTGCGCGCGGTGCCGGCTGGCGTCGTACCCCTGGTCGGTGAGGAGCGCCGCCGCGCGGTGGTCCATGGCGTCGCCCACGTGCCAGTCGCCGGTGCCCGCGCTCACGACCGTCACCCGGTCGTCGAGCCCGGCGCCGGCGACGCGGGCGTTGAGGACCACGTCGGCCATGGGCGAGCGGCAGATGTTGCCGAGGCAGACGACCGAGATCCGGTAGCGGCCCGGGGTGCGGGGCGCGGGGAGCGGGACGGTCACTCGTCCTCGACCCCGACCAGTGCGTCGAGGATCCACGTGGTGACGCTGATGATGATCGAGCCCCAGACCGCCGGCCAGAAGCCTTCGACGTGGAAGCCGAGGTCGACGCCGTCGGCGAGCCAGGCGGTGAACCGCAGCAGCAGGGCGTTGATCACGATCAGGAACAGCCCGAGGGTGACCAGGATGAACGGGATCGACAGGATCGTCAGCACCGGCTTGACGAAGGCCGTGATCGCGCAGGAGATCAGCGCCACGATGAGCAGCTCGACGATCTTGTCCTCGAGCTCGGCGCTGCCGCGGGTCGCCCCCTCGAACCAGATGCCGTCGATCAGCTGCGCGGCGAGCGCCAGTGCGGCGGCGGTGATGGCCCAGCGAGAGAGGAACGCGATCATGCGCCCAGTGTGCCTCCTGGGTCGAGGCGATCGCGTCGCCACCGCCGTTCGTCGTGGAGGTCGCGCAGCCCCGCCGTTCGTCGAGGAGGTCGCGCAGCCCCGCCGTCCATCGAGGAGGTGGCACAGCGACCGTCACGAGACGCCTCGCCCCGGTCCACCTGCTCTGCAGGCTGGATCTCGCGCGCTCGGGTCATTCCAGGCGCAGGGCCTCGATGATCTCGACCTCGGCGTCCTCGATGTGCTTGCGGAGGAACTCGTGGGCGCCGCCGGGTCCGTTGAGCCGGCCTGCCTCCAGCAGCTCGACGAGGCCCTCGTGCGACTCGGCCTCGTCGTGCGCGTTCCGGTTGAGCCGGTCGACCTGGGCGAGCGCCAGCTTGAGCTCGTCCATCAGGGCCTCGGCCATCTGCACCAGGCGCGGGCTGCCGGTGAGCTCGACGAGGGAGACGTGGAAGGCCAGGTGGCGCTCGTTGAGGTCCTCGTACGACGCGTCGCCGCCGCGGACCGCCGCCGTGTAGGACTCCAGGGTGGCGCGGACCCGCTGGCGTCGTACGGCGTCGGCGGAGGCCCAGGCCTGCACGCCCGCCCCCTCGAGGACCCAGCGCGCGCGGCACACGTCGCGCACCGACTCGGCGCGGGGGGTGGCGACGCTGACGCCGCGGTTGGGCTCGCGGGTGGCGAGGCCCTCGGCCACCAGCACGGTCAGCGCCTCGCGCACCGTCGGCCGGGAGACGCCGAGCGACTCGGCGAGCGCGATCTCGCGCAGCGGCGTGCCGCTCTCCAGCTCGCCCTCGAACACCGCGCGGCGCAGCTCGGCGGCCACGCGCGAGACGGTCGACGCGTGCTCGACGCTCAGGGTGGTGAACGCCTTCCGGGCGGTGGGAGCGGCAGGCATGACGCCCATTCTGCCGTCTTCGGACACGCGCGGCGGGGTTCGCTTCCCGGTCCCGCGGTCCGGACGCTATCCTGTCCTCCTTGTCAGATTGTCTGACAATATGAGGTGGGGCGGGGAGTGTGCCCGGCGGACGGGCACCGGAAGGCTGCGAGAGGGAGGCCGATGAGCGCGGCAACGTTGGAGTGGGGACGGCACTACGCGATGGTTGACCCGTCGTCGTACCGGATCGACTACGCCATCAACCCCTACATGGACCCGGCCGTGCAGCCCGACCCGGTGCGCGCGCGGGACCAGTGGCAGTGCCTGGCCGACACCCTCCGCTCGCTCGGCGCCACCGTCGAGGAGATCCCGGCACTGACCCACGCGCCAGACATGGTCTACGCGATGAACCTCGGCCTCGTCGCGCTCCGTCCCGACTGGACCGGCCCCGGGCGGCGCTCCGTCGTGCTGTCGCACATGCGCTACCCGCAGCGCCGGGTGGAGACCCCCGCCGCGCGCGCGTGGTTCCAGGGACAGGGCTTCGCGCCGTCGTACGTCGGACGCGACGGCATCGGCGCGCACTTCGAGGCCGGCGACGCCTTCCCGTTCCGTGGCGACCTCGTCGTCGGCCACGGGCCCCGCACCGACGAGCTCGCGCTCAAGCAGCTCGCCGACGACCTCGGCGTCCAGGTCCGTGGCGTGCGCATCAACCACCCCGGGATGTACCACCTGGACCTCGCCTTCTGCCCCCTCGACGACGACCACGCGCTGGTCTGCCCGTCCGCGTTCGACGAGGAGTCGGCCGCGATGCTGCTCGACCTCGTGCCGCAGCCGGTGATCCTCAGCGAGGAGGAGGCGGTCGGCAGCTGGTGCGCCAACTCCGTCGTCGTCGGCCGCACCGTCGTCATGCCCGAGTGCCCCCGCCGGGTGCGCAACTGGCTCGACACGCTGGGCTTCGACGTCGTGCTCGTCGACGTGTCGGAGTTCCACCTCGGCGGCGGCTCGATCCGGTGCCTGACCAACCCGCTCGACATCACTCTGGGCCGCGACCTCGAGCGGGTCACCGGCGGGCAGGTCTTCGACCCGGACGCCGCCGCGGCCTGACCTCCCCGGCCGGCGTTGCCGGTCCCGCGGTTGGGCGGGGCTCCGGGTGGATACGGTGTCCCCACGCCAGTCCACCCACCCCCCAGGAGCTCCGGTGCCCGGACCCACGCCCAGCCAGCCCGGCTGGTACGACGACGGCAGTGGCCGCGAGCGCTGGTACGACGGCAACTCATGGACCGACCACTTCCGCGGCGCCCAGGGCGGGTCCGCAGGTCCCGAGGACGGTGACACGGCGCCCATCGCGGGGGACTCCACGGTCGTCGTACCCGCGCCGCAGCAGCGGTCCGGACCGCCGCCGGCGACCGCCCAGCTCGGGCAGCTGCAGGTCGGCGGGGGCAAGGGGCTGCGGATCGCGATCGGCGTGCTC
>DATLIG010000187.1:0-2642 GCA_035539555.1 Nocardioides sp. | reverse complement strand
TACTCCGCGATGACCTCGTCGAGCATCTTCTGCATGGCCGTGCGCAGCTCGGCCGTCTCGGCGGCGAGGACCCCGTCGCCACCCAGCCGGGCTCGCCCGCGACCACCTCGACCGCTCCGCAGGACGGCCCGACGAGCTACGCCCCCGGGTCGGAGACCGAGGTGCCCGGCGGGCCGGAGATCCCGACCGAACGCGGCATCGTGGGCGACGCGAGGCTCGTGGCCGCGGTCCAGGACCTGCTGGCTGCCGACGGCGCCGTCTCCGGCGCCGAGGTCGAGCACGTGTCCACCGGTGTGACCGGCCACATGGCCGACCCCACCCGGGACGGCCGGCGCGTCGACGTCCTCCTCGACGGGATGGGTACGTCGATCACGATCCAGCGCTGGGACGGGTACTCCGCCGTCGGCATCGCCGACCCTGCCGCCACCAGCGACGCGGATCTCGGCCAGCGGGTCGCGACCACCGCGATCGAGGCGTGTGGCGGTGCCTACCGCGCCTTCCCGCCCATCGACTGCCGCGCCGTCGACGGCGGTGCCTCCAGCTCGGGCTGGCCGTCCCAGGGGGCCGGCATGCCGGACTCGTACAAGGAGCTCGTCGTCACGCTCTACACCGACGATGGCTGGGCGATCATGGTGGACTCCTACAACACACCCGGCGAGAAGGCGGGCGGGCCACTGCAGGAGCTGCCTCCGCTGGACGCCGCCCGGGCGCTGCAGGTCGCGCAGAGCCCGCGGTGGTTCACCACGGGCTGAGGAGGATCAGGCCTTCTTCTCGGCCTTCTTCGCCGCCCGCCGCGCCGCCCGCTCGCGCAGCTCGGCCTTGTCCATCTCGTCGGCCTTCTCCATCGTGGGTGCCGAGCCGCCGAAGCGGGCGGGGATCCACCAGGAGCCGGGCTCCTTCTCGGACTCGGGGTACTCCGCGATGACCTCGTCGAGCATCTTCTGCATGGCCGTGCGCAGCTCGGCCGTCTCGGCGGCGATGTCCTCGCCGGTCGGGTGGAGCGGCTCCCCGACCTTGACGACGATCGTCTTGGGCGAGCGCGAGAAGTCCTTCTCGTGGTCCTTGGTCATCAGCCGGTGGGCGCCCCACACGATGACCGGGATCAGCGGCACGCCGGCGTCGGCGGCGATCCGCGCGGCACCCGACTTGAGCTCCTTGATCTCGAAGGAGCGGGAGATGGTGGCTTCGGGGTAGATCCCGACGACCTCGCCGGCCTTCAGGTAGGCCAGTGCGTCCTTCATCGACTGCACGCCGGAGGCGCGGTCGACGCGGATGTGGTGGAAGGAGCGCAGCAGGTGACCGACACCCGGCTTGTCCATCATCTCCTTCTTGATCATGAACCGGACCAGGCGCTTGCGCGGCTCGGCGCCCGCGCCGGCGTAGATGAAGTCGATGTAGCCGGTGTGGTTGATCGCCAGCAGGGCGCCGCCCTTGCGCGGGATCGACTCCGACCCGGAGACCACCACCCGCTGGCGCATGAGCTTGAAGAGCACCTTGGCGGTGACGATGACGGGCGGGTAGGTGATGTCGAGCACGGGGGCGAGTCTGACAGCCGTACCTGGGAAAGCGCGACTGCCCGTCGCGCAGAACTGCCTCCGGGAACTACTCCGGAGGAACAAAAAGCCTCAGCGACGGGTCGCCAGGAACTCCGCGATCCGCCCGATCGCCTCCTCGAGCACGTCGACGTCCGGGAGCGTCACGAGCCGGAAGTGGTCCGGGGCGAACCAGTTGAAGCCGGTGCCGTGGGTGACCAGGATCTTCTTGGCCCGCAGCAGCTCGATGACGAACTGCTCGTCGTCGTCGATCGGGTAGATCTCCGGGTCCAGCCGCGGGAAGCAGTACAGCGCGCCGCGCGGGCGGACCGAGCTCACGCCGGGGATCTCGTTCAGCAGCCGGTCGGCCAGCATCGCCTGCTCGTAGAACCGGCCGCCGGGCACGATCAGCTCGTTGATCGACTGGTAGCCGCCGAGGGCGGTCTGGATCGCGTGCTGGGCCGGGACGTTGGCGCACATGCGCATGTTCGAGAGCAGGGTGAGGCCTTCGAGGAAGTCCTCGGCGAGCTCCTTCGGGCCGGACACCATCACCCAGCCGGCGCGGTAGCCGCAGACCCGGTAGGCCTTGGACAGGCCGCTGAAGGTGAGGCAGAGGACGTCGTTGCCCGCGGCGGCGGCCGCGTGGTGGTGCACCGCGTCGTCGAAGAGGATCTTCTCGTAGATCTCGTCGGCGAAGACGACGAGGTCGTGGCGCCGGGCGATGTCGACCAGCTGGGCCACCATCTCCTTGCTGTAGACCGCGCCGGTCGGGTTGTTCGGGTTGATGATCACCAGGCCGTGGGTGTTCTCGGTGATCTTCGACTCGATGTCCTCGAGGTCGGGCATCCAGCCGTTGTCCTCGTCGCACCGGTAGTGCACCGGGGTGCCGCCGGACAGCGACACGGCGCCGGTCCACAGCGGGTAGTCGGGCGCCGGCACCAGGATCTCGTTGCCGTCGTCGAGGAAGGACGTCAGCACCATCGAGATCATCTCGGAGACGCCGTTGCCGATGAAGACGTCGTCGACGGCCGTGTCCTTGAGGCCGCGCGACTGGTAGTACTGCGCGACCGCGGTGCGCGCGGAGTAGATGCCGCGGGAGTCGCTGTAGCC
>DATLIG010000186.1:0-13174 GCA_035539555.1 Nocardioides sp. | reverse complement strand
AGCTGCTCGCGCTCTTCGACATCCCGCGGGCGATGCTCCCCGAGATCCGCTCGTCCAGCGACCCGGCGGGCTACGGGCGCACCGCCGAGCGCGGCCCGTTCCGCGGGGAGGTGCCGCTGACCGGCATCCTCGGCGACCAGCAGGCCGCGACGGTCGGGCAGGTGTGCTTCTCGCCCGGCGAGGCCAAGAACACCTACGGCACCGGCAACTTCATGCTGCTCAACACCGGCACCGAGATCGTCCGCTCGAAGGCCGGGCTGCTCACGACTCCCGCCTACCAGCTGGGCGACCAGCCCTGCGTCTACGCGCTCGAGGGCTCGATCGCCGTCACCGGCTCGGCCGTGCAGTGGCTGCGCGACCAGCTCGGCATCATCAGTGGCGCGGAGGAGTCGGAGTCGCTGGCGCGCCAGGTCGACGACAACGGCGGGGTCTACTTCGTGCCGGCCTTCTCCGGCCTGTTCGCGCCGTACTGGCGCTCCGACGCGCGGGGCGCGATCGTCGGGCTCTCGCGGTTCAACACCAACGCCCACGTGGCGCGTGCGACGCTGGAGGCGATCTGCTACCAGTCACGCGACGTGATCGAGGCGATGTCGGCCGACTCCGGCGTCGAGCTCGGCGTCCTCAAGGTCGACGGCGGCGTGACCATGAACAGCCTCTGCATGCAGATCCAGGCCGACGTGCTCGGCGTGCCGGTGAGCCGGCCGGTCGTGCCGGAGACGACGGCGCTGGGGGCGGCGTACGCCGCGGGCCTCTCGGTCGGCTACTGGTCCTCGACGGACGAGCTGCGCGAGAACTGGCAGGAGGACACCCGCTGGGAGCCGCAGTGGGACGAGGAACGGCGTACAGCGGGGTACGCGCAGTGGAAGAAGGCAGTCCAGCGAACCCTTGACTGGGTGGAGGTCGAACGAGCATGAAGCCCGCATCACTGTCCCCGCGCGCACGCAGCGCCGCACTGAAGAAGCTCAGCACCCAGCACCTCGACGTGCTCGTCATCGGCGGGGGCGTCGTCGGTGCCGGTGCGGCCCTCGACGCAGCGACCCGTGGCCTGGCCGTCGGCCTCGTCGAGGCCCGCGACTTCGCGTCCGGCACGTCCAGCCGCAGCTCCAAGCTCATCCACGGCGGCCTGCGCTACCTGGAGATGATGGACTTCCGGCTCGTCGCCGAGGCGCTCAAGGAGCGCGGCCTGCTGATGCAGCGCCTCGCCCCGCACCTGGTCCGCCCGGTGCCCTTCCTTTACCCGCTCAACGGCCGTGGCTGGGAGCGCTGGTACGCCGGCAGCGGCGTCGCGTTGTACGACGCGATGTCCAAGGCGAGCGGGTACGGCGACGGCATGCCCGTGCACCGCCACCTGACCCGCCACGGCGCACGCAAGGTGTTCCCCTCGCTGCGCAAGGACGCCCTGGTGGGCGCGATCCGCTACTACGACGCCCAGGTCGACGACGCCCGGCACACGATGTTCCTCGCCCGCACGGCGGCGACGTACGGCGCCGCGGTGGCCTCGCGCACGCGCGTGCTGGGACTGGTCAAGGAGAGCGAGCGGGTCGTCGGCGCGTCCGTGATCGACCTCGAGACCGGGCAGCGCTTCGAGATCCGGGCGTCGCAGGTCATCAACGCCACGGGCGTGTGGACCGACGAGACCCAGGGGATGGCCCGCGAGCGCGGGCAGTTCAAGGTCCGCGCCAGCAAGGGCATCCACCTCGTCGTGCCCCGCGACCGGATCCGCGGCGAGACCGGCCTGATCCTGCGCACCGAGAAGTCGGTGCTGTTCGTGATCCCGTGGAAGCGGCACTGGATCATCGGCACCACCGACACCGACTGGGAGCTCTCGAAGGATCACCCGGCCGCGAGCTCCAGCGACATCGACTACCTCCTCGCCCACGTCAACAAGGTGCTGGAGGTGCCCCTGACCCGCGACGACGTCGAGGGGGTCTTCGCGGGCCTGCGCCCGCTGCTCGCCGGTGAGTCCGAGGCGACCTCGAAGCTGTCGCGGGAGCACGCCGTCGCGCACAGCGTGCCCGGCCTCGTGGTGGTCGCTGGCGGCAAGTACACGACCTACCGCGTGATGGCCGCCGACGCCGTCGACGAGGCCGTGCACGGGCTGGAGACCGTCCTGGGCCGCAAGTCGGGGGAGTGCGTCACCGAGAACATCCCGCTCGTCGGCGCCGACGGCTTCCACGCGCTGTGGAACCAGCGCCGCACCCTGGCGACCCAGTCCGGGCTGGCGATCAACCGGATCGAGCACCTGCTGGAGCGCTACGGCTCCCTCGTGCTCGAGGTGCTCGACCTGATCGCCGCCGAGCCCGACCTCGGTGAGCCGCTGCCCGGCGCCGAGGACTACCTCCAGGCCGAGGCCGTGTACGCCGTCACCCACGAGGGCGCCCGCCACCTCGACGACATCCTGACCCGGCGGATGCGGATCTCGTTCGAGACCTTCGACCGCGGCGTCGCGGCCGCGCCGCACGTGGCCGAGCTGGTGCGCAGCTACCTCCAGTGGGACGTCGACCAGACCAAGCGCGAGATCGAGCACTACCTGAAGCGGGTGGAGGCCGAGCGCGAGAGCCAGCGCCAGCCCGACGACCACACGGCCGACGCCGCGCGGAAGGGCGCACCGGACGTCGTACCGGTGTCGCGGATCGCGGAGGAGCTGCAGAACGACGACTTGATGGAGACCAGCTGATGGATCTCGGGGTTCGCGACCACGTCTACGTGCTGACCGGCGCCACGCGCGGGCTGGGCAACGCCACGGCGCAGGTGCTCGTGGCGGACGGCGCACGGGTCGTCGTCTCCGGTCGCCGCCAGGAGTCGGTCGACGCCGCGGTGGCCGGGCTGGAGGAGGTCGGCGGCGTCGGCTGCGCCGTCGGCGTCGTGGCCGACAACGCCTCGCCGGACGCCGCCGACCGGCTGGTCGCGGCGGCGGACGACACGTGGGGACGGCTCGACGGCGTCCTGATCAGCGTCGGCGGCCCGCCCGGCGGCAACGTCACCGACATGACCGATGAGCAGTGGCTGGGGGCCTTCGACTCGGTCTTCCTCGGCGCCGTCCGGCTCGCCCGTACGACGGCCGCGGCCCTCGGCGACGGCGGGTCGATCGCCTTCGTGCTCTCCACCAGCGTGCGCCAGCCGATCGCCGGGCTCGCCATCTCCAACGGCCTGCGCCCGGGCCTGGCGATGGTCGCGAAGAACCTGGCCGACGAGCTCGGCCCGCGCGGCATCCGGGTCAACGGGCTGCTGCCGGGCCGGATCGCGACCGAGCGGGTCGCCGAGCTCGACGCCTCGACCGGGGACGCGGCTGCGTCGAAGGCCGCGGCGGTCGCGCAGATCCCGCTGGGGCGCTACGGGCGCCCCGAGGAGTTCGGTCAGGTGGCGGCGTTCGTGCTGTCGCCGGCCGCCTCGTTCCTGTCCGGGGTGATGGTGCCCGTCGACGGCGGGATGTCGCGCGGGCTCTGAGGCTCGTCGTCGCGCCGGGAGAACGGTCCGCGGGCCTTCCGCTGCGGGCGACGGTCGCCGCGGCGACCGTTCCTGCGCTCGTCCCAGGCGAGGTAGCCGAAGCCGCCGACCCCGAGCACGCCGAAGAACCACCACTGCAGCCCGTAGAAGAAGTGCGGGCCCTCGCCGAGCTCGGGCAGCTCGACGGGTGAGAGCGCGGTCTCCGGTGCGGGGTCCTCGGCCTTGAGCGCCACGAAGCCGGTGAAGACCGGGGTGTCGATCGCCTCGCCGATCTTGGTGCTCGAGATGGCACGGGTGGAGTGGCCGACGATGTCGGTGCTGTCACCCTCACCGTCCGCGCGCACCCAGCCGGTGACCGTGACCTCGCCCTCGGGTGGAGCGGGCAGCTCGTCGGGGCCGATCTCCGGGTCGTCGGTGGCGAACCACCCGCGGTCCACCACGACGGCGGTGCCGTCCGCGGTCACGAGGGGCACGACCACCTCGACCCCGGGCGCGCCCTTGCGGGTGCGGTAGCGGACGACGACGGTCTCCGCGGCGTCGTACACGCCGGTCGCGGTGACCAGGCGCCACTCGTCCTCCTCGGGGACGGGGCGCCCCGCGGCGAGGACGTCGGTGACCGGGATCGGGGTGCGGTCCTCGTTGGCGACGACGATCGCGTTGCGCTCCTTGCGGTCCTCCAGGCGGCCGAACTGCCACTCGCCCAGCCACCACGTGCCGTAGCCGACGACGATGATGGCGAGGAAGAAGAGGACCCAGCGCCTGCTGAGCAGGAATCGCCAGGAGGCCAGCCAGGATCGCACCCCACAAAGGTAGGACCAGCCTGGTTCCAACCGGCAGGCGGCCTAGGATGGAGGGGTGCAGCCCTTGATCGACCAGTACGGACGGGTGGCGACGGACCTCCGGGTGTCGCTGACCGACCGCTGCAACCTGCGCTGCACCTACTGCATGCCGGCCGAGGGGCTCGACTGGATGCCGACCGACGAGCAGCTCTCCGACGACGAGGTCGTCCGGCTGATCGGGATCGCGGTCGGACAGCTCGGGGTCCGCGAGATCCGGTTCACCGGTGGTGAGCCGCTCGTACGACGGGGGCTGGTCGACATCGTCCGCCGGGTCCGCGAGCAGGACGCCGACGTCGAGATGTCCATCACGACCAACGCGCTCGGCCTCGCCCGGACCGCCGGCGCCCTCGCCGACGCCGGCCTCAACCGGGTCAACGTCAGCCTCGACACGGTGCGCCGCGACTCCTTCCACGAGATCACCCGGCGCGACCGGCTCGACGACGTCGTCGCCGGCCTGGCAGCCGCCGAGGCCGCCGGCCTCGGGCCGGTGAAGGTCAACGCGGTGCTCCTGCGCGGCGTCAACGACGACCAGGCGCCCGAGCTGCTGGCGTGGTGCGTCGAGCGCGGCTACCAGCTGCGGTTCATCGAGCAGATGCCGCTCGACGCGCAGCACGGTTGGAGCCGCGAGCAGATGGTGACCGCCGACGAGATCCTCGCGTCGCTGTCGACCGCGTTCGCGCTCTCCCCGGCCGCCGAGCCCCGGGGGAGCGCACCCGCCGAGCTGTTCACCGTCGACGGCGGCCCTGCCACCGTCGGCGTCATAGCCTCGGTCACCCGCCCGTTCTGCGGCGACTGCGACCGGGTCCGCCTCACCGCCGACGGCCAGGTCCGCAACTGCCTCTTCGCCCGGTCCGAGTCCGACCTCCGCGTCGCCCTGCGCACCGGCGCCACCGACGAGGACCTCGCCGACCGCTGGCGCGCCGCCATGTGGGGCAAGCTCCCCGGCCACGGCATCGACGACCCGACCTTCCTCCAGCCCGACCGCCCCATGTCCGCCATCGGCGGCTGACTCTCCTCTCGGGTTGACTTGCCGGTTCGGCGGGTCGAGTTGCCGGTTCGGCGGGTCGAGTTGCCGGTTCGGATCGTCGGACGGGTGTCACCACCGCCGGTTCGTGTACGACGGCCTGAGGGCCTCGTGCAGCTCACGGGTCCAGCGAGCCGACCCGCCGTCGGCGAAGTCGCCCTTCCGGATGACGATCACCGTCCAGCCGTTCTCACGGAGCCAGCGACGCCGCCTCTCGTCGTACTCGCGCTGGGCGGAATTACGCAAGTGGTGGTCGAAGCCGTCGTACTCCACGCAGACCCGCGCCAGCGGATAGGCGAAGTCGAGGCGGTAGGTCGGCACGTCGTCGACCTCCACCCACCACTGTGGTTCGGGCGTGGGCAGGCAGGCGGCGAGGATCTCGAGAAGGGTCCAGGCCTCTCGGTGCGACTCGACACGAGGATCGACGAGCGGCGCCAGGGCTCGAAGCTGAACGACCCCGCGCCGCCGACGAAAGTGAGGGAGTTCGCGTACGAGATCCCGCGCGGTGAAGCCGTGCATTCGGGCCAGGAGGCACATGGCGGCGAAGGCCTCGCGGCGACGGAGGTTGCAGCCGAGATCGAGAGCCGTGCGCAACGGGGTCGTCATGCGCACCCCGTCGATCTCCATGATGTCGGATGGACGGAGATCCCTCGTCCTGCCCTCCAGTTGCGGTCGGCGGGACGGATTGTGTCCCCGCAGGGCGCAGCTCTCGATCGGCGGGAGCAGGACGTGTTCATCGAGTGTCAGCATCTCGACGCCGTGCAGCCAGGCGGCGGTCCGGTCGACGGCGACGTGGTACGACGCCACGGCGCGGGCGACGACGCGGACGCGTGCGTTGACGTCGTCCGCCTCGTCGGACCTGCGGTAGATGCCGTGCGCCACACGCAGCAGGATTCCCTCGGAGGTCGCGTCGCGCACCTGGCGTTCGGTCAGTCCGTACGCCGCCGCGTCGCGAATGCGGAAGGGGCCGGTCGGAAAGTCATCGATGTCCATGTCGCACGAGGTTCCGCGCGTCGTACCGGCGGTGCAGCCGGTGTGCCCTTCCCTGTGGATGGACCTGATCGTCTCCCGCCCTGTGGACGACCAGCGGACGCTGGCTGGATGCGTGGGACCGACGGTCCGGTAGGAACCGGCAACTCGACCCGCCGAACCGGCAAGTCGACCCGCCAAACCGGCAAGTCGGCGACAGGAACCGGCAAGTCGACCCGCCAAACCGGCAAGTCAGGGGTGGGGGACGGTGTCCTTGAGGAAGCCGCGAGCGCCGAGGAAGTGCTCGAGGGACTCGCGGTGGGCGTCGCAGGCCAGCCAGACCTTCCGGCGGTCGGGGGTGTGCAGCTTGGGGTTGTTCCACTGCAGCTGCCACACGGCGTCGGCCCGACAGCCCTTGGCCGAGCAGAAGTCGGGCTCAGGCTCCATGGCCACCGGGTCCGAGCTGGCGCTGCGCGTCGCCGCCTCCGGTGAGCGGCAGCTCCGAGGAGCGGCTGTCGTTGGCGTTGGCCATCACGACGGCGACGTACGGCAGGAACAGCGAGGCCAGGATCAGGAACGGCCAGACCCAGTGCCAGCCCGCGGCTCCGGTGATGGCCGCGCCGATGAAGCACAGGGTGCGGATCCCCATCGCGATGGCGTACTTCTTCTGCCGACGGGCGATGTCGGCCTCCGGGCTGGATCCCGCCGTCGTGATCCGGATCGCCTCCGGCTCGTGCGAGCGACCGTGACGCGACGAGGACATGCCCCCAGCCTACGCCGGGGGACAGGACTAGGCTCAGTGACATGTCCAACCGCACCTACCGCATCAGTGAGATCGTCGGCACGTCTCCCGACGGCATCGACCAGGCCATCCGCAACGGCGTCGAGCGCGCCGGCCAGACCCTGCGCCACCTCGACTGGTTCGAGGTCAGTCAGGTCCGTGGCCAGGTCAAGGACGGCCAGGTCGAGCACTTCCAGGTCACGATGAAGATCGGCTTCCGCCTGGAGGACGACGAGTAGGACCTGCCCCTGGGACCTGCCCCGGACGCTTCCCTTGTGGGACCCCTACAAGGGAAGCGGGGGAACTTGGTGCCTGCCGTGGGCGAGCGGCAGGCACCACCGCCCGTAGCGTCGGGAGCGTGAACGAACCACGCTCCGTCCTGGTCACCGGCGGCAACCGCGGCATCGGCCGCGCCATCGCCGAAGCGTTTCTCGCGAACGGCGACA
The DNA here is from genome assembly GCA_035539555.1 of Nocardioides sp. Lineage (GTDB taxonomy): Bacteria > Actinomycetota > Actinomycetes > Propionibacteriales > Nocardioidaceae > Nocardioides. The sequence goes on along the minus strand of DATLIG010000186.1, from coordinate 5,668 downwards.
AGGTCGCCGTCACCACCCGGAGCGGCGGCGCGCCCGAGGGCGCGCTCGAGCTCAAGGCGGACATCACCGACCCCGCCGCGGTCGACGCCGCGTTCGCCGCGGCCGAGCAGGCCCACGGTCCGGTCGAGGTGCTGGTCGCCAACGCCGGCATCACCGCCGACACCCTGCTGCTCCGCATGTCGGAGGACGACTGGCAGTCGGTGATCGACACCAACCTCACCGGATCCTTCCGGCTGGCCAAGCGCGCCGCCAAGGGCATGCTGCGCCAGAAGAAGGGCCGGATCATCTTCATCTCCAGCGTCGTCGGCCTGCTCGGTTCGCCCGGCCAGGTCAACTACGCCGCCTCGAAGGCCGGTCTGGTGGGCATGGCCCGCTCGATGGCCCGCGAGCTCGGCCCGCGGTCCATCACCGCGAACGTCGTGGCGCCCGGTTACGTCGACACCGACATGACCGCCGTGCTCACCGACGAGCAGAAGGAAGGCATCCGGAGCCAGGTGCCGCTCGGCCGCTACGCCGACCCGACGGAGGTCGCCGGAGCCGTGCTCTGGCTGGCGAGCCCGTCGGCGGCGTACGTCACCGGCGCGGTCATCCCTGTCGACGGCGGACTCGGAATGGGGCACTGACAATGACGGAGACCACGATCAACACCCACGGCATCCTCGCCGGCAAGAACGTCCTCGTCGCGGGCGTCACCCTCGACACCTCCATCGGCTTCGCGGTCGCGAAGTTCGCGCAGGAGCAGGGCGCGACGGTGCTCGTGTCCAACTTCGGCCAGGCCCTGCGGATCACCCGCCGGATCGTGAAGCGCCTCCCGGTGCTGCCGGAGGTCATCGAGCTCGACGTCACCGACCCCGAGCACCTCGCCGCCCTGCCGGGCGCGGTGCGCGAGGCGCTGGGCGAGGACGCGGTCCTGCACGGCGTGGTCCACTCGATCGCCTACGGCAACCCGGAGACGCTGCTCGGCGGCAAGTTCCTCGAGGGTCCGTGGAAGGACGTCGCGCAGGCCGTCGAGGTCTCGGCGTACTCCCTGAAGTCGCTGGCCGTCGCCTGCCGCCCCCTCCTCCAGCCGGGCAGCTCGATCGTCGGTCTCACCTTCGACGCGTCGGTCGCGTGGCCGGTCTACGACTGGATGGGCGTCGCCAAGGCGGCCCTCGAGTCGACCAACCGCTACCTCGCCCGGGACCTCGGCGCCGAGGGCGTCCGGGTCAACCTGGTCTCCGCGGGCCCGCTGCGCACGCTCGCCGCGAAGGCCATCCCCGGCTTCGGCGACCTCGAGTCGATGTGGACCACGAAGTCGCCGCTCGGTTGGGACAACACCGACCAGGAGCCGACCGCCAAGGCCGTGTGTGCGCTGCTCTCAGACCTGTTCCCGGCCACCACCGGCGAGATCGTCCACGTCGACGGTGGCTTCCACGCGATGGGTGCCTGACGGTCCCGTCGCACGCGCCGCCCACCACCGGGCGGCGAGGGTGAGCAGCGCCCACGCCGCGACGACGATGGCGATCTCCTCCACGACGTACCAGGGCCACGGTCCGAGCAGGTCGAGGACCGACGACCGCGGCTTGCGCACGAGGTAGCCGTAGTTGGTGTCGGCGACGACGTTGAAGGTGTACGTCGCCACGGCCCACACCAGCGTCGTGACGACGGCCGCGCGGTAGTCCCGCCAACGCGGCGCCCGGCGCAGCCCGACGACCAGGTAGACGGCGGCCCACACGATCAGCAGGTGCAGCGCCCAGAACGCGAAGTAGCGCGGGTGCGGCATGTCCTCGTTGAGCGAGGGCGTGAGCACGCCCTGGATCGTCAGCGTCAGGCCCCAGAAGTAGGTCAGCGCGACCGGGAACGGCCGGTGCGTCCACAGCGCCCAGGTGGCCGCGATCCACGCCAGGTCGCACAGGTGCAGCGGCAGCGTCACGTCGATGTCGAAGTTCGCGACGAGGTCGACCACCTGGAACGGGATGGTCACGGTGGGCACCAGCAGCGCCCAGCCGCGGCTGAAGCGGGTCGGTCCGTCGTGGGCTGCGTGCCGCCCGCCGAGCACGACCGCGACGACCAGTCCCACGACGAACATGCCGAGGGGGACGAGGTGTGTCGCGCCGTACGGGTCCACGGGTCAAGCATCGCCCACGACGTAGGGTGATCCTGTGCAGACCACCCGGCGCCTCGTGATCATCCGGCACGCCAAGGCGGAGCCGTACGCTCCCACCGATGTGGAGCGGGTGCTCGCCGACCGGGGCCGCGTCGAGGGCCGGATGCTCGGTGCGTGGCTCGCCGGGGCGGGCGTCACGCCCGACGCCGCCTACGTCTCGTACGCCGCCCGCACCCGTGAGACGTGGGACGTCGTCGCCGCCGGTGCCGGCTGGACCCTCGAGCCCGAGTACGACGGCAACCTCTACGGCACCGACGAGGACGGCGCGCTCGACCTGGTCCGGGCCACGCCCGACGAGGCGACGACCGTCGTGTTGGTGGGGCACAACCCGACGATGGGGATGCTCGTGCAGCTGCTCGACGACGGCGAGGGCGCCGCGACCGGCTCGGTCGCGCTCGGCAGCTTCCCGACCAGCACGGCGGCCGTCTTCACGGTCGACGGCGCGTGGAGCGAGCTCGCGCCGATGACGGCGCGACTCGACGCGTTCCACGTCGCCCGCGCCTGACCGCCACCCGTTGACGGCGCCGGCGACGGCGCCGCCACCCGTTGACGGCGCCGGGGCTCAGCCCAGCGGGGGAGCGGGCGTCACGATCCCGGCCTCGGCGTCGGCCGCCTCGACCTCCTCGCGGCTGATCCCGAGCAGGTACATGATCGTGTCGAGGTAGGGCACGTTGAGCGAGGTGTCGGCCGCCTCGCGCACCACCGGGCGCGCGTTGTAGGCGATGCCGAGGCCGGCGGCGTCGAGCATGTCGAGGTCGTTGGCGCCGTCGCCGATGGCGATCGTCGCGGCCTCGGGCACGCCGAGGTCGGCGGCGAACTCGCGCAACGCCTGGGCCTTGCCGGCGCGATCGACGACCGGCCCGACCACCTCGCCGGTGAGCTTGCCGTCGACGATCTCCAACGTGTTGGCGCGGGCGCGGTGGATGCCGAGGTCCTCGGCCAGCCGGTCGGTGATCTGGCTGAAGCCCCCGGACACGATCGCGAACCGATAGCCGAGCCGGCGCAGGGTGCGGACCATGGTCCGGGCGCCGGGATTGACGACGATGGCGGCGTACACCTCGTCGAGGACGGACGCGTCGAGGCCGGCGAGCAGCTTCACCCGGGCCCGCAGCGACTGCTCGAAGTCGAGCTCTCCGCGCATCGCGCGCTCGGTGACGTCAGCGACCTCGGGACCGTAGCCCGCGTGGTGGGCGAGCATCTCGATGACCTCGCCCTGGATGAGGGTGGAGTCGACGTCCATGACGATGAGGCGCACCCCGTGGCGCAGGAGGCTGGCCGGCTGGACGGCCACGTCGATGCCGAGCCGGGCGGCCTCGGTCGCGAGCAGGGTGCGCAGCCGGTCCGCAGCGGCGCCCGAGGTGTGCAGCTCGATCGCCGTGACGGGGTAGCGCGCCATCCGTTCGATGCGGTCGATGTTGCCGCCGCAGTCGGCGATCCGGCCGGCGATCGCGGCCATCGCCGACGCCTTGAGCGGTGCGCCGATCACGGTCACGTGGGCGCGGTCGCGCGAGCGGCTGCGGTTGTCGCCGGAGCCACGCTCGATCTCGACGCTCATCCCGAGCGCCTCGACCGTCTCCGTGACGGCCTTGCGCAGCTTCTTGGCGTCGCGCGGCGCGGTCACCAGCACACCGAGCACCAAGCGGCCGCGCATCAGGATCTGCTCCATGTCGACGACCGCGACACCGGACAGGGAGAGGGTCTCGAGGACCGCTGACGTCACGCCCGGCCGGTCCGTTCCGGTGACGGTGATCAGCAGCGTGTCAAGGGCGTCGTGAGGGCTCATCGCGGCTGCAGGCTATCGGCTCGGGACGCAATCACCGCGACGGTGGCCAACCGTCGGGCGAGCACGCAGCGGCGAGGGCGTGGCGCGCCGCGTGCTCCAGGGGCTCGATCGCGGCCCGCCGGGCAGCTGCGTCGCCCGCGCTGAGCGCTCCACCATCGTCGGTGAGGGCCAGCTGGGCGACGGCCAGGAGGTGCATCGCCCGCCCGGCGAGGTCCACACATCGTGTCGGCACGCCCTCCGGCGCCTGCAGGGGTACGGCGGCGCGCAGGTCGTGCAGCTCGTCGGCGACCTCGGGCTGCCAGCTCGCCACGTCGAGGTCGGCGAGGGAGTTCGCCGCTGTCAGCAGCCCGGCGCGCAACGCCCGGTCGGCCTCGCCCAGGTCGGGCGGCGGCCGGCGCTCGGCGGGCAGCACGGTCCACTCGACGGCGCGACCGACCTGGGCCGGCACCAGCGCCGTCCCGGCGCCGAGCAGCAGGGCCGCCTCGCCGGCCTCGATCGCCGCGGCGTTGAGCTCGCGCGGCCCGCGCAGCCCGGCCGGGTCGCCCGGTACGGGGAACACCGCTCCGACGCCGGTGGCACCGCGGTTGCGGGCGTCGGCGAGCTCGAGCAGCAGGGGAGCGGAGCCGTCGGGCCCGCCGACCACGTGCGCCACGTCGTCGCCGAGCACACCGTCGAGGAAGGCGTCGGGCCCGATCCGGCCCTGCAGCCACGCCGTACCCCACCAGGCGAGGCGGGCAGATGCGGGGAGTCCACTCACGGCATGAAGGTACTCGTTAGGGTGGCCTTCATGTCCGCCGTGCTCGAGCTCGCAGAGGTGACCGTACGGCGTGGCCAGGCCACGCTGCTCGACCGCGTGAGCTGGGTGGTCCGCGAGGGGGAGCGGTGGATCCTGCTCGGGGCGAACGGCGCAGGCAAGACCACGCTGATGCAGGTCGCCGCCGCCCAGATGTACCCGACCACAGGTGCCGTCGGCGTGCTCGGCGAGCTGATCGGGACCGTCGACGTGTTCGAGCTGCGGCCCCGCATCGGTGTCTCCAGTGCCGCGCTCGCCGAGCTGATCCCGCGCGACGAGAAGGTCCGCGACGTGGTGCTCTCGGCGTCGTACGCCGTGCTGGGCCGGTGGCGTGAGCAGTACGACGACGTCGACCACGACCGCGCCGACGCGCTCCTGCGCGAGGTCGGTGTCATGCACCTCGCCGGCCGCACGTTCGGCACCCTGAGCGAGGGTGAGCGCAAGCGCGTGCAGATCGCGCGGGCACTGATGACCGACCCCGAGCTCCTGCTGCTCGACGAGCCCGCGGCAGGCCTCGACCTCGGCGGGCGCGAGGACCTGGTGTCGACGATGTCGGTGCTCGCCTACGACCCGACGTCGCCGGCGACCGTCCTCGTGTCCCACCACGTCGAGGAGATCCCGCCCGGCTTCACCCACGTGCTGATGCTGCGTGCGGGCGGGGTCGTGGCGCAGGGACCGATGGAGACGACGCTGACGGCCGAGACGCTGTCGGCGACCTTCGGCATGCCGCTCGTGCTGGAGATGAACGACGGCAGGTACGCCGCCCGCCGCCGCCAGCACCGCGGCTGACCCGCGGGGCTAGGGTTCGGGCATGGACTGGCTGCGCGACCACCTCTGGGAGACCTGGCTCGCCGTCGGGATCGCCCTGGCGCTCGCCGAGCTGCTCAGCATGGACCTGTTCCTGCTGATGCTCGCCGGCGGTGCGCTCGCCGGGATGGGTGCGGCC
>DATLIG010000185.1:0-14923 GCA_035539555.1 Nocardioides sp. | reverse complement strand
GCCGGGCGAGCTCCTCGTCGACGATCGTCGCGTCGAGCTTGGTGAACACCGGCGTCGGCTTCGCGACCGGACGACCGACCTCGACCGGGTGCCGCTGCCACGCGGGCACCCCGGTGTAGTCGCCGGTGATGATCGGGTAGCCGCGCTCGGTGTCGTCGGGGTCGGTGACCTCCTCGATCCGCGGCATCGGCGCGATCGCACCGGCGCCCGGGATCTCGCCGAAGTTCTTGGCAATCAGGTTGGCGGTGCGGTTGACCAGGTTGCCCCAGCCGGCGACCAGCTCGTCGTTGGTACGACGGACGAACTCCGCCCACGTGAAGTCGGAGTCCTGGTTCTCCGGGCCGGCGGCGGCGACGAAGTAGCGGAAGGCATCCGGCTGGTACCGGGCCAGCAGGTCGCGCACGTAGATGACGACCTTCTTCGACGAGGAGAACTTCCTGCCCTCCATCGTCAGGAACTCGCTGGAGACCACCTCGGTCGGCAGGTTGAGCTCGCCGTACTCGCGCGGGGAGCCGCCCTTGTCGCCCTTGCCGGCGTAGGCCAGCAGCTCGGCCGGCCAGATCTGCGAGTGGAAGGTGATGTTGTCCTTGCCCATGAAGTAGTAGGACAGGGCGGCAGGGTCGTTCCACCAGTCCCGCCACGCGTCGGGGTTCCCGGTGCGGCGGGCCCACTCGATCGAGGCCGAGAGGTAGCCGATGACCGCGTCGAACCAGACGTAGAGCTTCTTCGTGGGGTTCTCGCGCCAGCCGTCGAGCGGCACGGCGATGCCCCAGTCGATGTCGCGGGTCATCGCCCGCGGCCGGATCTCCTTGAGGATGTTCTGGCTGAAGCGGATCACGTTGGGCCGCCACAGCCCGGTCGCCTCGCGCTCGTCGAGCCAGGCCGACAGCGCGTCGGCCAGCGCCGGCAGGTCCAGGAAGAAGTGCTGGGTCTCGATGAACTCCGGCGTCTCGCCGTTGATCTTCGAGCGTGGGTTGATCAGGTCGTGCGGGTCCAGCTGGTTGCCGCAGTTGTCGCACTGGTCGCCCCGCGCGCCGTCGTACCCGCAGATCGGGCAGGTGCCCTCGATGTAGCGGTCGGGCAGCGTGCGACCGGTCGACGGCGAGATGGCGCCGTAGGTGGTCTGCTCGACGAAGTAGCCGTTCTCGTAGACACCGAGGAACAGCTCCTGCACCACCGCGTGATGGTTGCGGGTCGTCGTGCGGGTGTAGAGGTCGTAGCTGACGCCCAGCCCGACCAGGTCCTCGACGATCAGGCGGTGGTTCTTGTCGGCCAGCTCCTGCGGTGTCATCCCGGCCTCGTCGGCGGCGATCAGGATCGGTGTGCCGTGCTCGTCGGAGCCCGAGACCATGAGGACGTCGCTGCCCGCCATCCGCTGGTACCGACTGAAGACGTCGGAGGGCACACCGAAACCGGCCACGTGGCCGATGTGGCGCGGGCCGTTGGCGTACGGCCAGGCGACAGCGGAGAGGACATGCGTCATGGGGCGATCCTATTGACCGGTCCTCCCCGCCGCCGAACGGCGTCCTCAGGAGAAGTCGAGGTCTCCGGTGCGGGAGCGCTTCAGCTCGTAGAAGTACGGGAACGACGCGACCGCGACGGTGCCGTCCCAGAGCCGGCCGGCGTCCTCACCGCGCGGGATCTTCGAGAGCACCGGACCGAAGAACGCGGTGCCGTTGACGTGGATCGTGGGCGTGCCCACGTCGTCGCCGACGGCGTCCATGCCCTCGTGGTGGGAGCGCGCCACGGCCTCGTCGTACGACGGGTCGCCGGCCGCCTCGATGAGGGCGGGGTCGAGCCCCGTCTCCTCCAGCACCTCGGCGATGAGCGCGAGCCCGCCGTCGGGCTGCTCGTGCAGCCTGCGGCCCTCGAGGTGGATCCGCTGGCCGAAGGCGTCGTACATCGGGCGCAGCACCTTGTCGCCGTACTGCTGCTGGGCGGCGATCAGCACCCGGACCGGCCCCCAGGCCGGGGCGAGCATCTCGCGGTACTCGTCGGGGATGTCGCGGTCCTTGTTCAGGTGGGCCAGCGACATCACGTGCCAGTGCACCTCGACGTCACGGACCTGCTCGACCTCGATGATCCAGCGCGAGGTGATCCAGGCGAACGGACACAGCGGGTCGAACCAGAGGTCCGCGCGGTTGGGCGTGGGGGTGCCGGGGGTGGTCATGTCAGGCTCAACTCCGCAGCGGCGCCGACTTGTTCCCGGCGCCGCTGCAGAGCTCGTTCCCCCACCCCACGACCGCCTACTTCACGACGACGGTGGCGGTCGCACGCTTGGCGACCACCGTGCTGCTGCCGCGGAAGTAGACCTTGACGTTCTTGGAGCCGACGGCCAGGTCGTCGATGGTGACCCGGACCAGTCCGTCGACGAGCTGCGCCGTGCGGACGTGCCGCCCGATCGTCACGTCGACCCAGCCGTTCACCGGCGAGACGCCGGGAGCGGTGACCCGGACCGCGATGACGGCCTTGCCCCGGCCGCCGCTCGTCGCGACCTTGAGGATCGGCACCGCCTGGGTCCGCGCGGTGACCGCGTCGACGGCGAGCGGGATGTAGCGCGGCCGGGTCAGGGTCGCCTGGACCGACAGCGTGGAGCCCACGTCGGCGACGGTCTGCACGTAGCGGGCCCGGGTCGCGCCGGGGATCGGGACGCCGTCGCGCAGCCACTGGTACGCCGCCGCCACCTCGGTCGGCTCGTAGGTGCCGGGCACCGCGGTGAGCTGGTAGCCGACCCGGTGCGTGCCGGTGATGGTCAGCGGCTTCGACACGGTGATCTTGCCGGCCAGCACGGGACCGACCTCGGCCGCCGCCGGGGCGGTCGCCGCGGTGTAGCCGTCCTTGCGGGCCACGGCGACGACCTTGATCATCGCGCCGTCGTACACGGGCTTGAGCGCGAGCGTCGGGCCGCCGTTGCCGCGGATGCGCACGCCGTCGGCGTACCAGCGCCACTCGACGGTCGGGTCGGTCGGGTCCCAGCCGCCGGCGGTCGCGGTGAGCACCCCGTCGACGTACGCCTCGCCGGAGATGACCGGCTGCTCGCCGGCGTCGAAGGTGCCGGGCGCGACGTCGGCCGTCGCCTTCGTGGTCACGGTGACGGGGTCGTAGCCGGCCCGGGTCGCCTTGACCCGCACGGAGATGTTCTTGCCGAGCAGCGCGGGCGTCAGGAGCAGGCCGCCGCCCGTCTGGCCCGGGAGCGCGACACCGTCGGCGAGCCACTGCATGGTCCGCCTCGCCGAGGGGGTCCAGGTGCCGGGGTCGAGGCGCAGGGCCTCGCCGACCTTCGCCGTGCCGGTCACCTTGGGCGCGACCGTGGCGGTGAGCTTCTTGTCGACGAAGTGGATGAAGCCGGTCGGCCAGCGACCACTGTCCTTGGTGATGCGCCGCCAGTGGAACGTCCCGCCCCAGCTGTCCATCGAGATGATGATCTCGTTCGAGGAGACGACCCTCTCGACGTAGCCGACGTGGCCGGCCGAGCCGCTGCCGTTGTCGTAACGGCCCCACCAGGCGACCGAGCCGACGCTGGGCACCTGGTCGGTGATGTCGCTCATGTGGAGGCCCCACTCGCTGGCGTTGCCGCCGCCGACCCACGGCCGCGTCGGGGACATGCCGGCCTTGATCATCCGGTAGGCGACGTAGTTGGTGCAGTTGTGGCCGGAGTACATGTTCCAGTACATCCGCCCGCTGACCGCGCCGTAGCCCGCGTCGGAGTAGCCGGCGCTGTTGCATCCGCTCCAACCGCTGCAGAGATCGGTCACCCCTGCCGATCGGGAGAGCGGTGCCTCGACCCGGACGGTGATGCCGACCGCCACCAGCAGGGTCGCGAACAGAGCGCTGGCGGCGACGGACGTCCCCCAGCGCAGGACCGGGCCACGGTTGCGCATGCCGAACACCATCGGACACATGTGCCCCAGAACGCAACAAAAACCCCGAAAAACACACGGATCACTGGCGTGTCGCGTTGACTTTTGAAAGTTACACCGTTGTGATTCGCCGCCGCACGATCCGGGCACCCTCAGTTGTCTGACAATGTGGGCCGGATGCGAGGATGGCGCCATGCCCGGCACCAACCTCACCCGCGACGAGGCGGCCACCCGCGCCGCCCTCGTCGACGTGACCTCCTACGTCATCGACCTCGACCTCAGCGACGCGACCCGCGCCGGGGTCGAGACCTTCGGGTCCACCACGACCCTCACCTTCACCTGCCGCCAGCCCGGCGCCAGCACGTTCGCGGACCTCGTCGACGCGACGATCCACGAGATCACGCTCAACGGCGCGGCGCTGGACCCCGCGACGGCGTACGCCGACAGCCGCATCGCGCTGCCCGACCTGCAGGCCGAGAACGTGCTGGTCGTCAAGGCCGACTGCACCTACTCGCACACCGGCGAGGGCCTCCACCACTTCGTCGACCCGGCCGACGGCAAGGTCTACCTCTACTCGCAGTTCGAGGTCCCCGACGCCCGCCGCGTCTACACCACCTTCGAGCAGCCCGACCTCAAGGCGCCGTTCACGTTCAACGTGACCGCCCCCGCCCACTGGAAGGTCGTCTCGAACGCGACCACCCCGCAGCCGGTCGCGACCGGCGCGAGCAACGGGCAGGGCGAGGACCTGGCGCTGTGGAGCTTCCCGGCCACCAAGCCGATGTCGACCTACATCACCGCCGTCGTCGCCGGTGACTACTACGAGGTCCAGGACGTCTACGAGGGTGCCTACGGCACCATCCCGCTGGGCCACTACTCGCGCCAGTCGCTCAAGGAGTACCTCGAACGCGACCGCGAGGAGATCGTCACCCTGACCAAGCAGGGCTTCGCGTTCTTCGAGGACGCCTTCGGCTACCCCTACCCGTTCGGCAAGTACGACCAGCTGTACGTGCCGGAGTACAACATGGGCGCGATGGAGAACGCCGGCTGCGTGACCCTGCGCGACGAGTACCTCCCCCGCTCGCGCCAGCCGCGCTCGTTCTACGAGTTCCGCTGCTCGGTGATCCTGCACGAGATGGCGCACATGTGGTTCGGCGACCTCGTGACCATGAAGTGGTGGGACGACCTGTGGCTGAACGAGTCGTTCGCCGAGTGGGCCTGCTACCACGCCGAGGCCCTCGCCACGTCGTACACGGATGCCTGGACGGGCTTCACCAACGCCCGCAAGCAGACCGGCTACCGCGCCGACTCGCTGCCCTCGACGCACCCGATCGCCGCCGACAACTTCGACCTGCACGCGGTCGAGGTCAACTTCGACATGATCACCTACGCCAAGGGCGCGTCGGTGCTCAAGCAGCTGGTCGCGTGGGTCGGGCTCGAGCCCTTCCTCGCCGGCCTCAAGCAGTACTTCCACGACCACGAGTTCTCGAACACCGAGTTCTCCGACCTGCTGACGGCACTCGAGAAGGCCTCCGGCCGCGAGCTCACCGGCTGGGCGCAGGAGTGGCTGCAGACCGCGGGCACGAACACCCTCTCCCCCACGTTCGAGCTGACCGACCGGGGCACCTACGCCTCGTTCGCGGTCAACCAGACCGCTCCGGCCGACCACCCGACGCTGCGCCGCCACCGCCTCGGCATCGGCTTCTACAACACCGTCGAGGGCCGCCTGGTCCGCACCGACTACGTCGAGGTCGACGTCGAGGGCGCCCGGACCGAGCTGCCCGAGCTCGTCGGCAAGGCCCAGCCCGAGCTGCTGCTGCTCAACGACCAGGACCTCGCGTTCGCGAAGATCCGCCTCGACGAGCACTCCCGCGCCACGGCGATCGCCCGGCTCTCCGACCTGGACGACTCCCTCGCCCGGGCTCTGATCTGGAGCGCCGCCTGGGACATGACCCGCGACGCAGAGCTCTCCGCCACCGACTACGTCGAGCTCGTGCTCGGCAACATCGGCAGCGAGACCGACGCGTGGGGCGTCAGCCGGATCCCCGTGTACGCCGCCCAGGCGGTCACGCTCTACGCCCACCCGGCGACCCGTGACCAGCTCGCCGACCGTTGGGAGAAGGGCCTCCGGGCACTCCTCGGCGCGGCCGAGCCGGGCACCGACCACCAGCTGACCTTCGCGCGGGCCTACGCCTCCGCCGCGCGCAGCGACGAGGCCGTCGCCGAGCTGGAGGCCGTGCTCGACGGCTCCGTGGTCCTCGAGGGCCTCGCGGTCGACCAGGACCTCCGCTGGGGGCTGCTGACCGCCCTCGCCCGGGCCGGCCGGGCCGACGACGCCCGGATCGACGCCGAGCTCGCCGCCGACAACACCATCTCCGGCCAGGAGAAGTCCGCGGCGGCACGCGCGGCGATGCCGACCGCCGCCGCCAAGGAGCGCGCCTGGCGGCAGGCACTGCTCGACCCGGCGACGCCGAACGAGACCCAGCGCAGCGTCGTCCTCGCCTTCTGGCAGGCCGGTCAGGAGGACGTTCTCGCGCCGTACGTCGCGACGTACCTCGCCGAGGTCGCCGGCACCTGGGAGCGGCTCGGCGCCCACAAGGCCTCCGTCGCCCTCGAGTTCATCTTCCCGCGGCTGATCGCCACCCGGGCCACGCTCGACGCCGTCGACGCCTGGCTGGCCGCCCACGCCGACACGGTGAACCCGGGCGCGGTCCGCTACGTGCGCGAGGGCCGGGCCGACGTCGCCCGCGCGCTGGCGGCCCAGGCGGTCGACGGCTCCTGAGGCCACCCGACGAGCAACGGCCCGGCACCCCCTCGAGGGGTGCCGGGCCGTTGCTCGGTGTGCTCAGTCCTTGGCGAGCTCGCCGAGGAGCTCGATACCGCGGTTGAGGCCGCCGGCGAGGTCGCCCTCGGCGAAGCGTGGCGTCATCGCGGCGATCGCCTGCGACGCCTCGTCGTCGGTCAGCCGCTCGCGCACGTGGCCACCGGTGACGATCTCGACCAGGCGGCGGTCGGGGTCGACCATCACCAGCACGCTGCGTGCGGGCAGCACGAGCGTGTTGTGCAGGCTGGTCGCGAAGTCACGCGGGTCGCCGCTGACCGCGCCGACGAAGACCGAGATCTCCGCGCGGCAGGCCTGCTCGGCATTGCGGATGGTGACGTCGAGCGCCGCGCGCTCGGTCGCGTTGAGTGCCGTGGTGCTCATGGTCGCGGACTACCAGCTGCCGCCGGCGCCGCCGGCCTTGGAGTCCTCGGAGTCCGGCGCGGCCAGTTCGCCGGCGGCCTTGCGCGGGCCGCCGAGCCACTGGCTCTCCGGCTCGAGTGCGTTCGGGCTGAGGTCCGCTCCGCGCGCCAGCGCCGGCGCGACGAAGAGCAGCGTGATGACCACGAACACCAGCAGCGGGATGCCGGCGAGGACCAGCCACGCGTGCAGGACGTCGATGTCGGGCTTGGGCTCCCAGCTGCCCGGACGGGACTCGGGGGTGTCGGCGGAGGCCGCACTCGCGCCGGCCACGACGAGCAGCGCACTCACCCCGACGAGGGAGCACAGGGCGAGGAGGCGTCGTACAACAGTGCTGGTCACGGGAGGAGGATATCGGCACCGCTTCGCTCAGGGGCAGGTGGTGGCCGCCCACCGGTCATCGCCGGTTTGGAACACTGGCGGGATGCTTTCACTCCTCCTCACTGCAGCAGACGCGGTCAGCCCCTGCGCCGACGGCGAGCAGGTGTGCGACCTGACCTGGGACGTGACCGGCAACCGCCGGCTCTCGCAGTGGTCCGACGTGCTGATCGGCAAGCCGCTGGCCGTGATCGGGCTGATCCTGCTCGGCTTCGTCGTGCGCTGGCTGCTGCACCGGGTGGTCGACCGGATCGCGAGCCGCGCCGAGAAGGGCGTCCTGCCCGAGCGGGTCGAGAGCACCGTCGCTGCCCGGCGCAAGCAGCGGGCGGCGACCATGGCCGGACTGCTCAAGAGCATCATCACGTTCATCGTCGCCGCGGTCATCGGCACCATGGTGCTCAGCGAGCTCGGCGTCGACATCGCACCGATCATCGCGAGCGCCGGCATCCTCGGCATCGCGCTGGGCTTCGGTGCCCAGTCGCTCGTGCGCGACTTCCTCGCCGGGATCTTCGTGTTCATCGAGGACCAGTACGGCGTCGGGGACGTCGTGGACGTCGGCGAGGCCGAGGGCACGGTCGAGGCCGTCACCCTGCGGATGACGCGGCTGCGGGACATCAACGGCACCGTCTGGTACGTCCCCAACGGCGCCGTCGTCCGGGTCGGCAACAAGAGCCAGAACTGGTCGCGCGCGGTCGTCGACGTCGGCGTCGGGTACGGCGAGGACCTGGCCCACGTCCAGCGGGTGCTCCGCGAGGTCGCCCACGACCTGTGGGAGGACGAGGACTTCAACGGCCTGGTCATCGAGGAGCCCGAGGTCACCGGCGTGGAGATGCTGGCGGCCGACTCGGTCACCATCCGGGTGATGGTGAAGACCGCGCCCCTCGAGCAGTGGGCCGTGGCCCGCGCGCTGCGGCAGCGGATCAAGGCCCGCTTCGACCACGAGGGCATCGAGATCCCGTTCGCCCAGCGCGTGGTGTGGCACCGCGAGGACCGCCGTGACCACGACGCGCCTCCCGCGAAGAACGCCACCGGCGGCGAGGCGTGACCGGCGACGGGGGATGATGGTGGGCGTGGAGCAGGAGCAGACCTTCTACGACGAGATCGGCGGCCTGGAGACCTTCCGCCGCATCGTCGCCCGCTTCTACGAGGGGGTCGCGCAGGACGAGGTGCTCCGGCCGATGTACCCCGAGGCGGACCTGGGGCCTGCCGAGGAGCGCTTCCTGCTGTTCCTCGTGCAGTACTGGGGCGGCCCGACGACGTACTCGGCACAGCGCGGTCACCCACGGCTGCGGATGCGGCACGCACCCTTCGCCGTCGACCTCGACGCGCGCGACCGCTGGCTCGGCCACTTCCGGGCGGGGCTCGACAGCGTCGACCTCACGCCCGAGCAGGACGCCCGGTTCTGGGCGTACGTCACCCACGCCGCGAACTTCATGGTGAACACGGCGGGCTGATCGCGTTCCGGGCGGGGCCGGCCGTCGCGGATGTGGGCCTTTCGGGTGCAGCTGAAAAAGAATTTCGCGAGGATGTAACGCACAGCCGACCGCGTGACAGGTACTGCACGAGGGGATTGCCTTCCCCATCGTGATCGGGCCCGTTCACGATGGTCCAACTCGAAAGAGAAACCATGACCCGTCCGGACTGGATCGAGGAGCTGCGCGCCGAGGTGCGCCCAGCCGATCCGGATCCGGTGCTGCTCGCGCAGCTGGCGCAGTTGAGTGCGAACTCGACGGTGCCCTCGGCGCGACCGGGTCGGTCGGCTGGTGCACGGCTTGCGATTGTGCTGGGGGGTGCGATCGCCGTCGGAGCGACCTCGTGGGCTGCGGGCGCCCTGCCCGGGACGGATTCTCCGTTCCGCCCTGAGGAACGCATCACGCAACAGCCGACCGACCCACAACCCGGCGGCGTCCGAACCCCATCTTCGGACGCACCGACGTCACCCGCCGGTGACACCGATCCTTCGGAACCGGCGGGTGACCAGTCCGGCCAGGCGACGACGCCGGCCGACCCCGGCGGGAGCGACGTCCCGTCCGGCCGACCGTCGGGTGGATCCACTCCGTCGCCGTCGAACGGCGACCCACCCGGCGGCAAGGTGGACCTCCCCGAGCTCCCCACCCTGCCCGTTCCCACCGTAGTCCCGTCGGTTCCCGAACCGCCGGGACTCGATGGCGTTCCGGACGACCCCCTGGACCCCCTGGACCTCGGGCGGGTGCGCACCGAGCAGACCTCTCCCGACAGCGACAGCGGTGCCCACCGCTCCCCCCGGCCGCAGGAAGCGTTGGTGGACCAGGCGCGGTGACGACGGACGACGACGTCGTCGCCGCGGCCAAGCGGGGCGACTCCGATGCGTGGCGTGAGCTCTACCGGGCGCACGCCTCCCGACTCGTTGTCTGGCTGCGCGGTCGCCCGTCCGGCGAGGAGAGTCCCGAGGACATCGCGTCGGGCGCCTGGCTCGTCGCCGCGGAGAAGATCGCCGGCTTCAACGGCACCTCCGAGGAGTTCGCCGGCTGGCTGTTCGGCATCGCCCGCAACCTGTCCGTCAACGCCCACCGCCGGTCGGTACGACGAGAACGGATCCCCCTCGACAACGGCGCCACCGGCACGGTCCCCGGCCCGGAGCCCGACCTGACGTCGGGCGACTGGGCCCGCCGGCTCCTGGCGACGCTGCCGGAGCGCGAGCGCGACGTCGTCACCTGCCGCGAGGTGCTGGACATGGACGTGCCGGCGACGGCCACCGCGCTCGGGATCAGTGCGGTCGCCGTACGCGTGGCCCACCACCGGGCGCTCAAGCGACTGCGCCAGGAGATGGCCCGCGAAAAGATTCCGGATCCGATGTAACACCTCGGCTCGCTCGCTACATGTACTCCGTGAAGGCCAGTCCCCGTCTGGGGTGGGGACTGACCTCGAGGGACGAACGACCACGCCGCTAGCAGAGATCGAGACATGAGCAACCACCGGACCGAACGGCTCCGCGTCGCAGCGCCGACGCTCGAGCCCGACCCGGTGTTCCTGGGCGTCCTGGCCGAGCTCGGTGCGAGCTCGCAGCCGGTCGCCCCCCAGACGGCTCGGTCGGCTGGACTCCGCATGATCGTCGCGACGGCCTCCGTGGCCGTGATCGCGGCGGCAACCTGGGCAGCGGGCACCCCAACCGGCAGCGACATCCCACTGTCGCCTGCCGACAGCCCCACCCAGCAGGAGCCCTCCGGCCCGCCGAGTCACGGAAACGTCGGAACCCCACAACCCGACGTGTCCACCTCGCCCGGCAGCCCCTTGTCCCCGGGGCTGCCGGGCACTCACTCCTCCGCGTCGGACCGCGCCGGCGGCTCCGAGCGCGCCGCCGACCGCGCCCGCATCCCGGCCGATCGCCCCGGCCGGCACAAGGGCAAGGACAAGGGCCGCAAGACGGGCGAGGACAACGCCCGCAAGCCCGAGCTCCCGGGCCTCCCGGACATGCCGGAGGGCCGTCTGGCGGAGCCCGGCGCACTCGTCCCGGAGCCGGCACCCGCTCCGAAGTACGGCGACGACACCCGTGTCGCCCTGCCCCAGGGCGACACGTCCGGCCCGGGCAAGGGCCGCGGCCGTGGCCACGGCCGCACAAAGTAAAGACACCCCCGCGATTCCCTCCCCAAAGCGCCGCGAAGGCGCGACAATGTGTTGCAGGTCCGGACGGCACGTCGGGACGCCACGGGCAGGCAGGGGTGGAACACGTCAGTGCGCGCCGACGACGAATGTGTCGCCGCGGCCAAGCGCGGTGAGTCGCTGGCATGGCGCGACCTCTATCGCGCCCACGCCGGTCGCCTCCTGCTGTGGCTGGAGGCGCGCACGGTGGCCGGCACCGAGTCCCCCGAGGACCTCGCGGCCGCGACGTGGATGGTGGCTGCGGAGCGGATCGCCGACTTCCACGGTGACACCGCCGACTTCGGCGGCTGGCTGTTCGGCATCGCCCGCAACCACGGCGCCAACGCCTGGCGCCGCTCCGGCAGCCGGGCCCGCGGCCTCGAGCTGATCACCGCCGAGACGGAGGAGGCGGTCGCCGGTCCCGAGGGAGGGCTGATCGCCGACGAGTGGGTTCGGCAGGCGCTGGCCTCCCTGCCACCCCGGGAGCGCGACGTCATCGCCTGCCTCGAGGTGCTCGACCTCGACGTCGCCAGCACGGCGAGCGCGCTCGGCATGACGGCGGTGGCCGTCCGGGTCGCGCGGCACCGGGCGCTGCGCCGGCTGCGGTCGGCCCTCGCTCCGGAGCCGGCCGCGAGCATCGAGTGACGCGCACCTAGAACACGTTCTACTCTGGGCCCATGATCCTCACGGTGTCCGACCAGGACCGGGTCCGCACGCTCGTCCTCAACCGGCCGGACGCGCTCAACGCGTTCAACGAGGCCCTGTACGACGCCACGGCGGACGCGCTGCTCGAGGCGGCCGCCGACCCGCAGGTCGCCGTGGTGCTGCTGACGGGCGCCGGTCGCGCCTTCAGCGCCGGCACCGACCTGCTCGAGATGCACCGGATGGCGACCGACCCGACGTTCGAGCGGGGCAAGCACGGCTTCATCGGGTTGATCGACGCCCTCGTGGACTTCCCCAAGCCGCTCGTGGTGGCGGTCAACGGCATCGGGCTGGGCATCGGGGCGACGATCCTCGGCTTCGCCGACCTGGCCTTCATCGCCGACGGTGCCCGGCTGAAGTGTCCGTTCACGTCCCTCGGGGTCGCACCGGAGGCGGCGTCGTCGTACCTCTTCCCGGCGCTGGTGGGCCGCCAGGACGCGGCGTGGATGTTGCTGTCGGCCGAGTGGGTCTCGGCCGAGGAGGCGCGGGAGATGGGACTGGTCCGGCAGGTCTGCCCGGCCGAGCGCCTGCTCGACGTCGCCCGCGAGCACGCGACGCTGCTGGCCCGCCGGCCGATCTCCTCGCTCGTCGCCGTGAAGCGGGCGATGACCGAGCCGCACCGCGCCGCGATCCGCGCCGCGCGCGACCGCGAGAACGCCGCGTTCGCGGAGCTGATGGGCGGCCCGGCCAACCTCGAGGCACTCAGCGCCTTCGCGGAGGGCCGCGAGCCCGACTTCACCGGGCTCCCGCCCGGCTGGTGAGCCCTCAGGCAGGCGCGACGCCGGCCAGCGGCCCGCCCAGGGCCGCGACGATCGCCTCGCGGTAGCCCGGCGGCGGGGTCACCGACTGCTGCGTCGTCGCGTCGAAGAACACCAGCACCACGCGCGACTTGGCGAGCACGCCGCCGCGCGGCGTGGCACCGGAGGCGTCGACGATCTCGGACTCGATGACCATCGACTTGTTGCCCATCCGGGTCACGACCGACCAGCAGTCGTAGGGCTCGGCGCGAGCGGTGATCGGGGCGACGTACTCGAGGTCGGTCTGGGCCACCACGACGTTGATCCGCGGGAACTCCCGCAGCGCCTCGCGTAGCTTCCCGAACAGCGCGATCCGCGCCTCCTGGAAGTACTCGAAGTAGACGACGTTGTTGACGTGACGGTAGATGTCCAGGTCGGAGAAGCGGACCGTGACCGGGTAGTGCGCGGCCCCGTCGCGCGGCACGTCCACCCGCAGCGGGAGGCTGCGCTCCCCCTCCTCGGCGAAGGGCGCGAGCGCGGCGCGGGCAGCGTCGTCCATCCGGCGCGGCAGGCCGGACTCGAGGCTGAACGGCGCCAGCACGGTCTGCGCGCGCAGGTAGACGACCCGGCTGCCGTCCTCCGCCTCATGGAAGATCTCGTGGCCGAGGGTGAAGCTGGCGCCGCGGATCTCGGTCACCCACGAGTCGATGAGGACCGAGGTGCTGCGGAACAGCAGCGGCGCGAGGAAGGCGACCTCGTGGCGGACGACGACGTACCCGACGCCTTCCTGGCGCTCGACACCGGCCGCGTGCAGGCAGGACCGCAGCAGCGCGCTGCGCGCCTCCTGCAGGTAGTCGACGTAGCGAACGTTGTTGACGTGGCCGAGGACGTCGAGGTCAGCCCAGCGCAGGGGGCATTCGTAGCGGTGCCGCACGCCCCGATGGTTCCATGCGCGCCGCCCGGCGGCCGCGGGTGACCACGTCCCGTCAGGCGGGCGTGTGGCGTCCGCCACGACTGCAACCTGTTCCAATGCTCTCCCACTAGTCTGTGCAGGTTCCGAATCTCACCGCTCACCGAGGAGTGCCCATGCCCGAGGCCGTCATCGTTTCCGCTGCCCGTACGCCGATCGGCCGCGCGAACAAGGGCTCGTTGAAGGACTTCCGCCCCGACGACCTCACCGCGTTCATCGCGCAGGCCGCGCTGGACAAGATCCCCGCCCTGGACCCGAAGGACGTCGACGACTTCTACCTCGGCGTGGGCCTGCCCGGCGGCGAGGCCGGCAACAACATGGCCAGGATCGTCACCACCCTGATGGGCACCGAGATCCCCGGCGCGACCATCACCCGCTACTGCTCCTCGTCGGTACAGACCTCGCGGATGGCCTTCCACGCCATCAAGGCCGGCGAGGGCGACGTGTTCATCTCCGCCGGTGTCGAGACGGTGTCCCGCTTCCAGTTCGGCACCTCGGACCACATCCCCAACACCAAGAACCCGCTCTTCGCCGACGCCCAGGTGCGCACCGAGGAGTACGCCCAGGGCGGCAAGGTCTGGCACGACCCGCGCGAGGACGGTCTGCTCCCCGACATCTACATCGCGATGGGCCAGACGGCCGAGAACGTCGCGAGCATCCGCGGCCTCAAGCGCGAGGACCTCGACCACTTCGGCGCCCGCTCGCAGAACCTCGCCGAGAAGGCCATCGCCGACGGGTTCTGGGAGCGCGAGATCACCCCGGTGACCCTCGCCGACGGCACGGTCGTCAGCAAGGACGACGGCCCGCGTGCCGGCGTCACCTACGAGGCCCTCTCCGAGCTGCAGCCGGTGTTCCGTCCCGACGGTGTGGTCACCGCCGGCAACTGCTGCGCCCTCAACGACGGCGCTGCGGCGGTCGTGATCATGTCCGACACCAAGGCCGCCGAGCTGGGCCTGACCCCCCTCGCCCGGATCGTGGCGACCGGTGTCTCCGGCCTCTCCCCCGAGATCATGGGCCTCGGCCCCGTGGAGGCGACCCGCAACGCCCTCAAGCACGCCAACATGACGATCGACGACATCGACCTCGCCGAGATCAACGAGGCCTTCGCCGCGCAGGTGCTGCCGTCCGCCGAGGACCTGGGCATCCCGATCGAGAAGCTCAACGTCAACGGCGGCGCGATCGCCGTGGGCCACCCGTTCGGCATGACCGGCGCCCGCCTGCAGAACACCCTGATCAACTCGCTGCAGTGGCACGACAAGTCCACCGGCCTGATCACCATGTGCGTCGGTGGCGGCCAGGGCATGGCGATGATCCTGGAGCGCCTGAGCTGACCTGAGGGTCGCCGTACTGTCCGTGGCGGGCCGTACCTTTCGGTGCATGAGCATCGAGGTGCGGCCCGCCGCCGTTTTCGAGGACGTGA
>DATLIG010000184.1:0-8932 GCA_035539555.1 Nocardioides sp. | reverse complement strand
CACCCGAACCCCTCCCCGAGCCCGCGGCTCCCACGCAGCCGGTGCCGGCCGCCGGCCCCGTGCCGACCAAGGTCCGCTGGCGCGAGCGCGCCTTCGGTCTCCGGGCGGTGATCGCGGTGGCGCTCGCCGCGCTGATCGTGGGTGCAGGAGCGGGTGTCGGGACCACCCTGCTCGTCGACGACGACCACGGCGACGGTCCGGGCCGGCACTGGATGGAGGGACCGGGTCGCGGCGACTTCCCCGGTCGCGGTGGCCCGGGCCAGGGCGGGCGCCCCGACTTCGCGCCGCCCGGCCAGGGAGACCAGGACCAGCAGCAGGACACGCCCCAGGACCAGCAGAGCCCGAGCACGAGCTGACCCGCGGCCCGCGGCGACCTACCAGCCGTACGCCGCCCGGATCGCCTGCCAGTAGCTGCTGGTCGTCTCCCGGTTGGTCGCCGCATCGGCAGCGAGGTCGGCGGGCAGCGGGGTGCGACAGGACGCGCCGCGGCAGTCCTTGAGCTGCCTCCACAGCACGTCGAGCGTCGCGCGGACGGCGGCGTACGCGGGATCGTCGTAGGCATTGCGGTCCTGGCGCGGGTCGAGCAGGAGGTCGTAGAGCTCGCCGCCGTCGCGGTAGCGGGTGAAGCTGAAGCGTGCGGTGCGGATGCCGATGCTGGTGCGGCGATCCGTGAAGTCGGGGTTGTGCCCCCGGGCGGTGTTGATCGCCTCGGTCACGATCGGGGTCGACCAGCCCTGGTCGCCGTACAGCATCGAGCTCCAGCGGCTCTCCCCGTCGGCCAGGCGCGGGGCGGCCGCATCGGCGGCATCGAGGATCGTGGCCGTCAGGTCGACGGTCGAGACGGGGTCGTAGCGCTGCTCGCCGGTCCGCATGCCCGGACCGGTCACGAGCAGCGGGACCCGCAGCGACGGCTCGTGCGCGAAGACCTTGCGCATCGCCATGTCGTGCTCGCCGAGGATCAGGCCGTTGTCGGAGGTGAACACGAAGACGGTGTCGGCCCACTCCCCCGACCGCTTCAGCTCGCGCACCAGGCGGGCGATGTTGCGGTCCATCACGAACACCGCCTCGGCACGCTGCCGGGTCGCCGCGAGGATCGCACGCTGCGCCTCCGGCCCGAGGTGGTCGGACCGGACCCGGATCGACGGCGGCTTGTCGCTCAGGTCGCGCTCGATCGGCTCGCCCGTGCGGGCGACGCCCGACGCGCGCCGGACCAGGTCGTCGAAGCGCCCCCGCACCCACTCCGGCCGGGCCGGCGTGACGACCTCGACCGGGTTGCCCTCGGTCCCCCGTACGTCGACGGGGTCGTCGGCCTCGACGGGCGCACCGTGGTGCGGGGCGACGTAGTTGACGTACATGAAGAACGGCGAGCGACGAGCGGCGAACCGCTTCGCCATCCCGACCGACAGGTCACCGACGACGTCGGACTGGTAGCGGCCGCGGTAGTCGGTGACGACGTCGCCGTTCACGTTGAACGGGGTGTTGAAGTAGTTGTAGGTGCCGCCGTCGTACTCGCCGGTGCCGTTGTTCTCGATCGCGGCCCGCCAGTCCGTCCAGCCGTTCGGGACGTAGCGGGTCGAGGGCTCGCCGCTGACCCGGGAGCGGTCGCCGCCGTACCCGTTGAGGTACTTGCCGATGAAGCCGGTGCGGTAGCCGGCGGCGCTGAGCGACGTCGCCAGCGTGCGGGAGTCGTCGAAGGAGCCGTAGCCGTAGGGCGCGTCGTGCCAGTAGACCTCGTGGTTGTGGGCGTAGCGCCCGGTCAGGAAGGACGCGCGCGCCGGGCAGCAGAGCGGGTACGGCGAGAAGGAGTTCTCGAAGCTCAGGCCGTGTCGCGCGACGAGCTCGCGGAGGTGGGGTGCGAAGGCCAGGTCGTCGACGCGCATGTCGTCCGCCATGACCACGACGACATTGGGCCTTCGCGGCGCGGGCGGTCGCGCCGCCGGGGCCCCCGGCGGCGCGGCCTCCTCGTGGACCGTGAGCGGGGCGGCGGGCTGCACCGTCTCGCCCGGCATCGTGGCTGCCGTCGACGCCGTCACGAGCGCCACCAGGAGGACGATCGCGACGAGCACCGGCCGGCCCCGGAGGGTCGGCACGCTCAGTCCTCCCAGCCGTAGGCGGCGTCGATCGCCGCCCAGTAGGCGTCGGTGTCGATGCGGTCCTGCTTCGGCCCGGCCGCCAGCACCTTCGGCAGGTCCGGGATGCACGCACGCCCGCGGCAGTCCTTCACCTTCGGCCACAGCCGGTCGAGCGCGCGTCGCACGGCCGCGTACGCGGGGTCGTCGGCGACGTTGTCGTCCTCCCGCGGATCCGTGACCAGGTCGTAGAGCTCGACGTCGCCACCGCGGTACCGGGTGTAGGAGTAGCGGCTCACCCGGATCCCGATCGTGCTGCGCAGGTCGGTGAAGAGCGGGTCGCGGCCGCGGGCGGTGAAGACCGCCTCGGTCACGACCGGCGTCGACCAGCCCCGGTCTCCCTGCAGCAGGGTGGGCACCCGGCTGGTGCCGTCGGCGACGTGCGGGGCCTTCGCCCTCGCGAGGTCGAGGATGGTGGCGGTGAGGTCGACGGTGGAGATCGGGTCGTACCTCTTCTGCGCGGTCCGCAGCCCCGGCCCGGTCAGCAGCATCGGCACCCGCAGCGACGGCTCGTGCGCGCGGACCTTGGTCATGCCGAGGCCGTGCTCGCCGATGATCATGCCGTTGTCGGAGGTGAACGCGAACACGGTCCGGTCCCAGGCTCCCGAGCGCTGGAGCTCCCCGACCAGGCGGGCGATGTTGCGGTCCATCACGTAGACCGCCTCGGCCCGGCGGCGGGTGGCGTAGAGCAGGGCGGCCTTCGCCTCGTCGCCCTCGGGCTGGAAGCGCTGCTGGAGCGCCTTGGGCTTGTCGCTGACGTCGGTCTCGATCGGCTCACCGGTGCGCGCCACCCCCGACGCCCGGTCGATCCGGTCGTCGAACCTGCCGCGCACCCAGTCCGGCACCGCCGGGGTCACGATGCTGAGCTCGTGCCCGTTCTCGTCGTGCACGACGTCCGGCTCGTCCTCCGCGTTCGGGATGCCGTGGTGCGGGGCGACGTAGTTGACGTACATGAAGAAGGGCGCCCGGCGCCGGGCGAACCTCCGCGCCATGTCGACGGAGAAGTCGCCGATCACGTCGCTCTGGTAGACGCCGCTGTAGCCGTTGTCGATGGTCCCGTTCACGTTGAACGGGGTGTCCATGTAGTCGTAGGTGTTGCCGTGGATGTCGGAGTCGCCCGGGGGCTCCACTGCGGCCCGCCAGTCGTCCCAGCCCTCAGGGACGTAGGTCGCCGACGGCTCGTCGGTGACCTTGGAGCGGGCCGTGCCGTAGCGGTTGAGGTACTTGCCGATGAAGCCGGTGCGGTAGCCGGCGTCGCTGAGCGAGGTCGCGATGGTGCGCGAGTCGTCGAAGGCGCCGTACCCGTAGGGCGGGTCGTGCCACCACACCTTGTGGTTGTGGGCGTACTGCCCGGTCAGGAAGGACGCGCGGCTCGGGCAGCACAACGGGAAGGGCGCGAAGGAGTTCTCGAAGGTCACGCCGTGCTCCGCGATGAGCTTGCGGAGGTTCGGCGCGAAGGCGAGGTCGTCGACCCGCATGTCGTCGGCCATGACGAGGACCACGTTGGGCCGGTCGGGGAGCTCGGGCCGCGTCGTACCGTCCTCGGCGGCGTCCACCGTCGGCTTCGGGCCGGAGAACGCCGGCTCGGCAGGGCGCTGTCCGGCCGTGCTTCCGCCGGAGTGCGCGAGCAGCGTGATGAGCAGAGCGACGACCAGGCCGACCCCCACGGCAATGCCCCACGCCCGGACGACCGAGACCCGCATCTTCTCTTGTTCCTCCCACTGAACCGAGCAGTCACCCTACGGTGAGGAAGACGCTCCGGGAGGCGTTTCGGTTGCGTTCCGATCGGGGTGGGAGGGAAATCCTCTCGGTCGCCGCGCTGCGGGTCAGTCCCAGTGCCAGCGGATGCCCAGCGTGCCGGGGCCGAAGCCGGTCACCGTGCGGCTGACGCTCGCCCCGAAGGTCTCCAGCTCGGTGACCTGCTCCTCGCCGTCGATGATCGTGTAGTACTCGCACCGGGCCGGGACGAGGTCGGGGTGGAAGCGGATCCACAGGCTCACCGAGGTCATCTTGCGCACGGCCCAGTAGAAGTAGCAGTTGTCGTCCGGGTCGGGGGTCCGGTAGGCGACCTCCTGCTCGAGCAGGGCGGTCTCGCCGGCGACCAGCGGCCGGTCCAGGATCATCTCGCCGACGACGATGCCGCGCTCGCGGTCATGGTGGAGCTTGCCGAGGTGGTACCCGCCCAGCGGGGTGATCCTCGGGGTCTCCGCGCCGGGTCGGACGGTCAGCACGGTGGCGCGCCGGTCGGCGTGGGCGTGGATCGACTCGACCACGACGACGTAGGTCGTCCGGATCGGTGCCCCGTCGGGACCGAGCTCGTACTTCAGGGTGACCTCGCGGTCGACCAGCCGGTCGGACGGCGAGCGGAAGCCGAGCTCGCCCAGCAGGTCACGGATTCGCTCGTGGTCCTCGCTGAGGTCGGCGAGGAGGTGAGGGGCGACCCGGTGGCGCCGGCGCTCGAGCAGGGTCTCGAGCTCGCCGGGATCGAGCTGCAGGATCTGCTCGATCTCGGCGAGCGCACGCAGCGAGCCCTCCTGCTCCGGCTCGCGTTGCCCCGAGCGCCAGTAGCTCAGGGTGGCGAGGCTGACCCGGGTGCCGCGCGCCTCGAGCGAGCGCTGCAGCGCTCCGAGGCTCGTGCCGCGCGCGTCCAGGGCGGCTCGGAACGCTGCCCCGAAGCCCCCGTCGCCCATGGCCACCGACTCTAGTGCCGACTCCCGATTGCTGGTGAGGCGTCCACAGAATGCGAGAAACCGCCGGTCCGACGTGCAGGCCGTACGGGGCGACGGTGCTTGGTGTCGCTAGGTGCGACACCAAGCACCGTGATGTCATAGTCTGAGACATGTGAGCACCCCCGCCTTCTACGACGAGCTCCGGGCCTTGCGCCTCGAGCGCGTCCTCGACGCGTCTGTCGCGATCATCACCGAGGACGGTTGGGACCGCCTGAGCATGACCAGGGTGGCTCAACGGTCCGGCGTTCCGCGGCAGAGCCTCTACAAGGACGTCGGCACCAAGTCCGAGCTCGGAGAGGCCGTCGTCCACCGTGAGGTCGAGCGCTTCCTGTCAGGCGTCGGCGGCGCCATCTCCGCCCATCCCGAATCGATCGAAGAAGGCCTGGGCGCAGCGGCGCGTTTCGTCCTGGAGTACGGCGAGACCAACGCGGTCCTCAAGGCGATCCTCCGCCCCGGCCACGCCCCGGATCTCCTCGAGCTCATCACCGTCCGCCCGGACTCCGTGCTGAACCGGGCCTGCCAGGTCGTCAACGACGCGCTGGACGGCGGTTCCGAGGCGATGGTGGAATCCATGGTCAGGCTGACGATCAGCCACCTGTTGCAACCGACGGTCACCATCGACGAGGCCGTCGACCGCATCGAGCGGACCGTCCGCGGCTTCGACGCCGCGTAGGTTGATCAGGTCGTTCACACGTCCAGCACCAGCTTCTCCGACAGCGAGCGCGAGACGCAGAGCATGATCGTGGCACCTCGCTCGCGCTCGGACCTGGACAGGACCGAGTCGCGGTGGTCGGGCGTGCCCTCGAGCACGTCGGCCTCACACGTGCCGCAGACGCCCTCCATGCAGGAGCCGAGCACGTTCACGCCGGCGCTCTCCAGCTCGTCGAAGATCGAGGCTCCCTCGGAGACCTTGACGGTCACGCCCGAGCGCGAGCACTCCACGTCGAAGGAGTCGAGGGCATCCTCCGGTGCCTCGACCGCCCTGGCGGCGAAGCGCTCGACGTGGAGGCTCCCATCGGGCCAGCTCGCACAACCCTTCTCGACCGCGTCGAGGAGTGCGCCGGGGCCGCAGCAGTAGACCAGGGTGTCCGGCCGCGGGGCGTCCAGCACGGACGCGAGGTCGAGCAGGCCTTCCTCGTCCTCGGGCCAGACCGTCACCCGGTCGTCGCCCTCGAGCCTGTCGAGGAACGCCATGGACGCACGCGATCGACCTCCGTAGAGCAAGCTCCACTCGGCACCACGCGCCTCGGCCGCCTCGATCATCGCCAGGATCGGTGTGATGCCGATGCCCCCGGCGATGAACTGGTAGCGCGGCGACGGATGGAGCTCGAAGTGGTTGCGCGGCCCCCGCACGCGAACGGTCGAACCCTCGACCAGCTCGTCGTGCACGTGCAGCGACCCGCCGCGGCCGTTCGGGTCGCGGAGGACGCCGATCTTCCACGACGACCCGTCGGCGGTGCTGCCGCACAGGGAGTACTGGCGCGTGAGCGACGGATCGAGCACGAGGTCGATGTGGGCGCCGGCCGTCCAGTCCGGCAGCTGGGCCCCGGTCGGATCCGCGAGCGTGAGCTCGACGACCCCGTCGGCCACCTCGCGCCGCGCCGCGACCTGCAGCTCGACCTCGGTCTCCGTCGTACTCACGACCGAGCCCTCACGGGACCGGAGCGGTTCCGGCTGGCGCGCGGCGGCCTTGCGGGAGCGGGGTCGGGGCTGCTGACCGATCGGCGTCAGGGTGACCATCATCCGCGTGTAGCCCCGCACGAAGTTCGACTGCAGGTACTCCGGCTCCTCCACGACCTCGATGTCCGAGAACCGCGCCAGCAGTTCCTCCCACAGGATCCGCAGCTGCAGCTCGGCCAGGCGGCTGCCCATGCAGCGGTGGACACCGATGCCGAACGAGAGATGGTGCCGTGCGTTGTGGCGGTCGATGACGAAGTCGTCGGGGTTCTCGAAGGTGCGCTCGTCGCGATTGGCCGAGGCGTACCACATGACGACCTTGTCGCCCTTGCGGATGAACTGGCCGTTCAGGACGGTGTCGCGGGTGGCGATCCGGCGCATGTAGGCCAGCGGCGTCTGCCAGCGGATGATCTCGTGGACCAGCTTGGGGATCAGCGAGTGGTCCGCCTTCAGCCGCGCGAACTCGTCCGGGAACCGGTTGAGCGCCAGCACGCCGCCCGACATCGAGTTGCGGGTGGTGTCGTTGCCACCGACGACCAGCAGGATGAGGTTCCCGAGGAACTCCATCGGCCGGTTGATCAGGTCCTTGGTCTCCTCGGACATCTGCATGAGGGTGATCAGGTCGTAGCCCGGCTTCTCACCCGCCGCGCGACGGGCCGCCTTGTCGTGCCAAAGGGCGCTGAAGCTCTTCGCCATGTCGGCGATCCCCTTGTAGGTCTCGTCCATGTCATTCGACCCACCGGTGGCGGACGCACTGGCCGCGGCCAACTCGGTCCAGCGCACGAGGTCGCGGCGCCGCTCGTAGGGGAAGTCGAGCAAGGTGGCCAGCATCCGCGAGGTCAGCTCGACGCTGACCCGGTCCACCCAGTCGAACGGCTCGTCGAGGGGAAGCGCGTCGAGGACCTCCTGCACCCGCGAGCGAATCAGTCCCTCCATCTCCTCGAGGTTCTGCGGAGCCACGACGCCCTGGACCGCTCCGCGCTGCTGATCGTGGCGCGGCGGGTCCATCGCGATGAACATCTCGATGTCGAGGCCTTCCGGCGGGGTGCCGATGACGATCTGCGGCTCGGCCGAGAACCTCTCGAAGTCCTTGTCGACGGTGACGATGTCGTCGTACCGGGTGATCGACCAGAACGGCCCGAAGGCACTGTCGCCCTGGTAGTGCACCGGCGCTTCGTCGCGCAGTCGCTTGAAGTACGACTGCCACTGCCCCTGGCCGAACAGGAACGGATTGCTCACGTCGATCTCGGTCAGCGCCAGCTGATCGACATCAGGAATCCGGTCCTCGACGAAGACCGGCTGCCGGTCTCCGAGGACCAGCCTCTTGGCCTTCTGGAACAGGTGCAGGCCTTGCACCTGCCGCTCCATCGGGACAGCCGCCTGCGCCTTGTTGATGACCTGGCCGACAACGCTCATGCCTACAACCGCCTTTGGTAGTTCAGTCGCCTGACAAAACTAAACCATGCGTCTCCGTGAACGACAAGTACTCACTTTTTGTCGCAGCAGCATCCTCGGCCGCCCTCGGCTCCCGCTCAGGGCGTCCCGCCGCGTCGGCGGAGCGCGCGACGAAGGCACGGTGCGGCTGGGGCGGACCACGGCGATGAGCGCGGCAGGGAAGGCGAAGCGGTCAGCGGGCCGACAGACGGCGCTTGCCCTCGACCACCAGGACCAACGGAAAGAGCCTCCGGCCTGTTCGCGCAGGTCAGAGGCTCTTGTCTTGTTCTTGCTGGTCTTGTGCTTGCTGGCTCCCCCGATTGGACTCGAACCAATAACCCTGCGATTAACAGTCGCATGCTCTGCCAGTTGAGCTACGGGGGAATGCTGGGCGCGGCCGGGGCCGTGCAGCGGGGAAACACTAGCAAGGCCGGGCCGGGCCGCCGAAATCGAGGCTCGGTTCAGGCACCGATGTCGGCGCGGGCTGCCGCGAGCGCCGCCTGGACGACCTCGTCCACGGCCGGGTCCGCCGGGTCCAGCCCGTCGTCGTACTCGACGAACCAGGCGAGGTCGCCCCGGCGGCCGGGCGCCTGGCGGGCCAGGACGCGCACCGACTTCCGGTCCGCGACCGGGACGTGGCGCTGGAGCGCGATGCTGGCCGTGACCCGCTCCCGGACCAGCTGGAGCAGGCGCCCCGCCTCCTCCAGGCGTACGACGTGGACGGGTTGCGGCTCGCCGAAGCGGCCGACCTCGGTGACGGTCAGCGTCCTCTCGTCCTGGTCCCAGTCCGCACTCGCGACCTTCTCCCAGGCCAGGCGTTGCGGCAGGTAGAGGGCGTCGCGGGTACCGCCGACCTCGCCGGACGCGGCGAGCAGCCGCTCCCCCGGGCCGACATCGATGCGCGGGCGACGCGCGAACAGGTTCACTCCGCCGAGCCCACGATCTTCTCGCGCAGTGTCCGGC
>DATLIG010000183.1:0-16780 GCA_035539555.1 Nocardioides sp. | reverse complement strand
GATGTTGTGGTTGAGCTCGGCGATGCCGGCCGCGGCCGTGTTGACCTCGGACACGACGTTGTTGAGGTGGACCCGCTGGTCGGCCTCCTCGCCGGTGACGTTGCCGACCTGGAGGCGCAGCGCCTGGGCGAGGGTCTCCGCACTGCCGAGCACCTGCTGGCGCGCGGCGTCGCCGCCGGGGTTGGTCGACAGGTCCTGCCAGGCGTTGCGGAAGTCGAGGATGGCGGCGTACACGCCGTTGTCGCCGGGCTCGCCGATGCCCTCCTCGACGCGCGCGAGGATCGCCTGCTGCGTCTCGAGGTAGGACAGGGAGCCGTGCTCGCGCCGGACGCGGGTGTCGAGCAGCGGGTCGACCATGCGGCGGACCTCGCCGACGCCGACCGTGCCGCCGAAGTTGTCGGAGCGCGACCACATCGCCGGGACGTTGGTGCTGATGCTCTCGCCGACCACGCGGCGGCGGACGTAGCCGTCGGTGCTGGCGTTGGAGATGTTGCTGCCGGCGACGTCGAGCGCCACCTGCTGGAAGCGCAGTGCGGCGCTCGCCGACGTGATCCCGCCGAAGGACCCCGCCATCACAGGCTCCGGTCGACGAGGCGGGTCGCGGCCGGGGTGAGCACGGCGTCGCCCGACGGGGTGTAGCTCGCGGTCGTCGTTCCACCGATGGCGAGGAGGGTCTCGCGCGCCGACCTGTAGCCGGCGGTGATCAGGCCCTTGGCGTCCTCGGAGGTCTCGGCGATCTCACGGGCCAGGGCGATCATCGTGTCGCGGTGGTCGCGCAGGATGCCGGCCCACGGTTCCGGCGCGGCATCGGCGAGCGCGCCGAGCGACGGGTTCGGCGTGAGGCCGAGGGCCTCGGCGGCCGCGTCGGCCGCCGTCGCACGCAGCACCTCGGTGTCGCGGAGGTCCTCGAGGACCTCCTCGATCTCGCGGGTCACGTTGACCAGCCAGCGGGTCTTGCCTGAGGCGAGCACCATCCGCTCGACCTCGAGCTTGTAGGCGAGCGTCTCGAGCAGCTCGCGCTCACGCCACAGGATCTGCGACAGCCTGTCCATCGATCGTCCGGCCTCTCTGCTCCGCCCCCGAGATTGCGGGGTGTCCCTTGCAAGGACTCCCATCGATCCCGTCAAGGCCGATCTGAGGAGTTCGGCCCAATGGCCTGCATCGGGAAACCCGGAGGGATCACCCCGGTCCGGGACCTCGGTCCCGTATTGCCCCACCAAGCGGTCAATCGGTCGAGAATCTGCTGCGACACGCCGGACAGGTGCCGGAATCTCGGGAACGTGAACGAGTACGAGGGCACCGTCGCCGCCGAGACGGACGAGCTGATCACCACCCACATGCCCCTGGTCGGCCACATCGTCCGCGAGACGATGGGCAGGGTGCCGTCGCACGTCAGTCGCGACGACCTGACCTCGGCGGGCCTGACCGCGCTCGTCCTGGCCGCGCGCGCCTTCGACCCCGAACGTGGCGTCCCCTTCGACCGGTACGCCGCCACCCGCATCCGCGGCGCGCTGCTCGACGAGCTGCGGTCGGTCGACTGGGCCTCCCGGTCCGTCCGGCGCCGGGCCCGCGACCTGGCCGAGACCCGCAACCAGCTCGCCAACGTGCTGGGCCGCACGCCCAGCGTCACCGAGGTCGCCCAGGCCGCCGGCATGACGCCCGACGAGGTGGCAGCCAACGACGACGACGTCTCCCGCGCGCAGGTGCTGTCGCTGCAGGGATCGGCGACCACCCCGATCGAGGAGCTGGTCCCGACCCGCGCCCCGTCGCCCGAGGACCTGGTCGAGCACGCCGAGCGCCTCACCTACCTGCGGGAGGCGATCGAGGAGCTGCCCGAGCGGCTGCGGATCGTCGTCCAGGACTACTTCTTCGCCGAGCGGCCGATGGCCGACATCGCCGCCGAGCTCGGGGTCACCGACTCGCGCATCTCGCAGATGCGCGCCGAGGCGCTGACCCTGCTGCGCGACGCGCTCAACCACGCCCTCGAGCCGGCCCTGCTCAAGCCGGCCGGCAAGGCGGGCGGGGTGGCCCAGCGCCGCCGGGAGTCGTACTTCGCGGCCGTCGCGGCCCGCCACGCCGACGGCGTACGCCGCAGCGTCGTCACGCCGCTCGACGCCGTCGGCTGATCCGCTGCCTCGTCGACGAACTTTTCCGGCAAACCACTCAAGCCCGGGGTCGGCGTACCGATCACCACCCCGACGGGCGACCACGGACGGTCACCCGAGAACCAGCAGTACATGATTCCAGGAGGGAAATATCATGGGTCTTCGCATCAACCAGAACATCGAGGCGACCAACTCGTACCGCAACCTGTCGGTCACGCAGAGCCAGCTCTCGAAGTCGATGGAGAAGCTGTCGTCCGGCTTCCGGATCAACCGGGCCGCCGACGACGCCGCCGGTCTGGCCATCTCCGAGGGCCTGCGCTCGCAGGTCGGAGGCCTGAAGGTCGCGGTCCGCAACGCCCAGGACGGCGTCTCGGTCGCACAGACCGCTGAAGGTGCGCTCACCGAGGTCCACTCCATGCTGCAGCGCATGAACGACCTCTCGGTGCAGTACAACAACGGCACGCAGAACACCGACTCGCAGGCCGCCCTGCAGGCCGAGTTCGACGCGCTCAACACCGAGATCACGCGGATCAAGGACAACACCAAGTTCAACGGTGTCGACCTGTTCGCCGGCGCCGCGCTCACCTTCCAGGTCGGCTACGACAACGCGGACACCATCGACATCGCCGCCACGGCGCTGGCCGACTTCACCGCGGGTGCCGCGGTGGCCGCCGTCGACATCACCGACAGCAACACGCTGCAGGCCGCGGTCACCGAGGTCTCCACCCAGCGTGCCGAGCTCGGTGCGGTGCAGAACCGGTTCGATCACACGATCAACAACGTCAACGTCGCGATCGAGAACCTGTCGGCCTCCGAGTCGCGCATCCGCGACACCGACATGGCCCAGGAGATGATGAGCCTCACCCGCTCGCAGATCCTCAGCCAGGCCGGCACGGCCATGCTCGCCCAGGCCAACTCGGCCCCCAACGGCGTGCTGCAGCTGCTCCGCGGCTGATCCCGCGCGATCCAGCACCGACTGCCGGTGGGCCGACCGGCCCACCGGCAGTCGCCATTTCGCCCCCTGACAGCCCCACCCCGCGGAGGACCCCATGGCCGGCACGAGCAGCATCGGCGGACTCGCCAGCGGTCTCGACACCGCGAGCATCATCAACCAGCTGATGACCCTCGAGGCCGCGTCGCAGACCAAGCTGAAGACGCAGGTCACCACGGAGCAGGGCAAGGTCACCGCACTCCAGAAGCTCAACACCGCGCTCCAGGCCCTCGCCACCGCGGCCAAGGACATGGCGGTCCCGACCACGGGCACGTGGTCCACGCTCAAGGCCACGTCGAGCAACACCGGGGTCGCGATCACCGCGACCTCGACGGCCGCCCCCGGGGCGTTCACCGTCACGGTGGGGCAGACCGCGCTCACCCACCAGGTCGCGTTCACCGACGCGCACGCGAGGACCGACGTCGTCACCGGCGCGACCACGAGCGTCGTGCTCAAGCGCTCCGGCGAGGCCGACCTCCAGGTCGACACCGCCAACGGCACGCTCGAGGAGCTGGCCGCCGCGATCAACGCCGCCGACGCCGGCGTCCGGGCGACGCTCGTGCGCACCGGGAGCAGCGGCGGCGTGGACCAGTACCGCCTGCTCGTGGAGTCCACGGCGACCGGGGCGAGCCAGGACTTCGAGCTCACCGACAGCACCGGCGCGGCGCTCCTCGGCGGCAGCACGGTGCGGGCCGGCCGCGACGCCAGCATCGACATCGGCGGGATCACGGCGACCTCGACGAGCAACACGTTCGCGGACGTCGTACCCGGGGTGACGATCACGCTCGGCACGAGCGCCACGGGGACCGCCGACCTGACGGTCGCCCGCGACGCCGCGGGCCAGTCGGCGGCGGTGAAGGGCTTCGTCGACCAGCTCAACGCGATCCTCACCCAGGTCGGCACGCTGACCTCGAACACCACCGACGCCAGGGGCACGCTCGCGGGCGACAGCACCCTGCGCCGCGTCGCCGGCGCCCTGCAGGACGCGATCTACCCGCCCGACGGCACGTCGATGGCGAAGTTCGGCATCCAGGTGGACCGCTACGGCAAGGTCACCTTCGACGCCGACAAGTTCGCCGAGTCGTACGCCGCCGACCCGGTCGCGACCGCCGCGGCCTTCACCGGCACCACCGGCTTCGCCGCGCGGGTGCAGGCGGTGGCCGAGGCCGCCAGCGACAAGTACGACGGCACGGTGACCAACGCGATCACCAGCCACACGTCCACGATCACCCGGCTCAACGCCAGCATCGAGCGATGGGACGACCGGCTCGAGCTCCGACGGCAGACCCTCGAGCGGCAGTACACCGCGCTCGAGACGGCCCTGTCCCAGCTCAACAGCCAGTCGGCGTGGCTCACCAGCCAGCTCGACTCCCTGTCCGCATCGACGCAGTAAGGACCGACCCATGTACGCCACCCGATCGGTGCACAGCGCCCAGAGCGCCTACCGCGAGAACGCCGTCGCCACGGCCTCGCCGGCCCGCCTCCTGGTGATGCTGGTCGAGCGCCTCGTCCTGGACGGGGAGCGCGCACTCGCGGCCCAGCAGTCCGGCGACTGGCAGGCGGCCCACCAGCACCTGCTGCACGCGCAGGACATCGTCGCCGAGCTCGAGTCCAGCCTCGACGTCGACCGGATGCCCGCGGGGCGCCAGCTGCTCTCGCTCTACCAGTACCTGCGGGGCTGCCTCGTCGAGGCCAACGTGAAGCGCAGCCCGGTGAAGGCGGAGGAGGCCCTCGGCCTGGCCCGGCAGCTGTGCGACACCTGGCGCGAGGCCGCGATGGCGGCGGCGATCCAGTGACCGCCGTACCCATCCCCGTGCCGGGCCGCGACGGTACGACGCCCCACCGGCCGGTCACGTGGCGCGAGGCCCTCGACCGGCTCGAGGCCCATGCGGACCGTGCCGAGCAGCTGATCCGCGGCCACGCGGCTCCGGACGAGCCGCCGTGGGCGCCGCCGACCGATCTCGGCCCGATCCCCGACGAGTTCGTGCCGCGGGCCCGCCGGCTGCTCGCTCGCCAGCAGCAGCTGATGGCGGCCATCCCCGCGGTCCTCACCGACACCCACCGCCAGCGCAGGGTGGCGGACCGGGTGGCGGACGCGACCAGCACGCCCGCGCACCCGGTCTACCTCGACATCACCGCCTGAGGCTGGACCACGCACGAGGCCCCGGCCCGGATCCGCTGGATCCGGCCGGGGCCTCGTCGCGTGGACCCATGGTGGTCGTGGCGGGTCGCTGTGCGGTCCCGGGTCTCGATACGCCGCTGCGCTCGTTCCTCGCTCCGCGGCTACTCGACCAGCGGAGGGACTCGACCAGCGGAGGGACTCGACCAGCGGCGGGACTCGACCAGCGGAGATCAGGCCGCGTGGGAGCGGCGGACCGCGCCGACCACCCGATCGGCCAGCTCCTCCAACGGGAGTACGTCGTCAGCGAGGCCCGCGCCCGCGACCGCACCCGGCATGCCCCACACCACCGACGAGTCCTCGTCCTGGACGAGGATCCGGGCACCGGCCGCCGCCAGCTGCCGGGCACCGGCGAGTCCGTCCTGGCCCATCCCGGTGAGCACGGTGGCCAGCGCGCTGCCGCCGTACAGGTCGAGCGCGGAGCGGAAGAGCACGTCGACGGCGGGCCGGCAGAAGTTCTCCTGCGGACCCTGGTCGAGCACGGCGCGCACGCCGGTGCCGCTGCGTTGGACGCGCAGGTGGAAGTCGCCGGGGGCGAGCAGGACGCGGCCCGGCCGGACCTCGTCGCCGTCGGCCGCCTCGCGCACCTCGAGCGGCGACACCTTGTCGAGGCGTTGCGCCAGCATCGCGGTGAAGACGGGCGGCATGTGCTGCACCACGAGGACCGGAATGCCGAGGTCGGCCGGCAGCCGCGGCAGGAAGCGTGCCAGCGCGTCGGGGCCGCCGGTCGAGCAGCCGATGAGCAGGGCACTGACGGACTTGGGCGGCGGAGTCGGCCGCTCGCGGCGCACGATCGGGCCGCCGGCGCCGGGGGTGAGCTTGCGCAGGCCGGCCAGGGCGCGGATCCGCGGAACCAGCTGGTCGCGCACGGCCGCGATGCCGTCGGCGATCTGCCCGGTGTTGCTGGGCTTGGTGACGTAGTCGGACGCCCCACGGGACAGGGCGTCGAGGGTGGCCGTCGCCCCGCGCTCGGTCAGCGTGGAGAACATGATCACCGGAAGCCGCGCATGCTTCTCGCGGATCCGGGTGAGGGCGCCGAGGCCGTCGAGGTTCGGCATCTCGATGTCGAGGGTGACCACGTCGGGCCGGAGCTCGTCGACCATCCGGACCGCCTCCAGCCCGTCCTTGGCCATGCCGACGACCTCGATGTCGGTCGCGCTGCTGAGGGCGGTGGTCACGAGCCGTCGTACCAGCGCCGAGTCATCGACGACGAGCACCCTGATCCTGGTCACGGGGCACCCATCGGCCCGCAGTTCCCTCGCCTGAGCGCTCAGGAAGGCCTGCGTGTCGCCGAATGAGCGGGCATGACCGACCCCTCTGCCTTCGCGTCCGTCTCGGCCCTGGTGCGCCGTGAGACGTCGATGGTCTACGACGAGGGCAAGGAGTACCTCGTCGAAGCGCGGCTCACCCCGCTGGCGAACGCCAAGGGTCTCGGGCTCGAGGAGTACGTCGCGCGGCTGGCCTTCGACGCCGAGGAGCGGCGCAAGGTGATCGACGCGCTGACCATCAACGAGACCAGCTGGTTCCGCGACCACACGCCCTACCAGGCGTTCACGGAGGCCATGCTCCCGGCGCTCCTGGAGGAGCGCTCGACGACCCGCCGCCTGCGGGTGTGGAGTGCGGCGTGCTCGAGTGGCCAGGAGGCGTACTCGATCGCGATGCTGCTCGACCAGCACCTGCCCGGCGGGTGGGAGTACGAGATCGTGTGCACCGACATCTCGACCCAGATGCTCGAGCGGGTGCGGGCCGGGCGCTACAGCCAGGTCGAGGTGAACCGGGGCCTGCCCGCCACCAGCCTGGTCCGCTACTTCACGCGGGTCGGACGCGAGTGGGAGATCGCCGACCGGCTCCGCGAGCGGATCACCGTCAAGCACCTCAACCTGGCGGCGCCCTTCCCGATGCTCGGGACCTTCGACGTGATCTGGCTGCGCAACGTCCTCATCTACTTCGACGCCACGACCAAGGCGGACATCCTGCGCCGCATGCTCCCGATGCTCAGCCCCGACGGCTACCTGCTGCTCGGCTCGTCCGAGACCACCCTCGACCTCCCCGCGGACCTCGCCGCCTCCTGGCAGCGGGACCAGATCGGGCGCGTGCCCGCCTACCGCAGGGCATCCGCCATGACCCTCTCCAGGACAGGAGCCTGATCGTGCGAGCCATGATCATCGACGACTCCCGGGCGATGCGCAGCATCCTGCGACGCATCGTCACCGGCCTCGACTTCGAGACGACCGAGGCCGAGCACGGCCAGGCCGCCCTCGACCAGATGAACGCGGGCGTCGTACCCGACGTCTGCCTGGTCGACTGGAACATGCCCGTGATGGACGGCTACACGTTCATCACGCAGGTGCGCGCGAACCCGGAGTGGCGCGACGTGACGCTGATGATGGTGACGACCGAGAGCGAGCAGCGCCAGATCGTGCGTGCGCTCGCCGCCGGGGCGCACGAGTACGTCATCAAGCCGTTCACGGCCGATGCCATCGAGGAGAAGCTCGAGCTGCTCGGCCTGCTGGGCGCCGACCGGGAGGTGCCGGCATGAACGTGCTGACCTTCTTCGACACCGCGCCCGACGAGGTCGACGCTCCGAGCGTCGACGACGTGCAGGCCCTCGCCGAGGACGTCTGGATGGCCCTGGTCGGCGAGGACGAGGTCCTCGTCCCGCGGATGGTGCCGCCGCGCACGCCGTTCGACGCGACCGGTGTGTGGTCGTCGTCGGTGACCGTGAGCGGCGGCTGGGCCGGCGTCGTCACCGTCGAGCTCGACGAGGGCGTGGCCCAGCAGCTCAGCGCCCGGATGCTCGCGCTCCCCGACGACGAGCCGGTCACCGACGGTGACATCGCCGACGCGGTCGGCGAGCTGGTCAACATGGTCGGCGGCAACGTGAAGAGCCTGATGCCGGGCCCGAGCGTGCTGTCCCTGCCGGCCGTCGCTGCCGGCCGCGCCGCCTTCGCCAGCGACGTCACCGAGGTGTGCCGCCTCGACCTCGCGTGGCGCGGCGGGCCGGTCCGCATCTGCATCCACGTCCCGTCCTGAACCACCCGAGCCACCGAACAACCGAGAACCGGAGCCAGTGAGGTCCTGATGAAGATCCTGATCGCCGACGACAGCCGCGTGATGCGGCAGATCGTGATCCGCACCCTGCGCCAGGCCGGGCACGGCGGGCACGACATCGTGGAGGCCGAGAACGGCCGCGAGGCGCTCGAGATGGTGCGCTCCGAGGCACCCGACCTGGTCCTCTCGGACTGGAACATGCCCGAGATGAACGGCATCGACTGCCTCGCCGCGCTGCGCGCGTCCGGCTCCGACGTCGCCTTCGGGTTCGTGACCTCGGAGGGCTCCGAGGAGATGCGGCAGCGCGCCGCCTCCGCCGGCGCAGCCTTCCTCATCGCCAAGCCGTTCACCCCGGAGGCGTTCGACGACGCCCTCCGCAGCGTGCTCTGAGGCGGCCTGACGATGGTGATCCACCTCCCCCAGCCCAAGCAGGTGCGGGACCTGCTCGCCGACCTGCTCGGCCGCGACGTCACCCTGTCGCCGACGACGCCCTTCGCCCCCGGCCCCGACACCGCCGCCTCCGTCGCCGTGTACGTCGACGACCAGCTCCGCATCTGCGCGCTGATCGCCTGCGACCTCGCCTTCTCGGCCCACGCCGGCGCGGCGATCGGCCTGGTGCCGCCGGGCGGCGCCGAGGCCGCGATCGAGGACGGCAAGCTCACCGACACCCTTGCCGAGAACCTCTACGAGGTCCTCAACATCGCCGCGTCGATGTTCAACGTGGCCGGTGCCGACCACCTGAAGCTGCACGCCCTCCACCCCGCCGGGCCCCCGCTGGACCCGCAGCTGCGGATCAGCACGCTGACGCTCGGGCGGCGGGAGGACCTCGCCGTGTCGATCGGCGGCTACGGCGACGGCGCGCTGTCCGTCGTACTGCTGGCCTGAGCCTGATCCACCGGTGCCGGCTGAGCGCGCTCGAGATCGATCGGACGAACTAGTCAGGACCAAGTCCCAGCGGGTCGGCCTCAGGTCCGGACGGCGAGGACCGATCGGCAGCACTGAGCGACGGATTGCTCACCCCCGCCGACGGATCGGCACCGACTGCACCGCAACGACACCGGACGAACGGCTCCCACCAGGGGCCGGAGGACCGGCGGCGGTGCCATCCGAGGAGATCCGCTCGTGTCCTTCGCAGCGTCCGACGCCGTCGGGTTCGTGTTGCACACGGCGATCAACGGACTGTCCACCCGGCAGAACGTGAT
This sequence comes from Nocardioides sp., assembly GCA_035539555.1. Lineage (GTDB taxonomy): Bacteria > Actinomycetota > Actinomycetes > Propionibacteriales > Nocardioidaceae > Nocardioides. The sequence continues at coordinate 7,252 of DATLIG010000183.1, read as the reverse complement.
CGCGGACAACATCGCCAACGTCGACACCCCTGGCTTCCGTGCCCGGAGCGTCGAGTTCGAGTCGGCCCTGGAGCGCGCGATCGAGCACGGCAGCGCGACCACCTCGGGTCCGGGATCGGTCGGCGTCACGGTGGACGCCACGCAGACCCCGGTCGGTGCCAACGACAACAACGTCGACCTCCGCAAGGAGTCGATCGCGGCGATCCAGACGCAGTACCAGTACCAGATCATGGGCCGCGCGATCAGCGACCGCAGCTCCCGGCTCTCCGTCATGGGCGGGGGCCCGGCCTGATGAGCGCCTTCGACTCGCTGCGGATCGCGAACACCGCGCTCGGCGCCCACCAGGTCTGGCTCGACGCGCTGGCCGGCAACATCGCCAACGTCAACACGGTCCGCTCGACCGACGACGAGGCGTTCCGGGCGACGTACGTCGTCTTCGACCCCCGCGGCGACGGCGGCGTCGACGTCGAGGGCTTCGCCCAGTCGAGCGCCGAGGGCCGCGTCGTGCACTCGCCGAACCACCCGCTCGCCGACGAGGACGGCTACGTCCGGATGCCCGACGTCGACATGTCCGCGCAGATGAGCGAGCTGGTGATGGCGCAGCGCGGCTACCAGGCCTCGGTGCAGGTCACGAAGACCGCGCAGGACACGTACACGGCAGCACTGCAGATCGGCAACCGCTGATGGACATCTCGCCCCTCCAGTTCCCGACCCTGTCCGGGTCCGCCGCGGTCAACCCCGCGCTCTCGATCACGCCGAGCACCCAGGTGCAGGCGACGCCCGGCACCGACACCGAGTTCGGCTCGATGGTGCTCGACGGCCTCGACCGGCTCGAGGGCCTGACGGACAAGGCCGACGGGCTCGCCGTCCAGGCGGCGACCGGCAAGCTCGAGAACATCCACGACTACACGATCGCCGCCAGTGAGGCGTCGGTCGCGAGCCAGCTGACCGTCGCGCTGCGCAACAAGGCCGTCGAGGCGTTCAACGAGATCATGCGGATGCAGGTCTGAGGCCGACGATGCAGCAACGACTGAACAGCGCGCTCACGCGCTTCCGGGACACCTTCGCGGCCTTCACGGCCGGCCAGAAGGCAGTCGCCGTCGTCGGTACGGCGGCGCTGCTCCTCGCGGCCTTCCTGGTCTTCCGCTGGGTCTCCGCGCCGAGCTACGCGCCGCTCTACTCCAACCTGTCGGGCGAGGACGCTGCGGCGATCGTCGACGAGCTCACCGCCGAGGGGGTCTCCTACGAGCTCTCCGACGGCGGCAACACGATCATGGTGCCGCGCAACGACGTCTACGCCACCCGGGTGAAGCTGCAGGGCAAGGGCCTGCCGGGCAACTCGGGTGAGGGCGGCTACGGACAGCTCGACGACCAGGACCTGACCACCTCCGACTCGCAGGAGCGCACCAACTTCAAGCGCGCGATGGAGGGCGAGGTCGCCAACACCCTCGAGGCGATGGACGGCGTGGACACCGCGATCGTCCACTTCGCGATGCCGGAGAAGAAGGTCTTCAGCGACGAGCAGGACCCGACGACCGCGTCGGTGCTGATCGACACCAACCCGGGCACCGAGCTGGACGACGAGCAGGTCCAGTCGATGGTCAGCCTGGTCGCGCGCAGCATCGACGGCCTCGACCCGAAGAACGTCACCATCTCGGACGCCAGCGGGAAGCTGCTGACCGCCGACAGCGCGGACGGCGCCTCCGGCACCGGGTTCGGGTCGACGCGGGCCAAGCAGACCCAGGCGTTCGAGCGCGACATGCAGGGCAAGATCCAGGACGCCCTCGACACGTGGGTGGGCCCGGGCAACTCGACCGCCACGGTCACCGCCGACCTCGACTTCGACAAGTCCGTCACCGACAGCCTCACGTACAGCAACGACAAGAAGAACCCGCCGATCTCGCAGTCGAAGTCGTCGGAGAAGTACTCCGGCACCGCCGGCGGCACCGACGGTGCCGGCGGGGTGGTCGGCGCCGACGGCCAGATGGACCCGTCGGCGACGGCGAGCGGCGGCGGCAGCTACCAGAAGGACGACGAGACGCGCGACAACGCGCTCGACAAGGTCGTCGAGCGCCGCGAGTCGGCGCCGGGCAAGGTCAACAAGCTGACGATCGCCGTCGCCCTCGACGCGACCGCCGCCGCCGACATCCAGCCCGAGGTGATCAAGGACCAGATCGCCAGCGCGGCCGGCATCGACCCGGAGCGCGGCGACACCATCGAGGTCGCCCTGATCCCCTTCGACAAGACCGGTGCCGAGAACGCCGCGGCCGAGATCGCCGCGGCCAAGGCCGCGGACGCAGCCGACCGCAAGAACGCGCTCATCCGCAACCTCGCCATCGGCGGCGGTGCGATGCTCGTCGTCCTCATGGCCTGGTGGCAGGCACGGCGCCGCTCGAAGGCCCGCGACGAGGCCACGTCGTACGTCGTCGAGCAGCTGCGCCTCGACGCGGCGAACCGCGCCCCGGTGATCGAGAGCCCGGCCCTGGCCGCGCTCGAGGCCGCCGAGCACGACGAGGAGGACTCGATGCGCGACGAGCTCATCGCTCTCGTCGAGAAGCAACCCGATGACGTCGCCGCACTGCTGCGCGGCTGGCTCGTGGAGCCCCGGAAGTGACTGACTGATGACCGCCATGCTCGCCGCGGGAAGCGGCTCCGCCATGCTGCAGATGGGCGTCCGCAAGGCCGCCGTGCTGCTGATCCAGCTCGGCAAGGACCGTGCCGCCCAGGTGATGTCGCACCTCTCGGACGCCGAGGTCGAGGCGATCTCCGCCGAGATCGCGCGCCTCGACGCGGTCACGGCGGACGAGACCAGCCAGGTGCTGACGGAGTTCCACGACCTCGCCACCGCGCACGCGCACGTCACGCAGGGCGGCTTCGGCTTCGCCCAGCAGCTGCTCGAGCAGTCGCTGGGCCCGGAGCGGGCCAAGGAGATCATGGAGCGGCTGCACGCGGCCGCGGTGCAGATGCCCTTCCAGTTCCTGCACCGCGCGGATCCCGCGCAGCTGCGGGGATTCATCGCCGACGAGCACCCGCAGGTGATCGCGCTGGTGCTCGCCCACATGGCCGCGGACAAGGCGTCGCTGCTGCTGAGCGGACTGCCCGCCCACCAGCAGGCCGTCGTCGCCCACCGGATCGCGGTGATGGACCGGACCTCCCCCGAGATCGTGCGCACCGTCGAGTCCATCCTCGAGCGCAAGCTGTCGTCGATGCTGCAGCCGGCCGAGGTGTCCCGCGTGGGCGGCGTCGACCCGCTCGTCAACATCATCAACCGGTCCGACCGCCCGACCGAGCGCCAGATCGTCGAGGGGCTCGAGGGGCTCGACCCGTCGCTCGCCGACGAGGTCAAGAGCCGGATGTTCATGTTCGAGGACATCGTCGGCCTCGACGACCGCTCGGTGCAGCAGGTGCTGCGCCAGGTCGACACCGCCGACCTCGCGCTCGCGCTCAAGGGCGTCAGCGAGTCGGTCCGCACCAAGATCACGTCCAACCTGTCGGAGCGTGCGGCGGAGAACCTGCTCGACGAGGTCGAGATGCTCGGCGCGGTCCGCCTGGCGCAGGTCGAGGAGGCCCAGCAGGGCGTCATCCGCACCATCCGGCAGCTCGAGGAGCAGGGCCAGATCATGGTCCGGCGAGGGAACGACGATGAATTCATCACCTGAGGTCGCCCGCCCCGAGCTGCGGGTCGGCAACTGGACCCGGCTCGGCGGCTCCGCCGTGCTCGGTGACGCGGTCACCGAGTCCCTGCTCGACGGCCTCGCCGCCAAGGCACAGGAGGCCGCACGGGCACAGGGGTACGCCGTCGGCTGGGCCGAGGGACGCCGCGCGGCCGCCGAACAGGCGGCTGCCGAGGAAGCCACCCGCGCGGCGCACCATGCCGCCGCGGAGGAGCGTCGGGAGGCCGAGCACCGCTCGGCCGTCGACGCGCTGGGCCGGGCCGCCGAGCAGGTCAGGGGGCTGCTCGGCGACCTGGCCGCGGCGATCGAGGAGCAGTCGACCGACCTCGCGTTCGCGCTGACCACGGAGATCCTGGGCGCGCGGGTCGCCTCCGCGACGGCGGCGGACGTCGTCGTACGCGTGCTCCAGGTGCTGCCCCCGACGCCTGTCGGCCGGGTGCGCCTGCACCCCTCCCTCGTGGCGAGCGGCGCGGTGCAGGACCTCGCCGACCGTGGCCTCGAGGTCGTCGCCGACCCGTCGCTCGACCGTGCCGATGCGCTGGTCGAGGCGCCCGACGGCTCCGTCACCGACCTCCGGGTCGACGAGGCGATGGCCCGGGTGCGGGAGGTGCTGAAGTGAGGCTCTCCCCCGCGGTCCTCGACCGCGCCACCGCCGCTGCCCAGCCGCTGCGGCTCGGCACCGTCACCGAGCTCGTCGGCCTGCACCTCGAGGTGCGCGGACTGGCGTCGGCGGCCGGCGACCTGGTCGAGGTGCGCACGGCCGGCGGCCCCCTCCTCGCCGAGGTCGCCGCGCTGCGCGACGGCGCAGCCGTCTGCCTCCCCCTGGGTACGACGACCGGCGTCCGCGTGGGCGACCACGTCCACGCCACGGGCGGCCCCCTGCGGATCCTGGTGGGCGACGCGCTGCGCGGCCGGGTGCTCGACGGACTCGGCCGCCCGGTCGACGGCGGCCCCGCACTCGCCGGCCTCCCCGGCCTCGCGTCGGTCTCCACCGACAACGCCGCTCCGGACGCCCTGTCCCGGCCGCGGATCGATCAGCCGCTCGGGCTCGGCGTCCGCGCGCTCGACGCGCTGGTGCCCGCCGGTCGCGGCCAGCGGCTCGGCATCATGGCCGGCTCCGGCGTCGGCAAGTCGTCGCTGCTGTCGATGATCGCGCGCGGCACCGACGCGGAGGTCAACGTGATCGCGCTCGTCGGCGAGCGCGGCCGGGAGGTCCGCGAGTTCATCGACGGCGACCTCGGGCCCGAGGGCCTGGCCCGGTCGGTCGTCGTGGTCGCGACCTCGGACGCACCGGCGGTCGAGCGGCTGCGCGCGGCGTTCACGGCCACCCGGATCGCCGAGTGGTTCCGCGACAGCGGTCGCGACGTGCTGCTCATGATGGACTCGCTCACCCGCGTCGCGATGGCGCAGCGCGAGATCGGCCTGTCCGCCGGCGAGCCGCCCGCGACCCGCGGGTACCCGCCCAGCGTCTTCGGCCTCCTCCCCCGCCTCCTCGAGCGCGCCGGCACCTCGGCCTCCGGCTCGATCACCGGCCTGTACACCGTCCTCGTCGAGGGCGACGACCTCCAGGACCCGATCGGCGACACCGCCCGCTCGATCCTCGACGGCCACGTCGTGCTGAGCCGCGAGCTCGCCACCGCCGGCCACTTCCCGGCGATCGACGTGCTCGAGTCGATCTCGCGCGTGCACCGCGCCGTCACCACCCTCGACCAGCAGGCCGACGCCACCCGGTTGCGGCGGATGCTCGCCGCCCACCGCTCGGTGAAGGAGCTCGTCGAGATCGGCGCGTACGTCGCCGGCGCGGACGAGCACGCCGACGCGGCCCTCGCGCGGCTGCCCCGGATCGAGGCGTTCCTGCAGCAGGGCATGGACGAGCTCACCCCGCCCGCGGACACGTGGGACCGGCTCGCCGGGCTGGTGGCGTCGTGAGCGGCCGCGTCCACCGCGACGACCGCGGCCTCGCCGCTGTCGCGCGGGTCCGTGAGGTCCGCGAGACCGACAGCCGCATCGGCCTCCAGCAGGTGCTGGCCGAGCAGGCCGCGCTGACCGGCCGCCTCGCCGGGCTGACCGGCGTGCTCGCGTCGGCCGGTGTCGAGCCGGTCTGCTCGCCCGGCACGCTGCTCGCACAGCGGACCGCGCTGGCGAACGTCGGTCTCCTGGTCGGGGAGACCCGGTCCACCCTGACCACCACCGAGGTCGTCGCCGACGAGGCGCGGGTGCGCTGGGGCGCCGACCGCGCCCGTCTCGCCGCGGTCGAGCTGCTGCTCGAGCGTCGGGCCGCCGGGCGTCGTACCGAGGCGGCGCGACGGGAGGCCCGCGAGGCCGACGACCTGGCCGCCCAGCGGTGGGCGCGAGGGGGCGAGCGATGAGCATCGACCACGTCACCTCACGGATCGCGTCGATCCAGGCCCAGCTGGCGCGCTTCGCGACCACGTCGCCGATCTCGGCGGCCTCCGGCGAGTTCGCCACCGAGCTGGCGTCCGCGACCCCCGGTGCGGCCGGTGCCGGCGGCGTGACCGGGCAGGACGTCGTCGAGGAGGCGAAGGAGTACCTCGGGCTCCCCTACGTCTGGGGTGGCACCAGCAAGGAGAAGGGCGTCGACTGCTCCGGGCTCGTGCAGTCGGTGTACAAGTCGCTCGGCTACGACCTGCCGCGCGTCTCGGCCGACCAGGCACGGCAGGGAACCGCCGTCGCGAGCCTCGCCGAGGCCCGGCCCGGCGACCTGCTCGCGTGGGACAACTCCAGCCGCAACAACGGTGCCGACCACATCGCGATCTACATCGGTGACGGCAAGATGATCGAGGCGCCGCGCACGGGGCTCGACGTACGCATCGTCGACGTGCCGTCCGAGCCGGACATGATCCGCCGGATCATCGGCACCGGATCGGCCGCCGCGACGGGGCCGTCGGGAACGGCCGGCCTCTCCGCGCGGGTCCCCGCATCGACGCCGTACGCGGACCTGATCAACGGCGCCGCCGCCCGCACCGGCGTCCCGGGCGAGCTGCTCGCCGCCGTCGCGAAGCAGGAGTCGGGCTTCAACCCCCGCGCCGTCAGCCCCGCCGGGGCGCAGGGCCTGATGCAGCTGATGCCCGGCACCGCCCGCGGCCTCGGCGTCGAGAACTCCTTCGACCCCGCCCAGGCCATCGACGGCGGCGCCCGCCTGCTGCGCTCGCTGCTCGACAAGTTCGGCAGCACCGAGCTCGCGCTGGCGGCCTACAACGCCGGTCCCGGCGCGGTGGCCCGCTACGACGGCATCCCGCCCTACCGGGAGACCCAGAACTACGTCCGCAACATCATGGCGATGGTGAGGAGCTGACGTGAGCATCGCGCCCTTCCTTCCGGGACTTCCCGTCCCCACGTCCCCTGACGGCGGCACGGCCCCCGACGCCTCCGCCGGCGACCCCGGGGCGACCGGGTCCGCGTTCGGCGACGCCCTCGCGGCCGCCCTCGCCGGGTCCCTGGTCGTCCCGCCGGTCGGCACCGCCCCTGCCACGACAGCCCCCACTCCGGCTCCGACTCCGGCTCCCGCTCCGGCTCCCGCTCCGGCGGCGCTCGCCACCGTCGGCTCCCCCCTCCCG
>DATLIG010000182.1:0-6038 GCA_035539555.1 Nocardioides sp. | reverse complement strand
CCGAGCCCGACGTCGACCTACGAGCGTCCCGAGTGAACGGACAACCGTGGCGAGGCGCCGATCCGTGACGAAGCCGACCGGACGGCCAGCAGGCCTACGCGGGCCCCTCGCCGGCGGAGATCTGCTGGGCGAGGTACTGCGGTGCGCCGACCCGCTCGATCGCGTCCATCTGGCTCTCGAACCAGTCGGCGTGCTTCTCCTCGTCGCGCACCATGTCCTCGAACACGGCCGCGGTGCCGTGGTCGCCGAGGTCGTGGCACTCCTTCGCGGAGGCGTTGAACTGGGCGACGGCCTGGCGCTCGCTGGCGAGCGCGAGGGCGAGCATCTCCTCGGCGGTCTCACCGACCTGGATGGCCCCGAGCCGCTGCACGTTGGGGTGCCCGTCGAACATCAGGATCCGGTTGATCAGGTCGTCGGCGTCGCGCATCTCGTCGATCGAGAGGTCGTAGAACACCTTCCCCAGCTTCGGCAGGCCCCAGTTGTCGAGCATCCGGGCGTGCAGGAAGTACGTGTTGGTGACGGTGAGCTCGAAGGTGAGCGCCTCGTTGAGGAGGTCGACGACGCGGGGATCCACTGGCTGCATGCTGCACCTCGGAGGATGGGGGACCGTACCGCCGATGTTGGCACAGCCCGCCCCGGGTGAGCCAGAGTCAGTCGGGACGCTGCAACGGTCAGCTCGCGGCGCCGTCGGCCCGCAGGTGCGCGCACTCGCGCTCGTGGTGGCGCTGCACCTGCGCCTTGACCGAGAAGATGCACGATCCGCAGTCCTGGGCGGCGCCCGTCGATCGGCAGACCGCCCCGACGGTGCGCGCCCCGTCGCGCAGGGCGGCGTCGACGTCACGGTCGGTGACGACGCGGCACTGGCAGACGATCATGAGAATAGGTTAGCCGAACCTAAGTCGATCGTCGATGTCCGGGTCCACGGTCGCGGCTTGCCGGGACGAGCGCCGGCTGGGAAGGTCGAGTCGTGCCCGTCGTACCCCCTCCCGTCTTCGCGCTCGCGGCAGGTCTCGCCCAGCACCTGCTTGCCCCGGACCGGCCTGCCGGCAGGACGCGCAAGGTAGCGGCGGCGACGATCGCCGCGGCGTCGCTGGGTGTCGATGCGAGCGCCATGGCCGAGTTCCGCCGGCACCGCACGACGGTCAACCCGCTCGATCCCGCGCAGGCGTCGAGCATGGTGACCGGCGGGGTGTTCCGGATCACCCGGAACCCGATGTACGTCGGCATGGCCGGGCTGCTCGCGGCGCACGCCGTCCGGCGTGGCGGGTGGCTCACGCCGCTGCCGATCGCTGCCTTCGTCCTGCTGATCGACCGGTTGCAGATCCCCGCGGAGGAGGCGGCGATGGAGGTCAACTTCGGCGAGGCCTACGTCGCCTACCGCGCCCGTTCGGCGCGCTGGCTCCCCGGCGTGTCGTGACCGTCACCATCGCCGAGCTGCTCGTCGCCGACCCGCCCGACGCCTGGCGCGCCGCCGGCTTCGCCGTGGACGACGACGGGTCCTGTCGTGTCGGGACGGTGCGAGTCCGGCTCCTGGGCGACGCCGCGGGCAAGGGCGTCGTGGGTTGGGCGTTGCGCGGGTTGCCGGGGGAGCTGAGCGACCTCGACGGCGTACCGACGACGACGTCGGACGCGCCGGAGGCGGAGCCGGCCAGCCACCCGAACGGTACGACGCACCTCGACCACGTCGTCCTGTTGACTCCGGACCTCGCCCGCACCGTTCGTGCGCTCGGCCAGGTCGGCCTCGAGCCGCGTCGCGAGCGCGACGGCGAGCTGGGCGGCAGCCCGATGCGACAGGTGTTCCACCGGCTCGGCGAGGTGATCCTCGAGGTCGTCGGTGCGCCCGGCGTCGCGGGGGAGGGGCCGGCGTCCATCTGGGGTCTCACCCACACGGTCGCCGACATCGACGCCGCTGCCTCGCTGCTGGGCGAGCACACCTCGCCGGTCAAGGACGCCGTCCAGCCCGGCCGCCGGATCACGACGCTGCGCACCCGCGAGCTCGGGATGTCCGTGCGCACGGCGTTGATCTCGCCGCACGTGAAGGCCTGATCGCAGGGGCTCAGCCGGTCGCCAGCTTCCACGCCACGAAGAGCATCGTGGCCCCGATCGCCACCTCCAGCACCTGCCACGCCCGCGGCCGGGCCAGCAGGGGAGCGAGGAGCCGGGCGCCGAAGCCGAGGCTGCAGAACCACAGCACGCTGCCGAGCGCAGCGCCGACGCCGAACCACCAGCGCCCGGCGACCGCGCCGCCGTCATGGGCGGCGGCGACGGAGCCGATGAGCAGGAGCGTGTCCAGGTAGACGTGTGGGTTGAGCCAGGTCAGCGCGAAGGTGCGCGCGAGCACGCTGCGTCGCGTCTCGTCGCGGTTGCCGTTCTGCGGCGCCAGCGACTCGGGGTGCAGCGCGCGGCGCAGCGAGCTGGCGGCGTACCAGAGCAGGAAGGCGACCCCGAGCCACCGGACCACGTCGATCACCCAGCCCGCGTGGTCCACGAGGGTGCCGATGCCGGCGATGCCTGCCGCGATCAGGACGGCGTCGGAGAGCGCGCAGACGAGCACCACCGGGCCGACGTGGGAGCGCAGCAGTCCCTGCCGCAGGACGAACGCGTTCTGCGCGCCGATGGCGACGATCAGGGAGAGCGCGGTCAGGAGACCCGCGACGGCAGGGGCGATCACGACTCGACCGTAGGTGGTCCATCGAATGCAGGCCAGCGAATGTTCCTACAGAAGATGAAGCAGCGCTTAACATGATCCGATGCGCTTCGACCCGGCCCAGCTCGAGACCCTCGTCGCGATCTCGGAGGAGGGGACCTTCGAGGCGGCCGCCCGCCGGCTCCACGTGACGCCGAGCGCCGTCAGCCAGCGCGTGCGCGCGCTCGAGCAGGCGGCGGGCCAGGTCCTCGTCGGTCGTACGACGCCCGCCACCGTCACCGCGGCGGGGGAGCCGCTCGTCCGGCTGGGCCGGCAGCTGCGCCTGCTCGCGGCCGAGGCCGCTGCCACGCTGGGCACCGGAGAGGTCGTCGAGCTGGCCGTCGCGGTCAACGCCGACTCGCTGGCCACCTGGCTGCGGCCCGTGCTGCACACCGTGGCCACGACCGCGGGCGTGGCGCTGCGGCTGCGGATCGAGGACCAGGGCTACTCCCACGACCTGCTCCGCCGCGGCGAGGTGCTCGCGGCCGTCACCGCCGAGGCGGCGCCGGTCCAGGGCTGCGCGGCCGAGCCGCTCGGCCGGCTGCGCTACACACCGGCGGCCGCGCCGTGGCTCGTGGAGCGCCACCGGCGCGGCCGGTCGGTCGAGTGGGCGAGCATCCCGATGGTGGTCTTCAATGAGAAGGACCACCTGCAGGACGAGGTGCTGGCAGCCCACGGCGCCACGCGGCCGCCGGTCGTGCACCGGGTGCCGAGCACGGCCGACTTCCACGAAGCGGTCCGCGCCGGGCTGGGCTGGGGGATGATCCCCGCGCCGCAGCTCGACCCGGACGTGACCGGCGGCCTGCTGGTGCGGCTGCCCGGCGGGCGCCCGGTCGACGTACCCCTCTTCTGGCAGCGGTGGCGCCTCGACAGCCCGGCCCTCGCGGCGCTGAGCGACGCGGTGCGTTCCGCCGCGGCTCTGGGCCTCCGGCCGCTGCGCTCCTAGGCTGACCGCCATGGCAAGCCTCGACCTGTTCGCCGGCATCCCCGTCACCGACCACGAGCGCGCGGTCGACTGGTACACCCAGCTGCTCGGGGACCCACCGTCCTTCCGGCCCAACGACATCGAGGCGGTCTGGGAGCTCGCCGACCACCGCTACGTGTTCACCGAGGTGCTCCCGGACCATGCGGGCCACGCCCGGCACACGCTGTTCGTCGACGACCTCGACGGCTGGGTCGACGCGATCGCCGAGCGTGGCCTCGAGGCGGCGGCGAGCGAGACCTACGACAACGGCGTGCGCAAGGTGACCTACCGCGACCCCGACGGCAACGAGATCGGGTTCGGCGGGGAGTCGGCCGCGGCGTAGCCCCGCCGGGGATCAGGCGCTGCGGGTCGCACGGTCGTGCGCCTCGCGGACCAGCTCCACGACGGACCGGCCGATCCGGGTGATGCCCAGCCGCTCCTGCTGGTCGATCCACATCGCCGCGTCCAGCGCGTCGGTCGCCAGCCGGCGCAGCTCCTCGGTGTCGAGCTCGCCCGCGTCGCCGTCGCCGTCGTCGAGGGTGGCGCTGAAGACCGGTTCCGGTCCGTCGAGGCACCACGTCCGGACCAGCCCGAAGCGGGGCCCCTCGTGCAGCCAGGCGCCCGGGTCGTCGTACGTGTGCTCGGCGGTGCCGGTGACGCACCACGGCGGGCAGTCGGGCTCGCGGGTCGTGCGCGACGGGGACGCCGGATCCATGCCCGCATGATCGGCCGGCGGGAGGCCTTGCTGACGTCTTTAGGGTCGGGACATGGGGATCGGTGCGACGCTCGCGACGATGGTCGACGTCTCGCTCGACCGGACGGTCGTTCTCGGCTACACCCACCTGGGCAGCGACCTGCGTGCCCGGTGGTGGCCGGACGACCCGGCGCCGGGGGCGCTCGGGGGCCAGCGGGTCCTCGTCACGGGCGGCACCTCCGGCATCGGCAGGGCGGCGGCGGAGGGCTACCTCCGCCTCGGCGCCACCGTGCACCTGCTGGGACGGAACCCGGAGAAGGTCGCCGCCACGGTCGCCGACCTGCGCTCGGCCGTCCCATCGGGCGACGTGGTCGGGGAGACGTGCGACGTCGGCGACCTCGACGACGTCCGACGCTGGTCGGCTGATGTCGCCGGGCGGATGGACCGGCTGGACGCCGTCCTGCACAACGCCGGCACGATGACCGGCGACCGACGGGAGGTCAGCCCCCAGGGGCACGAGCTCACCCTCGCTGTCCACGTCCTCGGCCCGCACCTGATGACCTCCCTGCTCGGCGGGGCGCTGCGCGCCTCAGGGGCGCCGTGCGTGGTGTGGATGAGCTCGGGCGGCATGTACGGCGCGCGACTGCACGCCGACGACGCCGACGACGTCGAGTACCGCACCGGGGCCTACGACGGCGTGCGTGCCTATGCCCGTACCAAGAGGATGCAGGTCGTGCTCGCGCAGGAGTGGGCCCGCCGCGCGGGACAGGACCGGGCGCTCTTCGCGAGCATGCATCCCGGTTGGGCCGCGACCCCGGGCGTGAGCGAGCACCTCCCGCGCTTCGAGCGGTGGACCCGCCCGCTGCTGCGCACGCCCGAGGAGGGCGCGGACACCGCCGTGTGGCTGGTGGCGACCCGGCCCGACTCGCGTCCCCCGCACTTCTGGCACGACCGGGCGCAGCGTCCGGTGGTGTTCCCGGGCCAGCGACCGCCCTCGGCAGACGCCGTACGACGACTGGTCGACCACGTCACCGACGCGACCGGAGCGCCCTTCGCGCTCTGAGCAGGCGAGGGGAATCGGCTCGCGCCGAGGCACCCCGCTGCCGGATACTGACGACATGCCCTCGACCAGCCAGCTCGCCGCCTTCGCGGTCGCCTCGTTCCTGTTCATCCAGGTGCCGGGGCCGAGCCTGTTGTTCACGATCGGCCGCGCACTGACCGTCGGTCGCCGCGACGCCCTGCTGTCGGTCGTGGGCAACGCGCTCGGCCTGGTCGCCCAGGTCGTGCTCGTGGCGGTCGGCCTCGGTGCCGTCGTCGCAGCGTCGGCGACCGCGTTCACCGTGCTCAAGCTCGCCGGCGCCGCCTATGTCGCCTACCTGGGCATCCAGGCGATCCGCCACCGCGGCGACGCCCGGGCCGCGCTCGCGGCGGCCGACGAAGGCCACGAGGCACCGTCGAGCAGCAGCCTGGCGTCGGTCCGCACCGGCTTCCTCGTCGGCGCGACCAACCCGAAGACGATCGTCTTCTTCGTCGCCTTCCTGCCGCAGTTCATCGACGCCGGTGCGCCCGCCGCGCCGCAGCTGGTGCTGCTCGGTCTGCTGTTCGGCGCGATGGCGGTCTGCTCCGACGGCTGCTGGGCGCTGCTCGCCGCCCGGGCTCGGGACTGGTTCGCCCGCAAGCCGAAGCGCCTCGAC
>DATLIG010000181.1:0-31780 GCA_035539555.1 Nocardioides sp. | reverse complement strand
TTGGGGTGCGCCGGCAGGCTCTTGCGCCGGTGCATCACCAGGTCCTCGTCGAGGTCGAACGCGATGGTCCGGGAGCCGGCGAGGCGCAGCTCGCGGCTGGCCCTGATCTCGTCCAGCCGCGGGTCGGCGCGCTCCGGGTCGGTCGTGGCGGGGTCCTCGCCCTCGAGGCCGAGGACCACGGCCTTCGGCGAGCCGTGGCCGTGGCCGGTGGCCCCGAGGGAGCCGAACAGCTCGGCCCGCACGCGGACGACGTCAGCGAGCCGGCCGTCCTCGACGAGCCGGTCGGCGAAGCGCTTGCCGGCCCGCATGGGGCCGACCGTGTGCGAGGAGGACGGCCCGATGCCGATGGAGTAGAGGTCGAACGCGGACAGCGTCACGCGATCCCTCCACCGTCCTCGAAGCCGGACGCGAACTCCTGGCTCGCGTCGAGCAGCCACCGGGCGACGTAGTCGGCGAACGACACGCGCGGCAGCAGGCGGTAGGCCTGCGGGCCGACCTGCCAGAGCAGGACGGGAATCCGCGCGAGCGTCGTGCTGACGGCACGACCCGGCCCGAACGAGCGGGGGTGCAGGTCCGTCGGGCAGCCCTTCTCGAGGACCGCTCGCGCGGCGGCACCCTGGAGCTCCAGGACCGTGCGGTTCGCGGAGACGTCGACGATCGCGGCGTGGGCGCCGGCGACCGACTCCTCCAGTGTCGGGACGAGGACCTCGCCCGCCATCTGCGACACGACGAGCCACTCGTCGGGACCGAGCCACAGCACGCTGTGCTGCCCGTGACCGGCCACCTCGCCGACCGTCCTCGGCAGCGCGGCGCCGAGCACGTCCTCGACGGCCGCAGCGGCCGGCGAGGACGGGTCGACCCGCAGGCTCACCATCGTGGTGAACCTCCACTCGGACACCCGGACGTTGCGCTCGCCGGTGACAGCGCGGTCCATCAAGGTGCGCGCCATGTCCGCCAACGGGCTCCGGCGCACCATCATCAGATCAGCCATCTCGCTTCGTCCCTTCGGGGTCGTAGAGGACGGGCGAGGTCACCTCGACCTCGACCAGCTCGTCGCCGACCGGCGCGAGCACGCGCTCACCGATGCGGTCGCGACCGCCGGCGAGCAGGGCGAGCCCGAAGGGCCGCTCGAGGGCGACGCTGCGGTAGCTCGACGTGACGTGGCCCAGCATCGGCACCGGGTCCGGCCCGTCGCCGACCACGGTGCCGACCTCGACCAGCTGCGCACCCTCGGGCAGCACCGTGGTGCGATCCACCGGCAGCAGGCCGACCATGTGCTTGCGGTCGGCGCGGCTGGTGTCGACGCGCGCGTAGGAGCGGCGGCCGATGAAGTCCTTCTGCTTGGAGACGATCCAGTCCATCCCGGCGTCCTGCGGGGTGACGGTGCCGTCGGTGTCCTGCCCGACGATCGGGTAGCCCTTCTCGGCGCGCAGGACGTGCATCGCCTCGGTGCCGTACGGCGTGATGCCGAGGTCGCGGCCCGCCTCGTGGATCTGCTCCCACACGGCGAGGCCGTACCAGCCGGCGACGTTGACCTCGAAGGCGAGCTCGCCGGAGAACGAGATGCGGCAGACGCGAGCCGGGATCCCGGACGCCAGCGTGGTCTCGCGGTAGGTCATGAACGGGAAGGCCTCGTTGCTGACGTCGAGCTCGGGGGCGACCCGGGCGACGACCTCACGCGAGCGCGGGCCCACGACGGCGACGGTCGACCACTGCTCGGTCACCGACGTGCAGTGCACCTCGAGCTCGGGCCACTCGGTCTGGAGCCACTCCTCGAGCCAGTCGAGGACGTTGGCCGCGCCGCCGGTGGTCGTCGTCATGAAGAAGCGGTCCTCGGCCAGCCGGAGGGTGACGCCGTCGTCGAACATCATCCCGTCGGGCCTGCACATCACGCCGTAGCGGGCCGAGCCGACCGGCAGCTTCTTGAACGCGTTGGTGTAGACCCGGTTGAGGAACTCGCCGGCGTCGGGTCCCTGGACCTCGATCTTGCCCAGGGTGGAGGCGTCCATCATCGCGACGCCGGTGCGTGCCGCGCGGCACTCGCGCGCGACCGCGGCGTCCATGTCCTCACCCGGGAGGGGATAGTGACGGGGACGGAGCCACTGCCCGACGATCTCGAGCTCGGCACCGTGCGCCACGTGCCACGGGTGGATCGGCGTGGTCCGCTCGGGGTCGAACAGGTCACCGCGCTCGCGCCCGGCCAGGGCGGCGAAGGACACCGGCGCGTACGGCGCCCGGTAGGTCGTCGTACCGATCTCACCGATGCCGGGGCCACCCAGGGCCGCGGCGATCACGCCGATGGCGTTGACGCCGGAGGTCTTGCCCTGGTCGTTGGCGGTGCCGATCGACGTGTAGCGCTTCACGTGCTCGACGCTGCGCATGCCGGCCCCGGTCGCGCGCCACACGTCGGCGACGGTCTGGTCGCGCTGGAGGTCGACGAAGTGCTCGTCCCACTCCCCCGGCTCGCCGTCGCGGCCGGGGACGAGCCACAGGGCCCGCACCTCGCCCTCCCCGGTGAGCGGCGCGCTGGCCGGCAGCTCGACCGGCTCGACCGGGTGCCCCGTGCGGACCGCGGCCGCGGCGCCGGCGGCTGCGCCCTCGCGCAGCACGGCCTCGAGCGCGACCGTGCCCGCGGCGCTGCCGACGACCTGCTGCCCGTCGACCACCCCGTCCGGCACGAAGGCGACGAGGCGCTCGTCCCAGCGCAGGCGCCCGTTGCGCTGGCTGTGCAGGTGGACGACCGGGCTCCAGCCGCCCGAGACGGCCAGCAGGTCGCAGGAGATGCTCTCCCAGCAGGTGGCCTCGCCCGCGTCGTCGAGGATGCCCACGTCGACGCGGCCGATCCGTCCGGTGGCGTCGTCGATCGCCGTCTCCTGGACGGTGGTGGACGGCACGACCCGCACACCACGGGCGGCGACGTCCGCCGCCCGCGCGGACAGCACGTCACGCGCATCGAGCACGGCGGCGACCTCGACCCCCGCGGCCAGCAGGTCCTCGACCGTGTCGTAGGCGCTGTCGTTGCTCGTCGCGACGACGGCCCTCTCCCCCGGGCGGACCGCGTAGCGGTTGACGTAGCTGCGGACGGCGCCGGCCAGCATCACGCCGGGACGGTCGTTGCCCGCGAAGACGAGGGGACGCTCGTGCGCCCCGGTCGCGATCACGACCTGGCCGGCACGGACGTGCCAGACCCGCTGCCGGGAGACCCCGGCCGGCGTGGGCGTGTCGAGGTGGTCGGTGCGGTTCTGGACGGCGAGGACGTAGTTGTCGTCGTACGACCCGAACGCGAGGGTGCGGGTGAGGACCGTGACCTCGGGTGCGTCCGCGAGCGTCGCCGCCGCCGAGGCGACCCAGTCCAGGGCGGGCCTGCCGTCGACCTGCTCCGCGCGGCTCGCCAGCAGCGAGCCGCCGAGCTCGGGCTGGTCGTCGAGCAGGATCACCCGGGCGTCGCCCTGCGCCGCCGACAGCGCCGCCGCGATCCCGGCGGGACCGCCGCCGATGACCAGGACGTCGGTGTGGACGAACATCTTGTCGTAGGTCGCGTCGTCCCCGACCGGGTCGAGCACCCCGAGACCGGACAGCGTGCTCGCGCTCAGCCCGTCGACGAGGGGCCGGATCGTGGCGGGGACCATCGGCTCGGGGCAGTCGCCGCCGACCTGGAGCAGCGCGTTCGGCTCCTCGACGCCGGCGCTCATGATGCCGCGCGCCCGCCGGCGGTAGATCGAGTCGCCGACCCGGACCCGGCCGTTCGCGAGGAGTGCCGAGGCGACGGTGTCGCCGGGGTGGCCGTCGTACGCGACGCCGTCGACGGTGAACCGGACGACCCGGCTGCGGTCGATGCGCCCGCCGGTCGGCAGGCGGTGGGACTGCGTGCTCATCGCGCGCCTCCTGGTGCGTCGGACCCGACGACGGGCCGCGGGTCTGCATTCGTGTACGTCGCGAGGACCTCGTACGACGCGGTGTCGCGAACGACGTTGAACCACCGCCGGCAGCCGCCGCTGTGCGACCACCGCTCGGCGAACGGCCCCTTGGGGTTGTCGCGGAAGAACAGGTAGTCCGCCCACTCCTCGTCGGACAGCGCAGCCGGCTCCGCGGGGTAGGGCACGTGGGCCTGGCCGCCGTAGTGGTACTCGGTCTCGTCCCGTGGTCCACACCACGGACAGGTCAGCAGCAGCATCGCTCGCTCCTCTTGGGGCGTTGGTCAGGGGTCAGTGGGCGACGGCGGCCGCGCCGTGCTCGTCGATGAGGGCGCCGGAGACGAACCGCTCCAGCCCGAAGGGCCGGTTGAGGTCGTGGGGCTCGCCGGTCGCCATGGTGTGCGCCATCGCCCAGCCCGCGCCGGGAGTGGCCTTGAAGCCGCCGGTCCCCCAGCCACAGTTGATGTAGAGGCCGTCGACCGGCGTGCGCCCGATGATCGGGGAGGCGTCGGGCGAGACGTCGACGATGCCGCCCCAGGTCCGCAGCAGGCGCGCGCGGCCGAAGATGGGGAACAGCTCGAGTGCGGCCGCCATCTGGTGCTCGATCACGTGGAAGGAGCCGCGCTGGCCGTAGCCGTTGTAGGCGTCGACGCCCGCGCCCATGACGAGCTCGCCCTTGTGGGCCTGGGAGACGTAGACGTGGACGTGGTTCGACATCACCACGGTCGGGTGCACCGGCTCGTAGAGCTCCGAGACCAGCGCCTGCAGCGGGTGCGACTGGACCGGCAGCCGGAACCCGGCCTTCTCCGCGAGCACCGTGCTGTGCCCGGCGGCGACGAGGCCGACGGTGTCGCTGAGGATCCGTCCCCGCGACGTCTCCACGCCGACGACGCGGTTGCCGTCCTTGACGAAGCCGGTGACCTCGCAGTTCTGGATCAGGTCGACGCCCATCGCGTCGCACGCCCGCGCCAGCGCCCAGGCGACGTGGTCGTGCTTGGCGATGCCGGCCCGGGGCTGGAAGGTCGCGCCGAGGACCGGGTAGCGCACGTCCTGCGAGACGTTGACGATCGGGCAGACCTTGGCCACCTCGTCGGGCTCGAGCCACTCGGCGTCGACCCGGTTGAGCTGGTTGGCGTTGACCCGGCGGGTCGCCTCCCGGACGTCCTGCAGGGTGTGCGCGAGGTTCAGGACGCCGCGCTGGCTGAAGAGGAAGTCGTAGTCGAGCTCGTCGGGGAGCTGCTCCCACTGCTTGAGCGCGAACTCGTAGATCGCCGCGCTCTCGTCCCACAGGTAGTTGGACCGGATGATCGTGGTGTTGCGGGCCATGTTGCCGCCCGCGAGCCAGCCCTTCTCGAGCACGGCGATGTTGGTGATGCCGTGGTTCTTCGCGAGGTAGTAGGCGGTGGCCAGCCCGTGGCCGCCGCCGCCGACGACGATGGCGTCGTACGACGGCTTCGGGTCGGGGTCCCGCCACAGCCAGGCGGGGTGTTCGGGGAGCAGCGCGGCCATCAGTCCTCCTGGTGCACGTGGTCGGGGTAGAGCGGGTGCGCGGCGGCGAGCGCCTCGACGCGGGTGCGGAGGGCGGCGAGGCCGTCCGGCTCGCCGTCGCCCGCGAGCGCGGCGGCGATGATGTCGGCGACCTCGGCGAAGGCCTCGGCGCCGAAGCCGCGGGTGGCCAGGGCCGGGGTGCCGATCCGGACGCCGGAGGAGACCATCGGCGGCCGCGGGTCGAACGGAACGGCGTTGCGGTTGACGGTGATGCCGACCGCGTGCAGCCGGTCCTCGGCCTGCTGGCCGTCGATCGCTGCGTTGCGGAGGTCGACCAGGACGAGGTGCACGTCGGTGCCGCCCGACAGCACGGTGATCCCGGCCCGGGCGACGTCCGCTCCGGAGAGCCGTTCGGCGATGATCCGGGCACCTTCCAGCGTGCGCTCCTGCCGCTCGCGGAAGGCGGGCTCGGCCGCCATCTTGAAGGCCACGGCCTTGGCCGCGATGACGTGCTCCAGCGGACCGCCCTGCTGGCCGGGGAACACAGCGCTGTTGATCTTCTTCGCCAGCTCGGCCCTGCTCAGGATCACGCCGCCGCGCGGGCCGCCGAGGGTCTTGTGCGTGGTCGTCGTGACGACGTCGGCGTAGGGCACCGGGCTCGGGTGCAGACCCGTCGCGACCAGGCCGGCGAAGTGCGCCATGTCGACCATCAGGTAGGCCCCGACCAGGTCGGCGATCCGGCGGAACTCCGCGAAGTCCAGCTGGCGCGGGTACGCCGACCAGCCGGCGATGATCAGCTTCGGCCGGTGCTCCAGCGCGAGCCGCTCGACCTCGGCCATGTCGATCCGGAAGTCCTCGGGCGAGACCTGGTAGGCCACGACGTCGTACAGCTTGCCGGAGAAGTTGATCCGCATGCCGTGGGTCAGGTGGCCCCCGTGCGCGAGGTCGAGGCCGAGGATCGTGTCGCCCGGGTCGAGGAGGGCGAACATCGCGGCGGCGTTGGCCTGTGCACCCGAGTGGGGCTGCACGTTGGCGGCCTCGGCGCCGAAGAGCTCCTTGATCCGGTCGATCGCCAGCTGCTCGATGACGTCGACGTTCTCGCAGCCGCCGTAGTAGCGCCGGCCGGGGTAGCCCTCGGCGTACTTGTTGGTCAGCACCGAGCCCTGCGCCTGCATCACCGCGCGAGGAGCGAAGTTCTCCGAGGCGATCATCTCGAGGGTGCTCTGCTGTCGGACCAGCTCGCGCCGGACCTGCTCGGCGACCTCGGGGTCGAAGTCGGCGAGGGTGCGGTCGAGCACGGACGAGGGCGAGGTCATCAGGTCGCTCATGCCGATCAGCCCCGGACCATGCCGTGCGGGTCGATGACGAACTTCTGCGCGGCGCCCTGGTCGAACGCGGCGTAGCCCTGCGCGGCCTCGTCGAGGGTGATCGTGGTGGCGTTGACCGCCTTCGCGATCTGCGCCTTGTCGGCCAGGATCAGGTTCATCAGCTGGCGGTTGTACTGCTTCACCGGGCACTGGCCCGTGACGAGGGTGTGGGACTTCGCCCAGCCGAGCCCGAGGCGGACGCCGATCTGGCCCACCTTCGCCGCCTCGTCCACCGCACCCGGGTCGCCGGTCACGTACAGGCCGGGGATGCCCAGCGAGGCGCCGGCACGAGCGATGTCCATGATGTCGTTGAGCACCGTGGCCGGCGCCTCGGCGGCGCCGTGGCCGTGTCCGCGGGCCTCGAAGCCGACGGCGTCGACGGCGGCGTCGACCTCGGGCTCGCCGAGGATGTCGGCGACGATGTCGGCCAGCGCGTCGCCCGTGGAGAGGTCGGCGACCTCACAGCCGAAGCTGGCGGCCTGCGCGAGGCGGTCGGCGTTCATGTCACCGACGATCACGGTGGAGGCGCCGAGCAGCTGCGCCGAGTGCGCGGCCGCCAGGCCCACCGGCCCCGCCCCGGCGACGTAGACGGTCGACCCGGTGGTCACGCCGGCGGTGTAGGCGCCGTGGTAGCCCGTCGGGAAGATGTCCGAGAGCATCGTGAGGTCGAGGATCTTCTCCAGCGCCTGGTCCCGGTCGGGGAAGCGCAGCAGGTTGAAGTCGGCGTACGGGATCAGCACGTACTCCGCCTGGCCGCCGACCCAGCCGCCCATGTCGACGTAGCCGTACGCCGCGCCGGCGCGCGCCGGGTTGACGTTGAGGCAGATGCCGGTCTTGCCCTCGTTGCACATGCGGCAGCGGCCGCAGGCGATGTTGAAGGGCACCGAGCAGATGTCGCCGACCTCGTGGAACAGGACGTCGTCGCCGATCTCGACGATCTCGCCGGTGATCTCGTGGCCCAGCGACTGGCCGATCGGCGCCGTCGTACGGCCCCGCACCATGTGCTGGTCGCTGCCGCAGATGTTGGTCGTGACCAGCTTGAGGATCACCGCGTGGGGAGCCGCCTGCTTGATGCCGAGGCCCTGGGCGACCTCCCGCGGGATCTCCAGCTTGGGGAACTCGGTGTTCTCGATCTCGACCTTTCCAGGTCCCGCGTAGACGACGACTCTGTTGTCAGCCATGGGGGTGACTCCGTTCTGCGTTGGTGTGGTGGGTGATCGGCCGGCGCGGTCAGGCGTCGAGCGTGAGGTCGGTGAGGGGCGTCGAGCAGCAGGCGAGGATCTTCCCGGCCTGGATCTCGCGAGGGCGGATGCCGCCGTTGTGGTTCATCTCGACCTCGCCGGAGACCTTCGGGAGCTTGCAGGTGCCGCACATGCCCTGGCTGCAGGAGGACGCGAGGCGCACCCCGGCGGCCAGCGCCGCGTCCAGGACGGTCTGGTCTGGGCGGCACGTCACCGTGCGACCGCTCTTCGCGAACTCGACGGTGTAGGTGGTCTCCGCCTCGTCCGTCGCGGGTGGCGGGGCGATCGCGATCTGGTCGTACGTGACCCCCTCCGGAGGCGGCATCGCGCCGGGCTTGGCCGGGTCGTCGAAGCTGAAGCTCTCCTCGTGGTAGCCGGCCATGTCGTAGTCGAGCTCGCCGAGGATGCGCCGGACCGCCTCCATGTACGGCGTCGGGCCGCAGTTGTAGGTGGTCCGCTCGTGGAAGTCCGGCACGACCGTCTGGAGCAGGGCCGACGAGATCCGGCCCCGCATCCCGCCCCACCTCTCGGAGGGGTAGTCCGCCTCGCAGAGGTGCACGACCCGGAGGTTCGGCATGAGCATCTCGATCGCCGCGAGCTCACTGCGGAAGACGATGTCACTCGGCGTACGGGCGCTGTGCAGGAACACCACGTCCGCGTCCGACCCCAGGTCGTAGAGCGTCCGCAGCATCGACATCAGCGGGGTGATCCCGCTGCCCGCGGACAGGAACAGCAGCTTGCCGGCCGGCCGGCGCGACAGCGTGAAGGCGCCGAGCGGTGCCAGCGCGCTGACCTTGCTGCCCGGCACGATGTTGTCGTGCACCCAGTTCGACGCCGTGCCGCCGACCACCCGCTTCACCGTGATCGCGATGCGGTTCGGTCGGGTCGGCGGCGACGAGATCGTGTAGCACCGGTTCAGCGGAGTGCCGTCGATGTCGAGCTGCAGGGTCAGGAACTGGCCCGCCTCGAACTCGAAGAGCTGGTCGCCCTCCGGCTCGAACACGAAGTTCTTGACGTCGTGGGTGACGTCGCTGACCGCCGTGCACACGAGCACGGTCTCGTCCTGCTCCGCCCAGCAGACCGGGGACTGCAGGGACGGCACGAGGCTGTCGATGGCCCGGCCGCCGAGTGTCTGCGTGGTCGACATCGCTTCCTCCTCCCGGAGATTCGTGGTGGCTACTGGTTCGCGACGGCGTTGAGGTGGCCCAGCCGCTCGGCGCTCTCGTGGTGCGGCGCCAGGAACGCGCGCAGGCGGCCCACGTACCAGTTGACGAAGGACTCGACGTCGTCCTCGATCAGGGCGTAGGGGCCGGGCACGTAGCTGGGGTCGGTCACGCCACGCTGGCCCTTCTCGACGAGCACGCGGTCCTGGTCGTTGGTGGCCTTCCAGACGCCGGTCAGGCCCTCGATGGTGTAGTCCTCCCCCTCGACGGCATCCGGGTGCACCAACCAGGTCGTGCGCACCACCGACTTGTCCGGGCCCAGGGGCAGGACGCTGAAGACGATGACGTGGTCGCTGAGCAGGTGGAACCACGAGTTGGGCTGCATGTGCAGCGAGAGGTCGCCGAACTGCGGGGTCGGAGCGTCGCCGATCAGCTTCTCGCAGACCTGGGCGCCATCGATCCCGAACGACGCACCGTGGCCGTCCAGCGGAAGGCGCATGATCATGTAGCCCGTCTCACGGGTGTCGAGCTCGTGGACCAGCTCGCGGGGGACGCCGTTGAGGCGGCAGACGTCGTCGAGGTCCTCGGTCGCCTTCAGGTAGCGCTCGTAGAGCGGCTGCAGGCGCGGCGTGACATCGGACTCGTCGTACCTCAGGAACGGGAAGTACGACGTGATCAGCTCCGGGTGGGAGGCGTCGCAGTGGTGGCACTCGCGGTTGTTCTCCATCACGAGCTTCCAGTTGCCGTTCTCGACGAGGTCGGTCTGGTGCGCCACCTTGGCCTCGGCGATGCGGTACGAGCGCAGGTAGGGCTCGATCACCGAGGCGACCTCGTCGAAGTCCGCCGGCGGCTCCTCGGCGAGACAGACGAAGACCAGGCCGCCCACGGTGCGCACGTGCACCCGCTTGAGGCCGAACCTGCTCTTGTCGAAGCTGGGCGACTGGCTCTCGGCGTACATCAGCTCGCCGTCGGGACGGTAGGTCCACTGGTGGTAGGGGCACACGATGTTGCCGATCGAGCCGCACGGCTCCTCGAGGAGGCGCGAGCCACGGTGACGACAGACGTTGCGCAGCGCGCGCACCTCCTCGTCGTCGTCGCGGGTGATGATCAGCGACTGGGTGCCGATCTCGACCGTGACGAAGTCACCCGGCTCCGGGATCTCGGCCTCGGTGGCCACGAACAGCCAGTGCGCGCCGAAGATCGCCGCCATGTCGAGGTCGAAGACCTCCTGGCTGGCGTAGAACGCGGACTCCAGGCTGTAGCCGACCTCTCGACGCTCGACCATCGCGGCGAGCTCGGCCACGTTGGCGGCCGGGGCGGTCTTGAAACTCACGGGAACCTCCAGGTGGAAGGGGGTGAAGGGGGACGGTGGGTGGTCAGCCGCGCAGGCGGGTCATCGTCGGGTCGAAGAGGGGCTCGGCCGTGACGACCGCCTTCACCCGCTTGTCGAAGTAGCCGATCTCGAGCTCGGTGCCGACCTCGGCGACCTCGAGCGGGAGCCACGCGTAGGCGATGCCCTTCTCGATCGTGTAGCCGTAGGCCGCGGAGGTGACGTAGCCGACCGGCCGGCCACCGGCGAGGACCGGCTCCTTGCCGAGGACGACGTCCTCGGTGCTGTCGATCGTCAGGCAGGCCAGGGTCCGCTTCTGGTTCGCCTTGCGCTCGATCAGCGCGTCGCGACCGATGAAGTCGCCCTTGTCGAGCTTCACCGCGAAGCCGAGACCGGCCTCGTACGGGTCGTGCTCGTTGGTCATGTCGCCACCGAAGGACCGGTAGC
Organism: Nocardioides sp.; assembly: GCA_035539555.1. Lineage (GTDB taxonomy): Bacteria > Actinomycetota > Actinomycetes > Propionibacteriales > Nocardioidaceae > Nocardioides. The sequence continues at coordinate 20,830 of DATLIG010000181.1, read as the reverse complement.
CCTTCTCCAGGCGCAGGCTGTTGAAGGCGCCGCGGCCGGCGGCGATGACGCCGTGCTCCTGGCCGGCCTGCCAGATCGTGTCCCAGAGGCGCTGGCCCAGGTCGGCCGTCGTGTAGATCTCCCACCCGAGCTCGCCGACGTACGACAGGCGCCAGGCGGTGGCCGGCACGTTGCCGATGGTGAGCCTCTTGGCGCGGAAGTACTTCAGGCCGTCGTTGGTCATGTCGGCGTCGGTGACGGCGGCGAGCACGTCACGCGCCTTCGGCCCCCACAGGCCGATGCAGCAAGTGCCCGGCGTGATGTCGGCGACCTGGACGGTGCCGTCCGCGGGGAGGTGTCGTTCGAACCAGTCGATGTCGAGCTCGCCGTTGGCGCCGACCTGGTAGTGGTCCCGGCCCAGGCGGGCGACGGTGATGTCGGAGCGGATGCCGCCGTCGACGTCGAGGAGGAGCGTGTAGACGACCGCTCCGACCGACTTGTCGACGTCGTTGGTGCACAGCCCCTGCAGGAACTCCGCCGCGCCCGGGCCGGTGACGTCGATCCGCTTGAGGGCGGTCATGTCGTACATCGCGACGCCCTCACGGGTCGCCTTCGCCTCGGCGCCGACGATCGGGTCCCAGTAGCGCGCCGCCCAGTCGTTGGGCGTCGGGACGTCGTACCGCTCGAGGAGCCCGGCGTTCGCGCCGTACCAGTGCGGTCGCTCCCAGCCGTTGGCCGGCAGGAAGAACGCGTCGAGCTCCTGCTCACGGGAGAAGAACGGCGAGAGGCGGACGTTGCGCGGCGAGTCCATCGGCTGCAGCGGGTGCAGGATGTCGTAGACCTCGCGGAAGTTCTGGCAGTCGCGCTCCAGGACGTAGTCCGGAGCGACCTGGTACTGCTCGAAGCGGTTGACGTCGCACTCGTGGATGTCCCACGACGAGCAGTGGCCCTGGGCGATCCACTCGGCCACGGCGCGGCCGACCCCTGCGGAGTGGGTCACCCACACGGCCTCGGCGACCCAGAATCCCCGGACCTCACGGGACTCGCCGAGCAGCGGCATGCCGTCGGTGGTGAAGGAGAAGAGGCCGTTGATCCCCTCCTCGACCTTGGCGTCGTTGGTCGCCGGCAGCAGCCGCTGGGTCTCCGCCCACGCGGGCTCGAAGTCCTCGGGGGTGAACTCCAGGACCGACGGCATGTGGCCGGTCGCGTCGGCCTCCTCCATCGAGCGGATGTCCGTCGCGTCGTACGGCATCGGCTCGTGGTGGTAGTAGCCGATGCCGAGGCCCTCGTGGTTGTCGCGGTAGTAGAGGCCCGACTCCTGGTGGCGCAGGATCGGGCGGACCGCCTCCTGGGCCTGGCCCTCGGAGCCGGGGATGGCGCTGGTCCAGGCCAGCTGGTGCGCGAGCGGGGTGAGCGGGAGGCCGAGGCCCACGAGCGCGGCGACCTTCGGCCCCCAGATGCCGGCGCAGGAGACGACGACGTCGGCGGGGAACGCGCCCCGGTCGGTCACGACGGCGGTGACCTTGCCGTCCTCGACGGTGATGTCGGTGACCTCGTGGCGTCCGTGGAAGACGACGCCGCGGGCCCTGGCGCGCTCGATCTGGGCGTCCACCGCCCACACGGCCTTCGCCAGCCCGTCGGTCGGGCACCAGAGGCCGCCGAGGACCAGCTCGCGGTCGACCAGCGGGTGCAGCTCCACGCAGCGCTCGGGACCGACGACCTCCGCCTCGACGCCCCACGAGGTGAGCCAGCCGTGACGACGGTGCAGCTCGGCGAGGCGCTCCGGGGTCGTCGCGACCTCGAGCCCACCGACCTGGAGGAAGCAGGACTCGCCCTCGTGCTGCAGGTCGACGAACTTCTCCACCGTGTACGTCGCCAGCTCGGTCAGCACCTTGCTGCCGCTCGCCTGGAAGACCAGGCCGGGAGCGTGCGAGGTCGAACCACCCGTGGCCGGCAGGTCGCCCTGGTCGAGGACGGTGATGTCGGACCAGCCGAGCGCGGAGAGCTCGTCGGCCAAGGCTGCGCCGACGACCCCGGCCCCGATGATGACCGTCCGCTGTCCCGCCATGGTTCCTCCTGTTGCGTAATCTGCACTCGATTGCGTTGACAGCAACAATGCCTCCTGCTGGACTGGGCCGTCAAGAGGTCCTGACGGACGAAAAGCCACGGAATCGCGGAGACGCCCATGAACGCGCGACGACCGACGCAGCGGGCGGTGGTCGTGGACCACCGCGACTCGTACACGTGGAACCTCGTGCACCTCGTGGCCGCCGCGACGGGCGCGCTCCCGACGGTGGTCCAGCACGACCGGACGAGCCTCGACGAGGTGCTGGCCCACGACCTCGTGGTGCTGTCCCCGGGCCCCGGCCACCCGGACGACCCGGCCGACTTCGCCATCGGCGGCGCGATCCTCCGCGCTGCCGAGGTCCCCGTGCTCGGCGTGTGCCTGGGCATGCAGGGCATGGTCACGACGTACGGCGGCCACGTGGAGCGGATCGCTCCCGCCCACGGCGAGGTCGCGCACGTCCGGCACACGGGGCGCGGGCCCCTTGCGGGACTCCCGTCCCCGTACGCCGCGGTGCGCTACCACTCCCTCGCCGCGACGGTCCTGCCCCCCGAACTGGTCGCGACCGCCTGGTGCACGAGCACGGTCGGCACCGAGGTGGTGATGGCGGTGCAGCACCGCGAGCTCCCGCAGTACGGGGTCCAGTTCCACCCCGAGTCGGTGCTCAGCGAGCACGGCCTGCAGCTGGTGCGGAACTTCGTCGACCTCGCGCTCGGCGCCAAGGCCGGGGACGACGGGTTCGCCGACGACGGGTTCGCGGACGACGGGTTCGGGGCCGGGCGCCGACGGTGGCGCCCGGCCCCGTGCTGACGGACGAACCCGGGCAGGGGATGTCGTCCGCCAGCAGTCAGTGGGGATCGGCGTGGCTCGTGACCCGCTCGGCGCCGAGGCGCTCCAGCTGCTCGCGACGCCACGCCTCGGTCTCGGCGACCTGGTTGAACGTGAACAGGTGGAGCCCGGCGACGCCCATCGCCTCGTCCCCGAGGACGGGGGCCGCGCCGGCCAGCAGGCGCATCGGGTCGTAGCCGCCCGGCGCCGCGATGCGGGCGAACAACCGGGTGTTCTTCGCGAGGAAGCGGGTCGACTCGCCGACTCCGATCCGTGCGGCCATCGCCAGCAGCTTGGTCCGCTCGACCGGACCAGGCAGCCCGACCAGGACCGGTGTCGTCACCCCGCGCCCGCGGACCCGCCGCACCCAGCGGGCGAGGACGTCGGGGTCGAAGGTGAGGTTGCTGACCACCTGGTGAGCATGGGCGCGCTTGTCCCACATCGCCTGGACCGTGACGTCGTCGTCGATGCTCGGGTGGGACTCGGGATACCCGGTCACCCCCACCCGTGTGAAGGGATGGCCCAGCTCCGCCAGCCCGCGGAGCAGGTCGACCGCTCCCGGGTAGGGGCCCGCGGGGTCGGCATCCCCGGCGGGCACGAAGATCGTGCCGACGCCGGCCTCCCGGAGCCGGTCGACGATCACGGCCAGCTCGGCGGGACCGGACACCATCCGGGCCGCCAGGTGCGGCACGGCGTCGTACCCGTGGGCGGCGAGGCGCTCGGTGAGCTCCAGGGTCGCCGCCAGGCCCTTGGCCGGCGAGGCGGTGACCGTCACGGTGCTGCCCGGCGGCAGGTGGGCCAGCACCGCATCCTCGGTCCGGGCCGTGGGCAGGACCTCGTAGCGGACGTGGGACAGCAGGTGCCGCACGGCGGCGCGGTGCCGGCGCGGGACGGGGGCCCTCATGCCTCGGCTCCCGACCTGATCCGCGCGGCGACGGCAGTGCCGGCGAGCGCACCGGAGACGTCGTGCACGCGGACGCCCCACGCCCCGGCGGCGGCCGCGAGGGCGACCACGGCGGCCGAGACGTCGTCGCGGTCCGCCGGCCGGGCCGGGTCGTGTCGTCGCACGTCGACGCACTCGCGGAGGAAGCCCTTGCGGGAGGCGCCCACGAGCAGCGGGAGGCCCAGGGCCGCCAACCGGGGCAACGCCCCGAGCAACGTCCAGCTGTGCGCCGACGTCTTCGCGAAGCCCAGCCCGGGGTCCAGGACGATCCGGTCGGGTGCGACGCCCGCGGTCACGGCGGCGTCGCAACGGCGCGCGAGCTCGTCCCGCACGTCCTCGACGACGTCGTCGTACACGGCGTGCTCCTGCATCACGGCGGCATGGGCCCGCCAGTGCATCAGCACGCAGCGCACGTCCGACTCGGCGAGGAAGGGGATCATCCCCGGGTCGGCCAGCCCGCCCGAGACGTCGTTGACGAGGCAGGCGCCTGCGGCGACGGCTGCCTCGGCGACCGGCGCCCACATGGTGTCCACCGACACGGCGACCCCGGCCGCGGCCAGCTCGCGCACCACCGGGACGACCCGGCGCAGCTCCTCCTCGACGGCGACCCGGACGGCGCCAGGACGGGTCGACTCGCCCCCGACGTCGACGAGGTCGGCACCGGCCGCGGCGAGCGCGAGGCCGTGGGCGACCGCCGCGGTGACGTCGACGAAGCGACCGCCGTCCGAGAACGAGTCCGGGGTGACGTTGAGGATGCCCATCACCCGGCACCGGTCACCGGCCGGGAGCAGCGGGAACGGCGTGACCACCGCGTCCAGCTGGGCGGTCATGCCGACTCGAGGGAGGCCACAGCGACGGACTCCTGGCGCTCGGCGATCTCGATGATGTTGGTGAGCAGCATGGCGCGGGTCATCGGACCGACTCCCCCGGTCGCGCCGCTGACCTTGCCGGCGACCGTGCCGACCTCGGGGTGCACGTCGCCGAGGATGCCCTCGATGGTCCGGGTGATCCCGACCGAGAGCACCGTGGCTCCGGGGCGGACCCAGTCCGGCTTGACCAGGTGCGCCACTCCGGCGGCGGCGACCACGACGTCCGAGGCCCGGGTGTGCGCTGCGACGTCGACCGTCGCCTCGTGGCACAGGGTCACGGTGGCGTGCTCGGTCGGCCGTGTCAGCATCAGCCCGAGCGGCCGGCCGACGGTCAGGCCGCAGCCGATCACGCAGAACCGCTGACCGGTGATGGGCACGTCGTGCTGGCGCAGCAGCTCGATGATGCCGCGCGGGGTGCACGGCAGCGGGCCCGGCATGCCGAGCACGAGCTTGCCGAGGTTGGCCGGGTGGAGCCCGTCGGCGTCCTTGTCCGGGTCGATCAGCTGCAGCACGCGGTGGGTGTCGACGTGGGGCGGCAGCGGGAGCTGGACGATGAAGCCGGTGCAGTCCGGGTCGGCGTTGAGCTGCCGGACGGCCGCCTCGACCTCGGCCTGGGTGGCGCTCACCGGGAGCTCGACCCGGATCGACGCGATCCCGACGTCGCCGCAGTCGCGGTGCTTGCCGGCGACGTACGACCGGCTGCCGGGGTCCTCGCCGACCAGGATGGTGCCGAGGCCCGGTCTCCGGCCTCCGGCCGCCAGCGCCTGCACCCGATGGGCGAGGTCGTCCTTGATCGCGGCGGCGACCCTCTTGCCGTCGATCCTGGAAGCCGTGGTCATCGCTGTCTCCTCATGCCGGGACGGACTCTTCGTCGAGCTGGCGTCGCCAGCTGTCGATCTGGCGGCCCCGGTTCATGCCGAGGACGGCGACCGGGTCGCCTGCGCGCCGGTAGACCGCGAGGAGGTCCCGCCCGGCGGGCGACCCCTCCTCGACCTGGACCGAGTCGGCATCGGACGCATGTCCGGCGAGCTCGATGCGCACGCCGTACTGGTCGGTCCAGAAGTACGGCGTCGCCGCCGGCAGCACGGCCGGCCGGCCAGCGCCGGCCAGGAGTGCCCCGGCAGCGACGGCCGGACGCTCGAGGGCACCGGTCCAGTGCTCGTCGCGGTGGGAGCGGCCACGGCGGGCGTCGTGCCACGAGGCGCAGTCGCCGACGGCGACCACTCCCGGCATGGTCGTGCGGCCACGCTCGTCGCAGAGCACGCCGTCGCCGAGAGCCACCCGGGAGCCCGCGAGCCAGTCCACGTTGGGGGCGGCACCGATGCCGACCACCACGACGTCCGCGGGGTACTCGGAACCGTCGACGAGACGGACCGCCTCGACCCGCCCGCGGACCACGAGCTCGGCCACGCCGACGCCGCACAGGACGCGTACGTCGTTCTGGGCGTGGAGCTCCGCGACCAGCGCCCCCATCGTGGTGCCGAGCGGGCCGGCGAGCGGCGTCGCCCGCTCCTCGATGATCGTCACCTCGCAACCCAGCGAGCGGGCCGTCGACGCGACCTCGCCCCCGATCAGTCCGGCACCGACCACCACGAGGCGAGCGCCGGGACGGAGCTCCGCTCGCAGCGCGAGCGCGTCGTCGACGGTCCTGAGCACGTGGACCCCCGCCCCGGCGGTGGCGCCGGCGAGGAGCCGCGCTCGCGCACCGGTGGCGACGACGACTCCGTCGACCGCGACCCGCCGTCCGTCGGCGAGCACGACCTGGCGGGCGCGGGTGTCGAGCGAGGCGGCCGCGGTGCCGAGCATCCAGTTCGCGGCGAGGTCGCCGTCACGCTCGAGCCGGAGGTCGTCGAGCCCCACCTCGCCGGACAGGAAGGTCGTCGACAGCGGCGGCCGGGCGTAGGGCCGGTGCACCTCGTCGCCGATCAGGTCGAGACGACCGTCGTAGCCCTGGGCGCGCAGTGCTCGCGCCGCCTGCAGGCCGGCGAGGGATGCGCCGATCACCGCCACCGACTTCACGATCCCGCCTCCGCCCCTTGCCTTCGGTTTGCGCATTGCGCAACTCGTCGTAGATTGCGCAACAGTTTGGGAGGTTCGTTCCGGGACTGTCAAGGGGCGGCGATGATCCGGCTCACAAACCCCCGCCTTCTTCGGGCATTCGGCGCCGCGCTCGCCTACCGTTGCGCCATGAGCAACGAAGCGCAGAGCAAGGGCCGAGGCGGCAAGGAGGGTGGCGAGTCCTCCGGTGGCGTCCAGTCGGTCGACCGGGCCGTGACGGTGCTGGAGATCCTCGCCCGCGAGGGCAGCGCCGGCGTGAGCGAGGTCGCCGCCGAGATCGGCGTGCACAAGTCGACCGCCTTCCGGCTGCTGGCCGCCCTCGAGGAGCGCGACCTGGTCGAGCAGAACACCGAGCGCGGCAAGTACCAGCTCGGCTTCGGCGTGCTCCGCCTCGCCAGCGCCATCCCCGGCCGGCTCGACATGGTGCGCCAGGCCCAGCCCGTGCTCGACGACCTCGCCCAGCTGCTCGACGAGACCATCAACATCGCGGTCGTGCGCGAGCACTACTCCGTCCACGTCCAGCAGGCGCTGGGCAACGCGGCGGTCGCCAGCCAGAACTGGGTCGGCCAGCTCACGCCGCTCCACGCCACCTCGAGCGGCAAGATCCTGCTCGCGTTCATGGAGCCCGACCAGCTCGACCGGGTCCTGGACGCGGCCGGCCTGCCGTCGTACACGGAGAACACGGTGACCGACCGCACGGTGCTGAAGGAGCAGCTGGCGAAGGCACGTGCCGAGGGCTTCGCCACCGCGATCGAGGAGCTCGAGACGGGCCTGAACGCCGCGGCGGTCCCCGTCCGCGACCACACGGGCACGGTCATCGGCTCGCTGAGCGCGTCCGGCCCCGCCTACCGCTTCGACGAGGAGCGGATCGCCGACGTGGCCGCCGACATCCGTGCCGCCGGCGAGCGGATCAGCCACCGGATGGGCTGGCTCGGATAGCGCCCCCTTCCCCACCCGGCCCGGCGGCCGGGGCCGACCGCACCACGCGGTCCGGCCCCGGCCGCCGTGCGTTCTCCGGAAAACTCGCGCGCCGCGGCCCTTGACCGATCGTGCCACCTCCGGGCACTCTGTTGCGTATTACTCTTACTGTTGCGCATTACGCGAAGGAGAACCGGCCATGACCACTGGCGGCAACGAGTACGTGCTCACCCTCACCTGTCCCGAGGCTCCCGGCATCGTCTTCGCCGTCAGCCGGTTCGTGATGGAGCACGGCGGCAACATCAGCGCCAGCCAGCAGTTCGACGACCGGCTCACCGACCGGTTCTTCATGCGGGTCCAGTTCCGGATGGACGGCACCGGCGTCGAGCAGCTGCGGCACGACTTCATCCCCATCGGGCGCCAGTTCGCGATGGCCTGGCAGCTCCACGACGTCGAGACCCCGACCCGGACGCTCCTGCTGGTGTCGAAGTTCGGGCACTGCCTCAACGACCTGCTCTTCCGCACCCAGACCGGCGCGCTCAACATCGAGATCCCCGCGATCGTGTCCAACCACCGCGACTTCGAGGCGGTGGCCGACAACCACGGCATCGCCTTCCACCACGTCCCGGTGACGCCCGAGACCAAGCCGGAGGCGGAGGCCCGCCTGCTCGAACTGGTCGACACCCTCGACGTCGACCTCGTGGTCCTGGCCCGCTACATGCAGGTCCTGTCCGACGAGCTGTGCGGCAAGCTCGAGGGCCGCGCGATCAACATCCACCACTCGTTCCTGCCGAGCTTCAAGGGCGCCAAGCCCTACCACCAGGCGCATGCCCGGGGCGTGAAGCTCGTCGGGGCGACCGCCCACTACGTGACGGCCGACCTCGACGAGGGTCCGATCATCGAGCAGGACGTCGTGCGGGTCGACCACTCCCTCGACCCGGCGGCGATGACCGCCGCCGGCCGCGACGTCGAGGCGCAGGTGCTGTCACGGGCGATCCGCTGGCACAGCGAGCACCGCGTCCTGCTCGACCGCAGCCACACCGTCGTCTTCCGCTGACGGCCGGCGCGGCGTCAGTGGGCCGACACCGGCTCGCCGGCCGGCGCCGACGAGCGGTGGCGCAGCGCGCGCCAGGTACGCCGGGCGAGCACGAGCCAGCAGACGATCGCCAGGCTGGACAGCCCCGCGGGCACCCAGTGGCCGAGCATGACCGACGCCGCGACCGCGGAGACGAACGCGACCAGGTTGGCGACGACGTCGTACACGGGGGCGATGAAGCGCACGTTGACGACGTGCGCCACGGCGATGACGACGCCGCACGCGAAGGTCACCGACAGCAGGAAGCTCACCACGACGCCCAGTATCCGGCGAGGGTGGTGAAGGACGGACATCGCCGACGAGACAGCGTGCAACCGAATCGCGCCCCCATGCGTCTCTACGGGTGTGACGATCATGTGGACAGCCGCGCTGCTGATGTGGGCCCTCGTGCTGATCATGGCCGCCGTGGCCATCGCCCGGCGCTGAGGATCAGCCGAGCACGGCCACCGCGGCGCCGTAGCCCTCGGGCACGATCACGTCGCGCACCGTCCACGGGCCGATCCTGCGGCCGGCGGCGTCGTCGGTGCCGAGGTAGTCGAGGTGCGGGTCACGGCCCAGGCCGATCCCGATCCCCTTGAGATACGCCTCGGTGCGCGACCATGCCCGGGTGAAGCGCACCGTCGCCCGACCGCCGTCGAGGGTGCCGTGCGCGGCGGCGTCGATCTCGTCGGTCTCCCGCGGGTGCAGGAGGCGGGCCAGCGCGACCGGGTCGTCGGGGTGCCGCTCGACGTCGACGCCCACCGGGACGTCGGCGACGGCCACCAGCACCTGGCCCGGGGTGTGCGACAGGGAGAACTCGATCGTCGCGCCCTCGGCCCGCGGCCGGCCGTGCGGCTCGCCGCAGCCGGGGCAGGGGTGGCGACCCCAGACGACCTTCTCGGGCGGGGTGTCGGTCGCCGTACCCACGACCAGGCGGGCCGCCGCGTGGGCGAGCACGTAGGCCCGGCGCAGCTCCGCGCGGACGTACGACGATGCCTGCTCCCGCTCCGCGTCGTCGAGCCATCCGGCGCCGAGCTCCAGCTCGTCGTCGCCGAAGCGTGCGGTCTCCATCCGCCACACGCCGAGGCGCCTTCCGGCGTCGGCGCGGGGGGCCGGGGCGTCGAGCAGCGAGTCGAGCGTCGAGGGGTCCACCGGGATCGCCGATCGATCCGGTTCCGCCTCCGCCACGTCGCGACTCATGATCTCCGAGGCTAACAAGGAGGTGGTCGGCGTCACTCCGGGGGTGGCTCGGCCTTCGCCCGCGCCCGCGCCGCCTTCGCGATGGCGTCCTCGACGACGGAGTTCATCCGCGATCCGTTGGGCCAGCCGTCGTAGTGGCAGGCGAGGATGACCAGCTCGCGCAGGGCCTCCTCGTCGAGCTCGCCGTTGGCGAGGGCGGCCGGGACCTGGATGCCGAGCACGTCGTTGGCGCGCTGGCCGACGAGCATGCCGATGAGGAACAGCCGGCGGTCGCGGGTGGACAGCCCGGGGCGCTGCCAGATGTCACCGAACAGGTGCTCGGCGGTGTAGCGGAAGAAGTCGCCGGTGCCGTCGGTCATGTCGAAGCCGTAGACCTCCTCCATCGTGCGTAGGCCCCGGGCCCGCGCCTCCGGCAGGTCGGCGAACTTGTCGCTCGTGTCGCTCTCGTCGCTCCGGTCGCTCATCAGAGCCCCAGCCCCTTCCCCAGTCGTGGCAGCGCCTCGCGCGCCAGTGGTACGTCGACACCGAGCTCGTCCGCGAGGGCGATCGCGAAGCCGAGGTCCTTCTCCCCCAGCGCGGCGACGTGCGAGAACACGCCGTGCCAGAAGTCGTCGGGCGCGATGGGCGCCGTCGTGGTGCGGTACATGATCGCGCCGGGTCCGCCGGTGATCGCATCCGTGTGCCGCACGACCTCGCCGAGCGCGGCCAGGTCGAGCCCTGCGGCCTCGGCGAGGCGCTGGGCCTCGGTGACCGCGGTGAACGCCACGAAGTGGATCAGGTTGCGTGCCAGCTTCATCCGGGTGCCGGCGCCGACCGCGCCCGCGTGGACGACCTTCGTGCCCATCGCCTCGAGGGCAGGGCGGGCCGCGTCGAAGGCATCGACGGCGCCGCCGACCATGATCGCCAGGCTGCCCTCGGCCGCGCCCATCGGTCCGCCGCTGACCGGGGCGTCGAGCACCCGATGGCCCGCCGCGGTCAGCTCGGCCGGCGTCTCCGGTGCGACGGTCGAGTGGACGACCAGCACCCGGTCCTTCGGTACGTCGGCGGCGACCGCCCGCACCTGGGCGTCGTCGCGCACCATCACGCACACGACGTCGACGTCCATGTCCCGCACGGACACGGCGGCGGTGGCGCCCGCCGCGACCAGCTCGGCCACGGGGTCCGGCGCGACGTCGTACACGTGGAGGTCGATGCCCTCGGTGGCCGCGAGGCGCAGCGCCATCGGCTTGCCGATGTTGCCGAGACCGACGAAGCCCACTCTCATCGTCGTCTCCCCTAGAGCCGGAACGTCTGGCCGCCGTCGACGGCGAGGATCTGGCCGGTCACCCACGACGCGTCGTCGGAGAGCAGGAAGAGGAGGGCGCCGACCATGTCGTCGACCGAGCCCATCCGCTTGATGGCGAGGCTGTTGCGGACGATGTCCTTGGCCGCGTCGCCGGCCTGCGTGCGGGTGGCCTCGGTGTCGGTCGGGCCAGGGGCGATCGCGTTGACCCGGATCCGCTGCCCACCGAGCTCGTGCGCGAGCTGCTGGGTGAGGCTGTTGATCCCGGCCTTGGCCAGGCCGTAGAAGCCGGAGTAGAGGTACGCCGCCGTGCTGGACTGGTTGACGATGGCTCCCCCGCCACGCTTGGCGATCTCGGGGTAGACCGCACGGGTCATGACGAGCGCGCCGTCGAGGTTCACGCTCATGAACCTCTTGTAGTAGTCCCAGTCGACGGAGATCAGCAGGTTGAACTCCATGCTGCCGTAGATGGCCGCGTTGTTGACGAGGTGGTCGATCCCGCCGAGCTCGGCGACCGTCTGCTGCACCAGGTTGTCGGCCGACTCCGCGGAGGAGACGTCGCAGCTGACGAAGATCGCCCTGCCGCCGTCCTCGTTGATGGAGGCCGCGACCTTGGCGCCCGCCTCCTCGTTGAGGTCGGCCACGACGACCGCCGCGCCCTCCTTCGCGAGCGAGCGGGCGTATGCCTCGCCGATGCCCTGGGCCGCGCCGGTGACGACGACGACCTTGTTCTCGAACTTCATTTCACTCTCCTGTCGGGGGGACGTGGGAATCACCGCTTCAGCGGCGAAACTTGCACTTCCTGACCGTTGCTACGGCCAGGGAGTGCAGGAATCACCTCTGAGGAGGTGATTCCTGCACCTGCTCACGCCGGGAACGCCAGCGTCTTCGTCTCCAGGTATTCCTCGAACCCGGCCACACCCATCTCCCGGCCGATGCCGGACTGCTTGTAGCCACCGAACGGCGCGTCGGGGCTGAACCACACGCCGCCGTTGACGGCGAGCGTCCCGGTCCGGATCCGTGCGGCGACTGCCTTGGCCCGGTCCAGGGACGCGGAGTCCACGGAGCCGGAGAGCCCGTACGCCGAGTCGTTCGCGATCCGGACCGCGTCGTCGTCGCCGTCGTGCGGGATGACGACGAGCACCGGGCCGAAGATCTCCTCCTGCGCGAGGCGCGAGGAGTTGTCGAGGCCGGCCACGACGGTGGGCTGCACCCAGAAGCCGTCCTGGTCGATGATCGAGCCGCCGGTCGCGAAGCGGCCGCCCTCCTCCAGCGCCACGTCGAAGTACGACGCCACGCGGTCCCGCTGCACGGCCGAGATCACCGGCCCGCAGATCGCACCGGGGTCGGCCGGGTCCTTGGCGCCGATCGACTCCATCGTGGCCGCCGCGACCTGGACGGCCTCGTCGTACTTCTCCCGCGGGACGATCAGGCGGGTCGTGATCGCGCAGCCCTGGCCGGCGTGGATGCAGGCGGCGAACGCCGTACCGCCGGCGACGGCGGCGACGTCCGCGTCGTCGAGGGCGATCGCGGCGGACTTGCCGCCGAGCTCGAGGAAGACCTTCTTCAACGTCGGCGCGGCAGCGGCCATGATCGCGCGGCCGACCCCGGTCGAGCCGGTGAAGGACACCATGTCGACGCGCGGGTCGGTCGAGAGCACGGACGCGACCTCGTTGGACCGCGGCGTGACGACGTTGAAGACGCCGGCGGGGATGTCGGTGTGCTCCGCGACCAGCCGGCCCAGCTCGGCCGCCACCCACGGGGTGTCGGGTGCGGGCTTGAGGACGACGGTGCAGCCGGCGGCGAGCGCCGGGCCGACCTTGGCGAGGTTGATCTGGGTCGGCACGTTCCACGGCGTGATGGCTGCGACGACACCGACCGGCTCCCGGCGCACGGTACGACGCGAGGGGATCCCCATCGGCGAGGCGACCCCCAGGTCCGTCTCGAACGCGTAGGACTCCAGCAGGTCGGTGACCCACTTCAGCCCCTCGACGGGTACGTCGAAGCCGGCCGCGCCCATCATGAAGCCCGGCATGCCGACCTCCGCGGTGGTCAGGGCGCGGAAGGCGTCGGCGTTCTCGAGCAGGGCGGCGTGCAGCTGGCGCAGGCAGCGGATCCGCAGCTCGACGTCCGTCGACCACGACGACTCGTCGAAGGCCCGGCGGGCGGCGGCGATGGCGGCGTCCACGTCGGCGGCGGTGCCGTCGGGGGCGACGCCGATCTCGGACCCGTCGGCCGGGTTGAGGATCGGGTAGGTCGCGCCGGAGGAGGCCGCGACGAGCTTGCCGTCGATCAGCTGCTGGGCGGGAGGGGGCAGCGTGCTCACGAGGCCGCCTCCGGAGCGGCGGCCTGGGTGACGTACAGCCCGGCCTCGACGGGCGGCGGCCACACGGTCGAGGGCAGGTCCTCGTGGTGGTAGTGGCCGGGGACGCCGTGGCCGGAGACCGACATCCGCTTGAGGAGGGTGTCGGGCGCCTTGTCGGCCTTGATGATCTCGAGGAAGGTGTGCGCGGTCGACGGCATGTCGAACCAGTCGCGCTGCCAGTCGATCTTCACCAGCCCGGCATCGGCGCCCTCGGCGACCCGCTTGAGGCCGAACCACGAGCCACCGAGCCCGAGGATCTCGAACTCCTTGCCGTCGTCGTCGAGGATCCCCGAGCGCTGCTTCCAGAAGCCGACGACCATCGCCTTCTGCTCGTCGATCACGGTGCAGACGTAGTCGTAGTGCCAGCCGTCGAGGCCGTCCATCTCGATGCCGATCGCCCAGTCGCGGATCTGGTCGCGGCCGACCGCCATGAAGTGCTCGTCGGGCGCGTACATCCAGCCGTACGTCGCGTCCTCGGCGTACCACTCGGCCATCGGGCGCCAGTCGCCCGTGGCCTCGACGTCGCGGTTGATCTGCAGCCAGGTGGCCCAGAACTCCTCGATCTCGGCCCGGGTCAGCTGCGCGGTCGGGTCACTCATGTCAGTCCTCTTCGATCGAAAGGGCGAAAGCAGGGCAGTACTTCACGGCGGTGGTGACGGCGGCGCGCAGCGCCTCGTCCGGGTGCTCGTCGAGGAGTACGACGACGTCCGCGTCCTCGTCGAACCCGAAGACGGTCGGGGCCTCGCCCTGGCAGAGCTGGTGGCCCTGGCAGATGCCGGCGTCCGCGACGACCTTCATCGCGACTCCCGGAGGCGGCGCCGGTAGCGGACCTTCGCTGGCTGGGCGAGCTGGATGACCATCTTGGTGAAGTCGTCCCGGTAGGAGTCGAGCGGCTGCACCGCCTCGAACTCGAAGTCGCGCAGGATCACCGAGAAGATCGCCTTCATCTGCATCATCGCGAAGGCGTTGCCGACGCAGCGGTGCTTGCCGGCGCCGAACGGGATCCAGGTCCAGCGGTTCTGCAGGTCCTCCTGGCGCGGGTCGACGTAGCGGCCCGGGTCGAAAGTGTCGGCCTTCGGGAAGTCCTCCTCGATCCGGTTCGACACCCGCGGCGAGGCCGCGAGGACGGTGCCGGCGGGGATCGTGTGCCCGAGCAGGTCGAAGTCCTCCTGCACCAGCCGCATCAGGATGACCAGCGGCGGGTGGAGGCGCAGGGTCTCCTTGAGTGCCGCCTCGAGCACCGGGATCGACCGCAGCGCCTGGAAGGAGACCTCGCTCCCGTCGGCGTACAACGCGTCGAGCTCGGCGACGACGTCGCCCATCACCTCGGGGTTGCGCAGCAGCTCGATCATCGCCCAGGACGCGGTGCCCGACGAGGTGTGGTGACCGGCGAACATCATCGAGATGAAGATGCCGGTGACCATCTCGGCGTCGTACCCGACGGCGATGAGCACGTCGAGGAGATCCCTGTCCGCACGCGGGATCTCGCCCCCCATCGACTCGGCCTGGGCGACACGTGCGGCGATGATCGCCTGCACCTTCGCGACCAGCTCCTCGCGGGCCTCGTCACGGATCTTGAAGTTCTCGATGTCGGCGTAGGGGTCGACGTACGCGATCGCGTCCGTGCCGTGCTCGAGGCGGTGGTAGATCTCCGCGAACGACCCGTCGAGCTGGTCGCGGAAGGGCTTGCCGATCAGGCAGGAGGACGTCGTGTAGATGGTCAGCTCGGCGAAGAAGTCGAGCAGGTCGATCTCGCCCTCGTCGCCCCAGCCCGCGACCATCCGGCGGATCTCGGCCTCGATGGTCTGCGCGTGCCCGCGCATCATGTCGCCGCGCAGCGCCTGGTTCTTCAGCATCTGCTGGCGCTCCTCCGGCGAGGCGTCGAACACCACGCCCTTGCCGAAGATCGGCGTCATGAAGGGGTACGCCGCTGCCTGGTCGAGCACGTTCTCCGGTGCGCGGAAGAAGGCCTCATTGGCCTCGGCACCGGTCACCAGCACGACCTGCTTGTCGGCGAGGCGGAAGCGACCGATGTCGCCGCACTCCTCGCGGACGCGGTGGAAGAGCGCGATCGGGTCGACCCGCATCTCGGGCAGGTGCCCGGTGCCCTTGATGATGGCGGGGACGCCGGCGTCCTGGTCGTCGAGGACCGCGGAGACCTCGGGGATGTCGTCGAGACTCATGGCTTCTTCTCCAGTGGCGCTTCGGGATTCACGTCGACAGGGCTGATGTGCACGCCGCGCGGCGCGCTGACCACGGTCACGATCGCGTCGGCGATCGCGGTGGCCTTGAGGAAGTGGGAGTGCCGGGCGTGGCCCCACTTGATCCACTCGGTCAGGACCTTGGCGCCGGCCTCGGCATCCCAGTCCGAGCCCATCTCTGACCATGTCGGCCCGGGGCGTACGACGCAGGCCCGCACCCCGCTGCCCTCGAGCTCCATCTGCAGGGCCTCGACCAGCCCCTCCAGGCCGGACTTCGTGGCGCTGTAGCCGCGCATGAACGGCCGGGCGCGGAGGGCGGTGTCGGAGGACACGAAGACGAGGTCGCCGCGCTGTCGCTCGACCATCCCGGCGCCGAAGGCGCGGATGAGCCGGTGCGCGCCGAGCACGTTGACGTCGAACTCCGCGGCCAGCTGCTCGGTCGTGGCGTCGAGCAGCGCGCCCGGGGCGAGCAGTCCCGCGTTGCAGACGACGACCTCGGCGTCGCCCAGCCCTGCCGTCACCGCGGCGGCGAACTTCTCGACCGAGTCCGTCGACGCGACGTCGAGCGGGTGCACGAACGCCTCGCCGCCGGCGTCGCGGATCTCCGCGGCCAGCTCCTCGAGCTTGTCGACCCGCCGCGCTCCGAGCGCGACCGGGAAGCCCGCGGCCGCGAGGGCCCGCGCGGTCTCGGCGCCGATCCCGGAGGAGGCGCCGGCGACGACGGCCGGACGGCGGTCGGGGTGGACGGGCTTGCGTGATCCAGCCATCACCCTCCCCTCCGCTCCGTGAAGGTGACCGGCAGCGACGCGAAGCCGCGCACGCTGGTCGAGTGCACCCGCACCGCGCGGTCGGCGTGCACCTCGACGTCGGCCACCCGTCGTACCAGCTCCTCGAGGACGACGCGGGCCTCCAGACGGGCCAGGTTGGCGCCGAGGCAGAAGTGCCGGCCGGTGCCGAAGCTGAGGATCTCCGAGAGCTCGGACCTCTCGCGGTGGATGTCGTAGACCGTCGGGTCGGTGAAGACCCGGTCGTCGCGGTTGGCGCTGCCCAGCAGGACCAGTGCCTTCGAGCCGCCGGGGATCAGCACCCCGCCGACCTCGACGTCCTCGGTGACGTAACGGGCCAGCATCTGGCTGGAGGTGTCGTGGCGCAGCGTCTCCTCGATCCACGCCGGCACGAGCGCGACGTCGGCGAGCACCTGCGCCTTCTGCACGGGGTTGGCGGCGAGGTGGAAGAGCGCGTTGCCGAGCAGCTTGGTGGTGGTCTCGTTGCCGGCGACCACCATCAGGAAGAGGAACGCCATGATCTCGCCGTCGGTGAGCCGGTCACCGTCGAGCTCGGCCGCGATCAGCGCGGAGGTGAGGTCGTCGCTGGGCGCCCGGCGGCGCTGGGCGACCATCTCGCCGTAGTACTCGAAGAGCGCGAAGGACGCCTCCATGCCCGCCTGCGGCACGTCGCGGACGCCGTCCTCGCGATGCACGACGAGGTCGGCCAGGCGTCGTACCTCGTCACGGTCGGCCGCGGGCACGCCCATCATCTCGGAGATGACGTCCATCGGGAGCAGGCCGGCGAAGTCGCCGATCCAGTCGGCCTCCCCCCGCTCGGCGTTGGCCGCGAACGTGCGCTCCAGGTAGCGCTCGGTCAACGCCTGCACCTCCGGCGTCAGCTCGCGGACGCGGCGCGGGGTGAACGCGGCGGAGACGAGCTTGCGGATGCGCGACTGCTCGGCGCCGTCGAGGCCGAGGAAGCTCATCACCCGGTGCGCCTCGGGGTTCCACGCCGACGCGTCGAGCGAGACGCCCATCCGGTTGGAGAAGACGGTGTCGTTGCGCAGCACGTCGAAGACGTCCTGGTGACGCGAGATCACCCAGATGTCGTCGGCCTCCGCGTGGAAGACCGGTGCCTCGTCGCGCAGCCGCTGGTACGTCGGGTAGGGGTCGTCCTGGAAGACGTAGTCGTAGGGGTCGAAGACGAGCTCGCTCGCGGTCAGCCCTCCGGTGGTCGAGCCTGTCGAAACCATCAGTTCCCTCGCATGATCACGTCGACGGCCGCGACGAGCCGCTCGGCGATCTGGTCGTAGGTCATCAGGCCCATCCCCGCCTGGAGCAGCGCGCCCGAGAAGGTCAGCACCAGCACCTCGAGCACGCCGGCGTCGGCCTGCTCGCCCATCGCCGCCTCGAACCGGCTGAGGAACTCCCCGCCGATCTTCAGCCGCAGCCGCTCGACGTCGGGGTCCGTGCCGAGCAGCGCGGGGGTGACCGCCGCGGCGAGAGCGGGCTCCTCGACGATCCGCGCGGTGAGCGCGCGCATCGTGGCCTGGAGCCGCTCGACCGCCGTACCTGCGGCGGCCCGGGCGAGCTCGGCCGAGGTGAGGTGGCGCCAGAACAGCTCGGCGAAGAGGTGGGTCTTGGAGGCGAGGTAGGTGTACGCCGTGGCCGGCGAGACCCCCGCGCGCTGGGCGACCGTGCGGACGGTGAGCGCCTCGTGGCCGACCGCGCGCAGCTCCTCCAGGCCGGCGACGAGCAGCTTCTCGACCGTTTCGGCCTGCCGCGGGTTGAGCCCTTGGCGCGGCGCTTCGAACACCTGACTGGACATGTGTCCAACATAGGAGACGTTCCTGGCGGGCGCAAGACATTTCCTAGAACTCGTTCTAGTTTGGTCCCCATGCGCAACGGCATCGTCCTCTTCACCTCCGACCGCGGCATCACGCCGGCCCGCCTCGCCGTGGCGGCCGAGGAGCGCGGCTTCGACACGATCTACGTCCCCGAGCACACGCACATCCCGGTGCGCCGCGACGCGCTGCACCCGACGGGCGGCGAGGACCTGCCGGACGACCGCTACCTGCGCACCCTCGACCCGTGGGTGTCGCTCGCGACCTGCGCGGCGGTCACGTCGACGATCCGGCTCTCGACCGCAGTCGCGCTGCCGGTCGAGTCCGACCCGATCACCCTCGCCAAGACCCTGGCCACGCTCGACCACCTGTCCGGCGGTCGCGTGACGATCGGCGCCGGCTTCGGCTGGAACACCGACGAGCTGACCGACCACCACGTTCCGGCGGAGAAGCGGCGCACCGTGCTCAAGGAGTACCTGGAGGCGATGCGCGCGCTGTGGACCCAGGAGGAGGCGTCGTACGACGGCCAGTTCGTCTCGTTCGGACCGAGCTGGGCCTACCCGAAGCCGCCACAGGGCCGGATCCCGGTCATCATCGGCGCCGGAGCCGGGCCGAAGACCTTCGACTGGATCGCGGCGAACGCCGACGGGTGGATGACCACGCCGACCACCACCGACGTCGCGGCCAACGCCGACCGCCTGCGCAAGGTCTGGGCCGAGGCGGGCCGCGAGGGCCAGCCCGACGTGCGGATCCTGGTCGCGAAGCGGCCCACCGAGGAGGACTTCGCCGACTGGATGGCCGCCGGCGCGTCCGAGCTGATCTGGGGCGTGCCCGACTCCGACGAGTCCGCCGTGCTCGCCTACCTGGACAAGATGGCGGCCCGCCTGGGGCTGTCGGCGTGAGCCGGTACGCCGACCTCTCCCGCGCGGAGCTCGCGGTCGTCGTACCCGAGCTGTTGTTGATGGGGCAGCTCATCGACCGCTCCGGCATGGCGTGGTGCATCGCGGCCTTCGGACGCGACGAGATGCTCCAGGTCGCGATCGAGGAGTGGGCGGCGGCGTCGCCGATCTACACGCGGCGGATGCAGGACGCGCTCGGCTACGCGCCCGAGGTCCCCGGTCGCGGCGACGTGGTGACGATCTTCAAGGGGCTGCAGCTCGACATCGGCGCTCCCCCGCAGTTCATGGACTTCCGCTACACGGTGCACGACCCGTGGCACGGGGAGTTCCGGCTCGACCACTGCGGGGCGCTGATGGACGTGGAGCCGATGGGCGAGGACTACGTCCGCGGCATGTGCCACGACATCGAGGACCCCACCTTCGACGCGACCGCGATCGCGTCCAACCCGCACGCGCAGGTGCGGCCGATCCACCGTCCGCCGCGCAGCGATGCCGAGCGGGCCGCGGCCGGCCACCCGCACTGTGCGTGGACCGTCGTGATCGACGACGCGTTCCCCGAGCCGGAGCCGGTGCCGGCCCTGGAGGTCAACGCCGCGTCCCGGGCTGCGACGCTCGAGCTGGCGCCGATCGACCCCGCCGACGAGGGCCTGTCCGACTACGCCGGACCGCTGCTCTCCGACATCGACTTCGCGGCCTTCTCGAGGTCCGCACTCGTGAGGATCGCCGACGAGGTGTGCCTCCAGATGCACCTGCTCGACCGGGCCTTCGCGCTCGCCGTCGCCGAGCGCACCGAGACCGATGCGGAGCTCGAGAAGCTGCGCCGCAAGCAGCTCGTCGGCGTCGCCGGCATCGGCGCCGAACGGCTCGCCCGTGCCCTGGGACTGCTGGACCTGGCGGACCCGGTGGAGGCCGCGGTGCGCCTGCTCGCCGTCCACCCGCTGCTCAACCCCACCGTGTACGTCGACGCGTCACTCGACGACGCGACCCTGGTCGTGCGCCCGTCGCCCGCCCACGAGGACCAGGCCTGGATCTCCCTGTGCGGCCCCGGGTGGACCGCCGCGCTCCAGGCGATCGTCCGGGCCGTCGACGCCCACCTCGACGTGGAGGTCTCGCCGCTGCCGGAGGGCGGCGGGTGGCTGGGGCGCGTCGTTCGTCGTACCGAACCGGCGCCGGAGGCCGACGAGGTCGCCGTCACCCGGTTCAGCACCGGCGCGACCTTCGCCTTCCAGCCCCGCCGGTCCCTCCCCATCACCCCCGTCTGACCCGGGTCGAGTTGCCGGTTTCGCTGGCCGAGTTGCCGGTTTCGCGGGTCGAGTTGCCGGTTTCGCGGGTCGAGTTGCCGATTCGCGGCGCCGCGCCCGACCGAACCGGCAAGTCGACGGACCGAACCGGCAAGTCGACCGACCGAACCGGCAAGTGGGCGACGACGGGTCAGGCGGGGAGGGCCTTCTCGATCGCGGCGACCACCTTCGGGCGGAGGTCGCTGGCGGCGATGACCTCGTCGACGGAGCCGACCTCGACCGCGCGGTGGATGTTG
>DATLIG010000180.1:0-22120 GCA_035539555.1 Nocardioides sp. | reverse complement strand
GCCGCCAGGCCGGTGGTCAGCGCGAGACCGCCGACCACGCCGAGGACGGCGCACCACCGCCCGCGCCGCGCACCGTGGCGGGTGCGCCGCAGGCCGAGCACGCCGAGCACGACCGAGACCGGGGCGAGCGCCAGCGTGCCGAGCAGCACCAGGGAAGCGACCGACCGGGCGTCGTACGGCGCCGACGGTCGACGAACCGCGCCGAAAGGGGTGGTGCTCACGATCTCCCTGCCGCTCTCCGAGTCGAGCAGCGGGCATGAGGCACCCGTCAGCTCCCGGCCGGGAGTCTAGGCGGCGCCGGGCGCCGCGTCCGGGAAACGGCTCAGGCGAGGCCGGGGAACCACAGCGCGATCTCGCGCGCGGCCGACTCGGGCGAGTCCGAGCCGTGCACGAGGTTCTCGCGGTTCGACAGCGAGAGGTCGCCGCGGATGGTGCCCGGGGCGGCCTTGCGCCCGTCGGTGGCGCCGTTGAGCGCGCGGACGACCTCGATCGCCTCGTCGCCCTCGAGGACCAGGGCGACCAGCGGGCCGCTGGTCACGAAGTCGCGCAGCGGCGGGTAGAAGTCGCGCTCGACGTGCTCGGCGTAGTGCGCATCGGCCTGCGCCGCGTCGATGTGGCGGTGCTCCATGGCGACGATGCCCAGCCCCTTGGCCTCGAACCGGGCCAGCACGTTGCCGACCAGGCCGCGGCGGACCGCGTCGGGCTTGAGGAGGACGAGAGTGCGTTGGGTCACGCCCGCGACCCTATCGGGCCCGCCGGCGGCGCGGTCAGCGGCGGTCGAGCGACTGGGTGATGAGCTTGTTGGCGGAGCGCTGGAAGCCGCGGACGATCGCCTCGAGGGTCAGCCGGCGCAGGGTGCCGATGGTGTTCTCGAGCTGGGCGGCGTCCTCGCGGGAGTGGCTGTCGCGGCGCCACGGCTCGACGACCTCGTCGTGCAGGACCCGGGTGAGCTCCTCGGCGAGGGCCGACATGTGGCGCTCGATCGCCTCGCCGGCAGCGCGCATCCCCTCCACCGGGATGTCCACCTGGAGCAGCTCGACGGCCACGTCGAACCCGTGGACCGGGGCGAAGCGCTCGGCGGCGCCCTCACCGGTACGACGCAGCAGGCCGAAGTCCTCGATCAGGGAGACCTCGTCGTCGGTCAGCTTGCGGCCGGCGTGCTGGTCGAGCTGGCGGCGGGTGAGCTCGTGCGGCTCCCCCACCGTCCACGACGTCAGCATCGCGCGCTGGACGGCCAGGTCCTCGACGCCGGCATCGACGGGGAGCGAGGCGAGGTACTTCTCGATCGCCTGCAGCGTGAAGCCGTGGCCCTGGAGCGCGCGGATCATCTCCAGGCGCGCGAGGTGGGTGTCGTCGTACCACGCCATCCGACCGCGGCGCGCCGGCGGCGGGAGCAGGCCGAGGCTGGCGTAGTAGCGGGTCGTGCGGACGGTCAGGCCGGCCGCCGCGGCGAGCTCGTCGACGGTGCGCAGGGTGCCGCCGTCATCGGACTCACGGGCCGGATCAACCCCCACTGCTGCGCTCATGACTGTCACAGTACGACTGTCAAACAATTCTGGCAACGCGGACACGCAGGACCGCCACAGGCGCAGATCGAGCCCGATACAGATTCCTCAACGATCGGGCTTGACGTAGGTCACACGGACGTGGACAGTACGGGTGTGACAGTTCTACTGTCATTCTCGGCTGCCCACGCACCGACCCGAGCGAGCACAGGAGCACCATGTCGGCCACGAGCGAATCGCGCGCCCTGACGGCGCTCGGCAAGCCGTTGGCCGAGGTCCTGGCCCTGCTCCGCTTCACCCGCCGGGTGTTCGGCGCGGTCGTCTCGTCGGTCTCCGGACGGCGCTTCCCGCTCGCGGAGACCGTGGTGCAGACCTGGTACGCGATCCGCGTCTGCACGCTGCCGGCGCTCGCCGTGTCGGTGCCCTTCGGCATCATCCTCGCGCTGCAGGTCGGCGTGCTGGCCCAGGAGGTGGGCGCGGTCGCGTTCACGGGCGCCGGCAACACCCTCGCGGTCGTCCGGCAGGCCTCTCCCCTGATCACCGCGCTGATGCTCAGCGGCGTCGCCGGCTCGGCGATCTGCGCCGACCTCGGCTCGCGGCGGATCCGCGAGGAGATCGACGCCATGGAGGTCATGGGCCTGTCGGTGATGGAGCGCCTGGTCGTGCCGCGCATGTTCGCCATCGTCGTGGTCGCGGTGCTGCTCAACGGCGTCGTCATGTTCTTCACGATCCTCACCACGCTCTCGATCAGCGTGGTCATCCAGGACCTCCCGCCGGGCAGCTACCTCGCCTCGGTCACCACCCTGGCGCAGCTCTCCGACCTCTGGCTGTCGCTGGCCAAGGCCGCGATCTTCGCGGTGATCTGCGCCGTCGTGGCGTCGTACAAGGGACTCGGCGCCAGCCGCGGCCCGACGGGCGTCGGCGAGGCGGTCACCAGCGCGGTGGTCACCAACTTCGTGCTGCTCTTCGCGGCCAACTTCGTGATCTCCCAGGTGCACAGCACCTTCGCGGGAGGGCCGATCGGATGACGAGCACCCCGATCCGGCCGGCCCGTGCCGTCGACCAGGCCGTCGACCGCGCCGTCATCGGCCCGCTCGAGGGCATCGGCCTCCAGCTCGTCCTCGCGTGGCGCGCGATCGCGGCCCTGCCCGTGGCACTCACCCGCTACCGCGGCGAGATCGCGCGGGTGCTCGCCGAGGTGACCCTCGGGTCCGGGATCTTCCTCGTCGGGGGCGGCGTCGTGGGCGTCGTGCTCCTCCTGTCGACGCTGACCGGCACCGAGGTCGGCCTCGAGGGCTACCAGGGCCTCGACGTGATCGGGCTGGCGCCGCTGACCGGCTTCATCTCCGGCTACGCCAACACCCGCGAGCTGGCCCCGATGGTCGCCGCCCTCGGCTTCGCCGCGCGGATCGGGTGCGGCTTCACCTCGCGGATCGGTGCCATGCGGATCAGCGAGGAGATCGACGCGCTGGAGGCGATGGCGATCCGGCCGATCCCGTACCTGATCAGCACCCGCCTCGTCGCGGCATGGGTCGTCGTCCTCCCGCTCTACCTGATCGGCCTGGTCGGGACGTACGTCGCCACGGACTTCATGGTGACCACCTTCTACGGACAGTCGGCCGGCACCTACGACCACTACTTCCGCACGTTCGTCGCGCCGGTCGACGTCTTCTACTCCGCGATCAAGGTGGTGGTCCTGACCACCGTCGTGACCCTGATCCACTGCTACCACGGGTTCACCGCGAGCGGCGGGCCCGAAGGGGTCGGTCGTGCGACCGGGCGCGCGATCCGCGCCAGCATCATCTCCCTGACCGTCGTCGACATCCTGCTGACGCTGCTCCTGTGGGGCGCGGACCAGCAGGTCCAGATCTCGGGGTGACGGTGAGCCAGTTCCTGTTCCCGCACGTGCGGACCGACCGCCGCGACCTGCGCCTGCGCCTCGCGCTCGTCGGCCTCGCGGGCTTCGCCGCCCTCGGCCTGCTGACCGGCGTCCTCGCGCTGCAGACCCTCGGCACGCTCAGCAGCGACGTCCGGGTGACGGTCCGGCTCGCCACCGTCGGCGACACCCTCGGAATCAACTCCGACGTGAAGTTCAACGGTCTGCGCGTCGGCCGGGTGATCGAGGTCGACCCGGTCGCACGCGAGGCCGAGACCGGCTGGGACGGCCCGACCGCGACGGTCCTCGTCGAGCCCGACCACGCGGACCTGATCCCGGCGAGCGTCACGGCGCGGGTGCTGCCCGGAACCCTCTTCGGCAACGAGTACGTCGACCTGGTCGCCACCCGCGCCACCGGGACGAGCCCCGTCTCCTCATCGGCGGCGACCCACCTGGCCGACGGCGACGTCGTACCGGCGGACACGTCGAAGGCGACGCTGCGGCTGATGGACACCTTCTCCGCCACCCAGCGGCTCCTGGCCGCGGTCGACCCGGCCCAGTGGGACGTCGCGCTCTCGCAGCTCGCCGACTCCCTCGACGGCCGCGGGACGAGGCTCGCCGCGATGGTGCGCGACGGGGAGGCCTTCCTGGGCCGGTGGGAGGACCTCCAGCCGCAGGTGCGCCGGGACCTCGACCTGCTGACCCGTGACAGCGACCTGGTCGCCGACATCGAGCCGCAGCTGCTCGCCGCACTGCGCGACTCCCGCCCGCTGGCGCGCACCCTGGTGCAGCAGGAGAAGGCCACGACCACCCTGATGCAGGGTGTGTCCCGGCTGATCAGCGGCGAGGACGGCGTGGCCGTCTTCCTCCGCGCCCACGGCGAGGAGACCGCCCGCCTGCTCAACGCGAGCGCCGCCAACCTCGAGGTGTTCGCGCAGCGCTACCCGGCGTTCGCGTCGCTGCTGCGCAAGGTGCCGGCGCTGCTGCGCAACGGCGCCGCCGCGGCGGTCGACGGCCGGATCCAGATGGAGGGCGTCCTCTCGCCGCAGTTCCTCGACCCCTACGACTCCAGCGATCCCGCGGACTGCCCGACCTACCGCGGGCTGAAGGGGCGCTGCTGATGGGCCGCCAGCTGAGCGAGCTGCGCCGCCACCCGGGCGCCACCGCCGGGGTCGTGGTGTTCGCCCTCGTCGCCGTGCTGCTGACGTCGATGGTGGCCGGCACGCTCTCCCGTGCGCAGCGGGGCGACTCGATCACGGTGACGGCCGTCTTCCGCGACGCCACCGGCCTGCGCTCCGGCGACGACGTCCGGGTCGCCGGCGTCCGGGTCGGCCGGGTGACAGGCACCCGCGTCGGCACCGGTGAGGACAGGGGCCTCGCCGTCGTGACGATGAGCGTCTCCGCCGACCAGGTGCTGCACGACGACGTCACCGCGTCGATCGACTACCTCAACCTGATGGGCCAGCGCTACGTCGCACTGACCCGGCCCGACCGCACGGCCGACGCCGGGCGGCTGGGCGACGACGCCCGCATCCCGCTCGAGCGGACCCGCCCGGCGCTCGACCTCACCGCGATGTTCAACGCCTTCCAGCCGGTCTTCGACCTGCTCCAGCCCGGCGACGTCAACCTGCTCGCCACCAACATCGTGCAGGTGCTGCAGGGCCAGGGTCCGACGATCCAGCACCTGCTGGAGCAGACCGCCGAGCTCACCCACGGCCTCACCGACCGCGAGGACACGCTCGCCCGGGTCGTCGACAACGTGACGCTCGTCCTCGAGACCACCGACGACCACCGCGCCGAGATCACCGACCTCGTGCAGGGGCTCGACTCGCTCACGGCCGGCCTGGCCGAGGACCGCGACCGGATCGCGACCAGCCTCGACGGCATCGCCCGGCTGTCCGCGACCACCGCCGACCTCGTCGACGCCACCCGGCGCCCGATCACCGACGTCGTGGCGTCGACCGGCCCCTGGTTCGACTACCTCGCCGCCCGCACCGGCCTGCTGGTCCGCACCGGCGCGGCCCTCCCCCAGCAGCTGGAGGTCTACCTGCGCACGCTCGGCTACGGCAGCTACCTCAACACCTACGTGTGCACGCTCAGCGCGTCGGTCACCGGTGTGCCCCTGAAGCTCGACCTCGGCGTCACGGGCGACCGGTTCTCGAGGAGGTGCCGCGGATGAGGACGACGACAGCGATCTGGCAGCGACTCGGCTGGCCGGTCCGCGTGGTCGCGGCGGCCGCGGTGATCGGCCTGGTGCTGCTCGGTGTGCGCAGCCTGGCCGGCGAGGCGTCGTACCACGTCCGGCTGCGGCACGCCGCCGGCATCGAGGCCGGCGACGACGTCCGGGTGGCCGGCCTCAAGGTCGGCAAGGTGACCGCTGTCGAGGCCGACCGCGACCAGGTCGACGTCGCCTTCTCGCTCAACCAGGCGCCGGCCGACGTCGGCCTGACCGACGACAGCACGGTCGAGGTCAAGCTGCTCTCGATCCTCGGCGAGCGCTTCCTGTCGCTCACTCCCGGCGCCGGGGCGACCCTCGCCGACGGCGGGACCATCGCGGTCGAGCACGCGGTCGACAGCTACACGATCGAGCGGTTCTGGCTGGAGTCGACGCCGCAGGTCGAGGCGCTCGACCTGAAGCGGATCCAGGCGGCGGTCGACGTGCTCGCCACCGACCTGAGGATCACGCCGACCGCCCTGCGCGACGCGGTCGACGGCATCGCCGGCGTCTCCGCGATCGTCACCGACCGCGAGCAGGAGATCGACGACCTGCTCTCCTCCACCCGCAAGGTCACCTCGCTCGTGCTCGAGCAGACCGACGAGCTCGACCGCGTGATGACCAACGGGACCGCGGTGATGCTGATGGTCCAGCAGCGCAAGGAGGTGCTGCGGACCCTGCTGCGCGATGCCCACCGGTTCGTGACCGGGCTGACGGCCGTCGTACGGGAGACGGCGCCGCAGCTGGCCCCCGCGCTGCGCGACCTGCGCACCGTGCTGGCGACCCTCGACAAGCACAGCAAGCAGCTCGACCGGACCATGCGGCTCGCCGGCCCGACGATGCGCGTGTTCACCAACGCCACCGGCGACGGTCCGTGGCTGGGCGTCAACGCGCCGTGGGCGGTCATCCCCGACGACCTGGTCTGCTCGATCACCCCGGAGGACTGCAAGTGAGGGGCAGAAGGACCGTCCTCGGCGCCCTGGGCGGCGCGATCGTGATCGCGCTCGTGCTCTCCGGCGCCCGGCTCGCGGGCTGGCTCGGCGGCGAGGACCCCGGGGACATCGTGGTCACCGCCGACTTCGCCGACACCACCGGCGTCTACGTCGGCAACGAGGTCACCTACCTCGGCGTGAAGGTCGGCGAGATCGTCGAGGTCGAGCCGCGGGGTACGACGATGCGCGTCGTCATGCACCTCGATCCCGACACGCGCGTGCCTGCCGACGCGGGCGCGGAGATCCTGCAGGGCTCGCTGGTCACCGACCGGTTCATCGAGCTCGGGCCGGCGTGGGACGGCGGCCCCACGCTCGCCACCGGCGCCCACATCACGACCGACCACACCCGCTCCCCCGCGACCGTCGACGAGATCGCGAAGGCGATCGACGACCTGGTGCTGGCGCTGGACGCCGGCCTCGGCAGGAAGGGCGGCTCCGCCGGCCTCGGCGAGATGCTCGCGACGACCGCCGCGGCACTGGAGGGCAACGGCTCCCACCTGCGGCGCGCCCTCGCCGAGAGCCGCGACGCCCTCGAGGTCCTCAACAGCAAGGACACCGACCTGACGGCGGTCTCGAAGAACCTCGTCGCGCTGGTCACGACCCTCGCGAAGCGTGACCGCCGGATCCGCGACTTCGCGACCGCAGCCGCCGACACCACCGGGGTGCTGTCGGACCAGCGCCAGGAGCTGGTCGCCACCCTCGACAGCCTCGACCAGCTGACCGGCCTGACCAACGCGTTCCTCGAGGACAACGCGGGCGTCCTCGGTGACGACCTCGCCGGCCTGGCCGACGTGGTCAGCACGGTCCAGGGCAACCAGGACTCGCTCGAGGAGGCGTTCGACGTCATGCCGACGATGGCGGAGAACTTCGCCCGCGCCTACGACTGGGACCTGGGCCGCCTGCGGGTCCAGTTCGCGTTCAGCGCCGGTCCGTTCGCCGCGGCCTTCCGCAGCCACTCGTGCGCCGTGTTCGCCGGCAGGCTGGGCGGCGAGGCCGGCACCGAGCTGTGCAACCTGCTCTTCACCAAGGACGGCACCGGCCTCCTGGACCCGCTCCTCGACGGCCTGTACGACGGCCTCCCGGCGGGGTTCCCGTGACCGGCGTGCGCGGCTGGGTGGCCGCGGTGGTGCTCGCGGCCGGCGCCGGCACCGCCGGGTGCGGGCTGGGCCTGGAGGACGTGCCGCTCCCCTCGCTGGTCGACGGGCCGACGTACGACCTGACGGTCGAGTTCGAGGACGCCCTCAACCTGCCGGTCGACGCGCCCGTGAAGCTGGACGGCGCGACGGTCGGGCAGGTCACCTCCGTCGAGGCCGGCGAGTACGTCGCCGAGGTGGGGCTCGCCCTGTCGACGTCGGTCGAGCTGACCGACACCTCGCGGGCCGAGATCCGGCTGACCTCGCCGATGGGCACCGCGTTCGTGCAGCTCTTCCCCGGCACCAGTGGGCAGGTCCTCGCCGCCGGCGAGACCCTGCCCGCCGCGGCGACGAGCTCCGCACCCGACGTGACCGACCTGCTGTCGGCGCTGTCGACCGTCGTCACCGGCGGCAGCTTCTCCGACATCTCCACGATCATCACCGAGCTCAACACCGCGCTGACCGGCAACGCGGGAGACGTACGCCGCCTGCTCGCACGCCTCGACACCGCGGTCACCGACCTCAACGCGGACTTCCCGCGGGTGGACCGGCTGACCGCGGCGCTCGACCGGCTCACGACCCAGCTGGCCGGCGACCTGCCGGAGGTGACCCGCTCGTTGACGGACCTCACCGACCTGGTCACGTCCCTCGACCGGCAGCGGGGCGACCTGGTGGCGGCGATGGAGTCGCTCCACCAGTTCGACGCGGTCGCCACCCCGCTGACGAAGGCCGTCAAGGCCGACCTGGTCGCACAGCTGGAGGACATGCGGCCGGTGCTGCGGACGCTGCTCGCCGGACGCAAGGACATCGACGGCGTGATGCGCGGCCTGATCGCCTTCGCGAGTGGCAGCGACAAGGCCTCCCCCGGCGACTTCGTGAACTTCGACCTGACGGTCCTGCTCGACCCCGACGCGCTGTCCGACACGGGGGGCAACTGATGGCCCGACCGCTGACCCCCACCGAGGAGCTGGCGAGCAGCGCGCGAGTCTGGCGCCGCCGGATCCACACCGCCCAGGTGCTGATCCTGGTGATCCTCGTGGCCGGCGTCCTCTACGTCGCCGACACCGTCGTGGGCGGCTCGCTCTTCCGCAACCCCTACCACCTGACGGTCGAGCTGCCGCAGGCCGCGGGCCTCCACGAGGGCTCCGTGGTGACCTACCGCGGCCAGCGGATCGGCGAGGTCGTCGACGTCCGGCTCAGCGATGCCGAGGGCGTCGGCGCCGTGGCCGAGCTGGAGATCGAGTCCGACGTCGAGATCCCCACCGACAGCGCGATGGAGGTGCGCAACCTGTCGGCGGTCGGCGAGCAGTACCTCGACGTCCGCCCACGCACCGGCAGCGGGCCCTTCCTCGCCGACGGAGCCACCGTGCCCGTCGCGTCCACCTCCGTGCCCGTCAACGTGCCCGACGTCCTCGCCCACGCGCAGGGGCTGATGGCGCACCTCGACGTCGCCGACATCCGCACCATCGCCGACGAGACCGCAGCGATCTTCGGCAACGGTGACGAGGACGTCGACCTCCGCGCGCTGGCCATCGAGATGGAGACCGCGTTCGCGATGCTGCGTCGCCTCGAGCCGGACCTCACCACCCTGGCGAAGCGGGCGCAGAGACCGCTCGCCACGGTCGCCGACCTCTCCCCCGACCTCCGGCGGATGGCCGCCGACCTCGAGGCGATCGCGGGAGCGCTGGCCGATGCGACACCGGCCATCCGTCGTACCGTCGTCACGTCGCTGGACCTTCTGCCCCGCCTCGAGCGGTGGTGGAGGGCCGCGTCGCCGGAGCTGCGCCGCCTGCTGCGCTCCGGGGTGCCGCTGACCGAGATGGCCGCCCGCCACCTGCGCGGGCTCCAGCACTGGCTCGACTGGGTGCCGCTCCAGGCCGACGTGATGGCCGGCAGCACCCGAGGCGGCAGCGGCCGCGTCGTGCTCGTGCCGCGGATCCTGAAGAACTGCGTCTACGACCGCAGCGTGCAGCGCGACATCCAGGACACCCGTCACCGCGAGCCGGTGACCGACGTGCGCTGCACCGACCCGCCGGACGGCACCCAGGGCCGCGGCTCCGCGACCGTGCCCCAGCAGTGACGCACCGACCGACCTCCCGTCCCCACCCCCATCCCCGAGAGGAACCACGATGAGCACCGACACCCTGGCCGTGCGCGCCGAGATCGAGGCGCAGCTCGCCGGTCTCACGCTGCCGGTCGCGTTCGCCCGCACCGTCGAGGCCGAGGGCGACGCCTCGGCGTACTCCGACAAGGTCGGGATCGACCTGTCCGACGGCTACACGCCCGGCTGGCGCACGGTGGGCTGGAGCGAGCTGCGCGAGCGGGCCCTCGACGTCGCCGGCGCCCTGATGGCGGCCGGCGTGGCGCGCGGTGACCGCGTCGCGCTGATGGCCGGCAACCGGATCGAGCACGTCGTCGCCGACCTCGGCGCGGTCCACGCCGCCGCCGTCTCGATGTCGGTCTACAACACGCTGTCCCCCGAACAGGTCGCGTACGTCGCCGGGCACGCCGAGCCCACGGTCGTGATCCTCGAGACGGCCGACCACCTGGCCCGCTGGGAGAAGGCGCTCGTCGACGCGCCGTCGATCCGCAAGGTCGTGCTGGTCGACGCCGCGGCGCCCGCCGGCGACGACCGCTTCACCACGTGGGACGCCTTCCTCGCCGCCGGCGCCGCGTGGCGGGCGGAGCACGCCGCCGAGCTCGACGCCCGCACGGCCGGGATCGGCCCCGACGACCCGCTGACGATCCTCTACACCTCGGGGACCACCGGGAACCCCAAGGGCGTCGTCCTCACCCATCACGCCGTGCTCTACGAGTGCATCTGCTCGCTGCGGGTCGCCGCGCCGACGCAGCACAACGACTTCATCTCCTACCTGCCGTTCGCCCACATCGCCGAGCGCACCCTCGGCATGTACATCCCGCAGGTGATGGGCGCCCACATCCACCTCATCGCCGATCCCGCGCTGCTGCTCGGCGCTCTCGGCGAGGTGCACCCGACCCGCTTCTTCGGCGTCCCACGGGTCTGGGAGAAGATCAAGACCGGAATCTCCGCGAAGCTCGCCGCCGAGACCGACCCGGAGAAGCGGGCGCAGGTCGAGGGCGCGCTCGCGATCGGCCTGGAGTACGTCGAGGCGCTGCAGACCGGCGCGACGGTCTCCCCCGAGCTGGAGGCCCGCTACCAGGCCGCCGACGCCGGCCTGCTGTCCTTCCTCCGTGCCCTCCTCGGCCTCGACCGGTGCGAGTGGGCCGCCTCGGCCGCGGCCCCGATGCCGCTGGAGGTCGCGAAGTTCTTCGCCGGCCTCGGCATGCGGATCTACGACGTCTACGGCATGACGGAGACCTGCGCCGCGGTCACCTCGTGCGGCCCCGACCAGTTCCGCCTCGGCACCGTGGGCCGGGCACTGCCCGGCATCGAGATCGCGTTGGCCGAGGACGGCGAGATCCTCGCCCGCGGGCCCGTCGCGTCGCAGGGCTACTACCGGCAGGAGGCGGCGACGGCGGAGCTGATCGACGCCGACGGCTGGGTCCACACCGGCGACATCGGCGAGATCGACGAGGACGGATTCCTCAAGGTGGTCGACCGGAAGAAGGAGATGATCATCACCTCCTCCGGCAAGAACATCGCGCCCTCCAACATCGAGAACTACCTCAAGGAGAGCCCGATCGTCGGGCACGCCCTGGTGTTCGGCGAGGGCCGTCCGTACGTCGTCGCGGTGCTCACCCTCGACCCCGAGATCGCGCCCCTGGTGGCGGCCCAGCTCGGCATCCCCGCCGGCACCTCCCTCGCCGAGCTCGCCCAGCACCCGGCGTTGCTCGCCGTCGCGCAGCAGGCCGTCGACGCCGCCAACGAGCGACTCTCGCGGCCCGAGCAGGTCAAGGCGTGGGAGCTGTTGCCCGTCGAGTGGACCGCGGAGTCCGAGGAGCTCACCCCGACGCTGAAGCTGAAGCGCCGCGTCGTCCACGCCAAGTACGCCGACGTCCTGGAGAGGCTCTACTCGTGACCACGACTGCTCCCACCACGACCTCCGTCCGGCCCGGCTGGGTCACCGACGAGCGGATCGCGGAGTGGAACCGCTGGGTGTTCCGCGACGCCGCGGGCACTGCGGTCAGCACCGCGGTCAGCACCGCCGTGGCGCCCTACGACGGCCTGCCCACCGCGAGCGTGCCGGTCTCCTCGGCGAACGATGTCGCCGACGCGATCGCGAGCGCCCGCCGCGCCCAGCGGCCCTGGGCGCAACTGCCGTGGGCGAACCGCGCGGGCGTCGTACTCCGCTTCCACGACCTGCTCGTCGAACGCCAGGACGAGGTCATCGACCTGATCCAGTGGGAGATGGGCAAGGCGCGGTTCAGCGCGTGGCAGGAGATCCTGCAGGTCGCCAACATCGCGCGCCACTACGCCCGCCACGGCAAGCACTACCTCGGCACCCACAAGGTCCGCGGTGCGATGCCCGGACTGACCAAGGTGCGCGAGGTCCGGGTGCCCAAGGGCGTGATCGGCATGATCTCGCCGTGGAACTACCCGCTCTACCTCGCCGTCGGCGACGTCATCCCGGCCCTGCTCGCCGGCAACGGGGTGGTGAGCAAGGCCGACTCGCAGACCCCGCTGACGCTGCTGTGGACGCGGGCGCTGATGGCCGAGGCCGGGCTGCCCACCGACCTGTGGCACGTCGTCGTCGGCCCCGGCTCGGTGATCGGTGACGCACTGATCGGCTCGCCCGACGGACCCGGGGGCGTCGACCACATCTGCTTCACTGGCTCCACGCCGACCGGACGCTCGGTCGGACGCCGCGCGGGCGAGATGCTGATCGCGGCCTCCCTCGAGCTCGGCGGCAAGAACCCGCTCGTCGTCCTCGCCGACGCCGACGTCGACAAGGCCGCCGCGGGCTGTGTCGCCGCAGCCTTCGCCAACACCGGGCAGATGTGCATCCACATCGAGCGGGTCATCGTCCACGACGCCGTGTACGACGCCTTCCGCGACGCGCTCGTGGCGGCGACCGAGGCGCTGACCCTCGGACAGACCTTCGACTACTCCGTCGACGTCGGCTCGCTCGCCTCCCCCGCCCAGCTCGAGGCGGTGACCTCGCACGTGGCGTCGGCCGTCGCCGGCGGCGCCCGGGTGCTCACGGGCGGCCGTGCCCGGCCGGACCTCGGTCCCCTCGTCCACGAGCCGACGGTGCTCGAGGGCGTCACCGCCGACATGCCGGTCTGCCTGGAGGAGACCTTCGGCCCGGTCGTCTCGCTCTACCGGGTCGGCTCCGACCAGGAGGCCGTGCAGAAGGCCAACGAGGGCCGCTACGGCCTCTCCGCGAGCATCTGGTCGCGCAACACCGGCGCCGCCGAGGTGCTCGCCGGCCGGATCCGCTCCGGGTCGGTCAACGTCAACGACGGCGCCGCCGCAGCAGCCGGGTCGATCGAGGCCGGGATGGGCGGCATGGGCGACAGCGGCCTGGGCCGCCGCCACGGCGCGGAGGGCCTGCGGAAGTACACCGAGTCGCAGACCGTCGCCACCCAGCGGCTGATGCCGCTCGGCCCGCCGTCGGGCATGGCGCTGGAGAGGTTCGTCGGGCTCGGCAACGCCCAGCTCAGGCTGCTCCGGCGGCTGCGAGTTCGCTGAGGAGCGCGGGAGCGAGGTCGCCCCTCGGGGCGACCTCGATCTCGTCCAGCCCCAGCCACCCCGCGAGCCGCCGCAGCTCCGCGGCCAGCTCTGCGGCCGTCTCGGGCGGGGCATGGCCCTCGGCCCACGCCGACTGCACCAGCAGCCGCGCGGTGGCCCGGTCGGCCTTGAGGTCGACCCGGCCCACGATCCGGTCGCCGAGCAGGAACGGCAGCACGTAGTAGCCGTGCACCCGTTGGTCGGCGGGCACGTAGATCTCGATCCGGTAGAGGAAGTCGAAGAGCGCCTCGGCGCGGTCGCGCTCCCACACCACCGGGTCGAACGGGCTCAGCAGCGCCCGGGCGCCGACGCGCCGCGGGAGCCGGGCGTCGCGATGGAGGTACGCCGGCCGGTGCCAGCCCTCCACCCGCACGGGCTCGAGCTCGCCCGCCTCGACGAGGGCGTCGATCGCGGGCCGGGCCTCCCCCACCCGCAGGCGGTAGTAGTCGGCGAGGCACTGGGCGCTGGCCACGCCGTGCGAGCGGGCCGCGCGCCGGACCAGCTCGAGGTGGGCGTCCTCGGCGGACAGGGCCGGCGCGTCGACGTACCCGGGTGGGAGGACGCGCTCGGGGAGGTCGTAGCGGATCTCGAACTGGCTGTTGCGGCCCTCGATCGCGAGGTCGCCGACGGTGAAGAGGTAGTCGAGCAGCCGGCGGGTGCGCGACCAGTTCCAGCCCCAGTGGTCCTTGCGGCGGGGCAGGCCGTCGTCGAGCTCGCGGGCGGTGCTGGGGCCGCGGTCGGCGATCTCGGCGACGAGGGCGGCCTCGAGGGCGTCGTCCTCCTCCACCGTGAACCACTTCCCGCGCTTCGCACGGTGGGCGTCCATCCGGTGCCGCATCGCCGGCCAGAGGTCGACCGGCATGAACGCCTGCACGTGCGCCCAGTACTCGACGACCCGCCGCTGGCGGCCCGAGGCCGCGCGGCGGAGCAGGTCGACGTCGTAGGCGCCCATCCTCGAGTAGAGCGGCATGTAGTGCGCCCGCTGCAGGACGTTGACGCTGTCGACCTGCAGCACGCCGGTGCGCGCGAGGGTGCGGTCGAACGTGCGCAGGGTCGGGACGGCGTGCGCCGGGTCCAGGAAGCCCTGGGCGGCCAGCGCGATCCGGCGCGCCTGGGCGCGCGAGAGGGTCTGCGTGCTGCTCACGGCTGCGACCCTACGGAGCCCCGCCGACAGCGTCAGTCCAGGTCCACGAGCTTCGCGCGCACGGCGTACATGACCGCCTCCATCCGGGAGTGCAGCTGCAGCTTCTCCAAGATGTTGCGGACGTGGTTCTTGACGGTGTTCTCGCTGATCGCGAGCTGCGAGGCGACGTCGCGGTTGGACAGGCCGCGCGCGACCAGGCGCAGCACCTCGAGCTCGCGCTCGGTCAGCTTGAGCGCCGGCCCGGCGTTGCGCTCCGGCTTCGACATCGTCTTGAACTCGTCGATCAGCTTGGCGGCCATCGACGGGCTGATCAGCGACTGCCCGTCGGCGACGACGCGGATGCCCTGCGCGACCTCCTCGATGGAGGAGTCCTTGAGGAGGTAGCCCGAGGCGCCGCTCTTGACCGCCTCGTAGAGGTCGGCCTCCTCGTCGGACATCGTCAGCATGATGATCTTGGTGGTCGGGACCGCCTCCTTGATCGCCACGCACGCCTCGATGCCGGACTGCTTCGGCATCCGGACGTCGAGCAGCACGACGTCGGGGGCGGAGCTGACGACCAGCGACACACCCTCCGCGCCGTTGCTCGCCTCGCCGACGACCTCGATGCCCTGCTCGATGCCCAGGAGCATGGTCAGGCCGCGCCTGAACAGCTCCTGGTCGTCGACAACGACCACACGTACCGGCTCGCTCACAGGGTGTCCAGGTCCTGCCGCGGCCGGCGAATTCCCACTCGCCACAGGGGCATCATGGCACGGAGGTCCGATGGTGTGGCGGGACGTACCAGTTCCGCCACGCCGTCGGCTCCGAAAACACCCAGCCGCCCGATCGGCCGTCGTCTCATGGTCCGCTCACCCTCCCTGGATGTCGACCTCGAGCGAGATCACGCCGTAGTCGTACCCGCGGCGACGGTAGACGACCGCCGGCCGCTCGCTCTCCTTGTCGACGTAGAGGTAGAAGTCGTGGCCGACCAGCTCCATCTCGTAGAGCGCCTGGTCGAGGGTCATCGGGCTCGCGGGGTGGGTCTTCTCCCGGACCACCAGCGGGCCGTCTCCGGTCACCGTGATCGGGCCGACCTGCCGCTCGATCGAGGCCTCCTCCTCGACCTCGGTGCCGCCGACGCCGTCGAGCGGCACGTCGGACAGGGCGCGGCCGTCGTACCCCCGTCTCCGTCGGCCGCGGTGCACCCGGCGGCGGTCGGCGGCGCGGCGCATCTGCGCGGCCATCTTGTCGAGCGCCAGGTCGAGCGCGCCCATCTTGTCGTCGGCGGCGGCCTCGGCGCGGATCACCGGCCCCTTGGAGATCGCGGTGAGCTCCACGTGGAACGCATGGTCGTGCTGGCGGGGATTCGGTTCGGAGTCGACCTCGACATGCACCCGGATGATCCGGTGGTCGTGCTTCTCCAGCTTCGCGAGCTTCTCGGTGGCGTGCGCCCGGAACCGGTCCGAGATCTCGCAGTGCCTTCCGGTGACCACAACGTCCATCAGTTACCTCCAGGGGTTTCGGTGATGGGTTCTCCCGCCACGCAGGGCGGGACGTGTGAAAGCGCGGGGCGGCAGGGCCGCGGGAGCCGTGCTCCCGGGCCCTGCCTCGGAATCCGGCCGGCCGACCTGGTCTTCGTCCCCACACCCGCCTGCTGAGGCTTCCGCAGCTTCTTGCCACTACTGGCCTTCTCCCGGAGGCGGACGCATCTGACGTCCGGTCCGAGGCAGGACTTACGACTAAGCCGCACCGTGATCGCCGACCCGGAGGTCGACTTACGTGGGCCGTTTCGCCTGCGACTGGCATCGGCTTGCCGCACCGGGCAGGGCATCTGCCCGGCCTGTGCGGCGCAACCACGGACCCGGGCGGACTCCATGTAGAGACGTTAGTCCGTTGCCGGTGACGACGAAAGGCTTGACCCGCAAGTCGGGACGTTCTACTCCCCCCGGAGGGCCCTCCGACGCGTGGCTGCGACCGTCGCCGCGGCGAGCACCGGGAGCCCCACGGCCTCGAGCGCGCGCTGCGCCTCGCGGAGGGTCGCCCCGGTCGTCAGGACGTCGTCGCAGACCACGACGTGGGCGCGGGACCGGCGTCGCGCGAGGCGTCGTACGGCCTCGGCGGAGACCGCCATCGAGCCGGAGAGGTTGGCGGCGCGGGCCGCGGCGTCGAGGCCGGCCTGGTCGACCAGGCCGGGACGCACCCGCAGCAGCCGGGCGGTCACCACGTCGTGGTCGCGGCGCAGGGCAGCGGCCGCCGCGCGGACCATCGCGAAGGTCGGGTCGTGCCCGCGCTCACGCACCGCACGGGGCCGCGACGGCACCGGGACGAGTACGACGCCCTCCGCCACCCGCGCGTCCGCGAGCGCCTGCGCGACGGAGGCGGCGAGGAGTCCTCCGAGCGGACGGGCGAGGGCGAGGACGCGCCGCTCCTTGTGGGCCAGCACGAGGGCCCGGAGCGTCCCGTCGTAGTCGCCGACCGCGTAGGGCGGCACCAACCCCGGCGGGGTGGGCGTGGGCCACCGTGGTGCCGCGGCGGCGGGCAGGGCGACCCGGCAGGACCGGCACAGCGCCCGTCCGGGCCGTCCGCAGCCCAGGCAGGCGGCGCCCAGCACGAGGTCGCCGAATCCGTCGGCGAGGTCCTGCAGCATCGGCACTCCCCCACTCCACCAAGGTGCGTGCGCGACGACAACGCGGACCGGCTCGCCTGTGGAGAAGCCCTGCGCGGCCTCGATCCACCGATCGGTGGCTCAGCCGGCGTAGTCGAGCTCGGTCAGCGGGCTGCTGGCGGGGTACTCCTCCTGGTCGACCATCGCGACGTACCGGTCGGCGTACACGGCGAACATGGGGGTGCCCACCGACGGTGCCGCGGCGAGGCCGAGCAGTCGCCCGGACACGATCGTGGACAGCACGTCGACGCCGACGGTCGCGCCGTCGGCGGCGACGACGTCGACCTCGTAGAGCGAGCCCGGTGCGGTGGCCGTGAGCAGTCCGACCCGGATCGGGCTGGTCCAGGCGAGGTCGTCGATCACCGTTCCCTCGGCCTCGCGGATGAGGAACGGGGCGCGGGTCCGGGTCACCCGGCCGCGGCCGTCGATGACGACGCGGGCGCCGACGACCTCGTCGCCCCTGGCCGTGCGGACGACGCCGACGAGGCGGGTGCCGTCGCGGGAGACCACCACCGCTCGCGCGTCGCGGCCGCTGATGCCCTCGACGGGCACCTCGCGGACCCGGTCGTCCTCGACCAGCAGGACCCGCGCGCCGGTACGTCGCCGGTCCAGCACCCACAGGCGGCCGGCGAAGTCCCAGGACGGCCGGGCGTAGGTGCCGCCGCTGAGGATCGTGCGGGCCGCGGTCGCGGTGCCCTGGCTCGCGCGGACCGGTGCGACCCGGACCCGGTGGCCGTCGGCGTCCACCGCCGCTGCGACGACGGCATCCGGCCGGGCGGCGATCGCGTCGAGGTCGGCGCCCTGGTCGCCGAAGGGACCGGTGGCCGTCACGAGGTTGCCCGAGCTGCCCCAGACCAGCCGGCCCCGGGAGAGGCCGAACAGGAGCGTGGTGGCCTTGTCGCCCGCGGGGTCGAAGGCCTGCCCCCCGTCGACGGGGAACCGTGACGCGCCGCCGGGGATCTGCAGGCTCTCGCCGCCGATGGACACCCGCACGGCGCGGATGGCGGGGTCCTGCTGGAGGGTCCACGCCAGCTGCGCCAGCATCAGCTCGGACTCCTCGGCCGTCAGCCGTGGCGCATCCCCGACGAGGTTGACGTCGGCGACCCCCCGCTCGTCGACGGGCACCGAGAGCCCCACCGACAGGCCGGGCGGGACGAACGAACGGACCACCCCGCGGGCGCGCGGCGGCGGCCCCTCGAGCAGGCCGGCCACCAGGCTGGTGGCGAGCTGGTCACCCTGCGGGACGAACACCGGCTCGGGCACGAGGATCTGCGCGATCGGGTCGAAGTAGTAGAGCGAGACCTGCCGGTAGCGCTGCTGGAACCAGCTCGCCGGCACCACCAGGGCGTCGGCGGGATCGGCGATGCGGAACTCGCCGTTCTCGACGCTGAGGCGGAACCCCAGGTCCAGGTCGTCGCCGGTCAACGCGCCGCGCCAGGCACCGGCGCCGTCGAGCGCGTCGGCGGCGCCGAGCTCGACGCGGACCGTGTTGCCGCTCTCGCGGGTGGCGAGCGGGGCGTCGCTGTAGACGACGGTCTCGCGCTCGGGGTTCCAGCCGGCGGCCGCCTCCTCGGTGAGGTACTTCTTCGCGACGTTGGTCTGCACGGGCCAGGCGGTCATCGCGTCGAGGAAGCCGCTCACGACCTCCGAGCGCGAGGCGCCCGCGGACGGCGGCCGCGCGTCGATGTCGCTGGCCTGCCGGGTGTCGTCGGCGTCGATGACGTCGCTGTCGACCACCGGGCCCTCGGTGGGGAGTGAGACGCAGCCCGCGAGGAGGAGCGCCAGCGCGCAGAGCGCGGGAAGCAGGGCTGGGACGCGGCGTCGTACCGGCCCGGTCATCGCTCGACCTCCTGCACGGGTACGACGGCCTCGGGTCCGGCCACGACCGCGGCGTCCGACGACGCGGCGTCGTCGGGGATGAGCGGGAGGGGGCTGTGCCGCAGCGTGGCACCCGCATGGCGCGGCAGGGTGAGCCGGAACTGGGCGCCCTGGCCACTGCGCCCCCACGCCTGGAGCCAGCCGCCGTGGAGGTGGGCGTCCTCCTGCGCGATGGCGAGGCCGAGACCGGTGCCGCCGCTGGTGCGGGCGCGGGCCGGGTCCGAGCGCCAGAACCGGTTGAACACCATCGCCGCCTCGCCGGGCGCGAGGCCGACACCGTGGTCGCGCACCGTGATCGCGGCGGCCTCCTCGTCGGACGCGAGCCGCACGACCACGACCTCGGTGGGGTCGTCGGCCTGCGCGTGGTCGATGGCGTTCGTGACCAGGTTGCGCAGGATCCGCTCCACGCGGCGGCTGTCGACCTCGGCCCGGACCGGGTCGTCGGGGTGCTCGACGAGGACCCGCACGTGGCGCTGGTCGGCCAGCGGCTGGGCGGCGGTGACGACCCGGTTGACGATGTCGTCGAGGTTGACGTCCTCCGGCGCGAGGACGGCGGCACCCGCGTCGAAGCGGCTGATCTCGAGCAGGTCGACGAGGAGGTTCTCGAAGCGGTCCAGCTCGGCCTGGAGCAACTCGGCGGCGCGCGCCGAGGCCGGGTCGAAGCCGGTACGGGCGTCGTGCAGCAGGTCCGAGGCCATCCGCACCGTCGTGAGCGGGGTGCGCAGCTCGTGCGAGACGTCGGAGACGAAGCGGCGCTGCACCCAGCTCAGCTCCTCGAGCTGGCGGATCTGCCGCTGGAGGCTGGTGGCCATCTGGTTGAAGGAGTAGGCCAGCCGGGCGATGTCGTCCTCGCCGGTGACCTGCAGCCGCTCCTGGAGGCGGCCGGCGGCGAGCCGCTCGGCGATCTGGCGCGCCAGCCGGATCGGCGTCACGACCTGGCGCGTCACCAGCCAGGTCAGGCCGGCGACCAGGGCCAGCAGCAGCCCGGCGGCCGTGAGCAGCGCCCGGGTGACCAGGCCCAGCGTCTCCTGCTCCTCGGAGAGCGGGAAGAGGTAGTAGAGCGTGTAGGTCTTGCCGTCCGAGGGGAGCTGGACCTGCGAGCCGACGATGATGCCGGGCACGGACGACACGTCCCCCGATGCGTCGGTGACGATCTCGGTGTAGGTCCACGCCGTGGTGCGGTTGACGCCGTCGAAGTGCGCCTCCATGTCCTCCGGGACGCTGACCAGGTCGAGGCCGCTCGTGTACTCGCCGCCGCCCTCGCGCAGCGGGATGTCCTCGCCCTCGGGCCCCGCCAGCACGACGCTGTAGCCGCGGCTCGAGCCGCGGTCGATGATCGGGTCGACGAGGTCGCGCTGCTGCCGGCCGACGTTGACCTCGCGACCCGAGGCCGCCTCCAGCCGGTCGCGGGCATCGCCCATCTCGGCGTCCACCTCGCCCAGGACGACGTCGACACGGTGCTCGAGGAGCCCCTGCCGGACCTGCTGCAGCAGGATCCAGCCGACGGCGCTCACGACGACCGCGGACAGCACGACCGTGCTGGCGACCACCCGCGCCTGGATCGACCGGCGCCAGAAGGTGAGCGCTCGTCGTACCGGAGGGGAAAGGCGGGTCCAGAGGTCGCGCAGCATGGGGACGGCCTAGGCAGAGCCGGCCTTGTAGCCGACCCCCCGCACGGTCAGCACGATCTCGGGGTGCTCGGGGTCGTGCTCGACCTTGGAGCGCAGCCGTTGGACGTGGACGTTGACCAGCCGCGTGTCGGCGGCGTGGTGGTAGCCCCAGACCTCCTCGAGGAGCACCTGCCGGGTGAGCACCTGGCCGGGCTTGCGGGCCAGGCACAGCAGGAGGTCGAACTCCAGGGGCGTCAGCGGGATCTCCTCCCCGCCCCGGGTCACCGAGTGACCGGCCACGTCGATCTGCAGGTCGCGGATGGCGAGCGTCTCCGCCGGGACCGGCTCGGTGCGGCGGACCCGCGCCCGGATCCGCGCGACCAGCTCCTTCGGCTTGAACGGCTTCACGACGTAGTCGTCGGCGCCCGACTCGAGGCCGACGACGACGTCGACGGTGTCGCCCTTGGCGGTGAGCATGACGATCGGTACGCCGGACTCCGCGCGGATCTCCTTGCACACGTCGATGCCGTCCTTGCCGGGCAGCATCAGGTCCAGCAGGACGAGGTCGGGGCGGTAGTCGCGGAACTCCGTCAGCGCCGTGTCACCGCGTGGGCAGACCCGGCTCTCGAAGCCCTCCTGCCCGAGCACGATCGCGAGCATCTCCGCCAGCGGGGCATCGTCGTCGACGACGAGGACGCGGCCCTTGGTCGGGAACGGCGCGCCGGCGGCGGGTGTCATGTCACCCATCCTAGGGTCCGACAGCACGCAGCCCCCGCACCCGGAGCGGGTGCGGGGGCTTCGGTGACGTTGCTCAGTACCGGTACGCGTCCGACTTGAACGGGCCCTCGACCGGGACGCCGAGGTAGTCGGCCTGCGCCTGGTTGAGGATGGTCAGCTCGACACCGATGGCGTCGAGGTGCAGGCGGGCGACCTCCTCGTCGAGGTGCTTCGGGAGCACGTAGACGCCGATCGGGTAGTCCTCGAGCTTGGTGAACAGCTCGACCTGCGCCAGCACCTGGTTGGTGAAGGAGTTGGACATGACGAACGACGGGTGGCCGGTCGCGTTGCCGAGGTTCAGCAGGCGGCCCTCGGAGAGGACGATGATCTTCTTGCCGTCGGGGAAGATCCACTGGTGGACCTGGGGCTTGATCTCGTCCTTGACGATGCCCGGGATCTTCGCGAGGCCGGCCATGTCGATCTCGTTGTCGAAGTGGCCGATGTTGCCGACGATGGCCTGGTGCTTCATCCGCTCGAAGTGCTCGACGCGGATGATGTCGAAGTTGCCCGTCGTGGTGATGAAGATGTCCGCGAAGTCGACGACCGACTCCAGGCGCTTGACCTCGTAGCCGTCCATGGCCGCCTGCAGGGCGCAGATCGGGTCGATCTCGGTGATGATGACGCGGGCGCCCTGGCCGCGCAGCGACTCGGCCGAGCCCTTGCCGACGTCGCCGTAGCCGCACACGACCGCGG
>DATLIG010000179.1:0-32593 GCA_035539555.1 Nocardioides sp. | reverse complement strand
GCAGCGCCTGGCCACCCGCCACCGGCTCAAGCACGACCTGATCGTGGTCGACGAGGCGTCGATGGTCGACCTGACGATGATGGCCCGCCTGCTGGAGGCGGTGCGGCCGGAGAGCCGGCTGGTGCTCGTCGGCGACCCGCGCCAGCTGACCTCCGTCGGTGCCGGCGCGGTGCTCTCCGACCTCGTCGCCGGCTTCGCCGGCCACCCCGACCCACCGGTCGTCGCGCTGACCGAGAACCACCGCTCCACCGAGCAGATCAAGGCGCTCGCACTCGCCCTGCGCGACGACGGCCCGGACGCGGCTGACGGCGTCCTCGCGGCGCTGCGGGCGGGCACGGGCGAGGTCGAGTACGTCGAGACCGACGACCCCGTCACCGCGCTGCGCACCCGTTGCACGGCCGCCGCCCTCGACGTCCGCAACGCCGCCGTCGACGGCGGCCCCGACGCCGCGATCGCTGCGCTGGAGCGCTTCCGTC
Source organism: Nocardioides sp. (assembly GCA_035539555.1). Taxonomy (GTDB): domain Bacteria; phylum Actinomycetota; class Actinomycetes; order Propionibacteriales; family Nocardioidaceae; genus Nocardioides. The sequence goes on along the minus strand of DATLIG010000179.1, from coordinate 32,117 downwards.
TGCTGTGCGCGCACCGCGAGGGCCCCTACGGCGTGCAGGTCTGGAACCGCCACGCCGAGCAGTGGCTCGCCGCCGAGCTCGACGCCCCCCTCGGCTCCGCCTGGTACGCCGGCCGCCCGCTCCTCGTCACGGCCAACGACTACGCCCTCGACGTCTACAACGGCGAGACCGGCGTCGTCGTCCCCGACGCCTCCGGCCGCCCCCGCGCCTGGATCGCCGGTGCCGGCTCGCCCCGCCCGTTCTCGCCCGCCCGGCTCGGCGCGATCGAGACGATGCACGCGATGACGATCCACAAGAGCCAGGGCAGCCAGGCCGACGAGGTCGTCGTACTCCTGCCCGACGCCGACTCCCGCCTCCTCACCCGCGAGCTGTTCTATACCGCGGTCACCCGCGCCAAGCAACGCGTCGTCGTGGTCGGCTCGGAGGCCGCCGTACGCGCTGCCGTCGACACCACCGCCCAGCGGGCCACCGGCCTGCGGCAGCGCCTTGCCTGACGCCGCGCCCAACGCGTGGGCGCGCAACGACGCCGAAACGCACGCGGGTTAGGGTCGAGGTCATGCCGTTCCTGCTGCGAGTGCTGCTCCCCGACGTCCCCGGTTCGCTGGGTCGCGTGGCGACGGCGATCGGTATGGCGGGCGGCGACATCGAGGCGATCGAGATCGTCGAGAAGCGCGACGACGGCACGGCGGTCGACGACGTGCTGCTCGAGGTCGCACCCGGCATGATGCCCGACTCGGTGGTCTCGGCCTGCAGCGCGCTCGACGGCGTCGAGGTGCTGTGGATCAGCCGCTACCCGGCCGGCGGCAACCTGGTCATGGACCTGGAGGCGGTCGAGGAGCTGACCGCATCGCCCGCGGAGGCGTTCGACAAGCTCGTCGACCTGCTGCCCCCGACCTTCCGCGTCGACTGGGCCGCGCGGGTGCACCGCGCGAAGGGCGTCGTCTACGGCACCAGTGCCGCGCCGGAGGAGTTCGACTTCGTCGAGATCGAGAGCCCGACCCGGCTCGAGTCGCCGGACGACGAGGTCACCCTGTTCGCCGCGAGCCGCCTCGACGGCAACGAGATCGTCGTCATCGGCCGCCGCGGCGGCCCGGACTACGCGGACTCCGAGATCGCCCGGCTCGGCCACCTGTGCGGCCTCGCCGTGACGATCGCGAACAGCTGATCAGGCGCTGATCGGCTCCAGCACGAACACCGGGATCTCCCGGTCGGTCTTCTCCTGGTACGACGCATAGGTCGGCCAGGTCGCGACCGCGTGGTCCCACCATCCCCGGCGCTCCTCGCCCTCGACGAGTCGGGCGCGGTACGGCTGGGGCTCGGGGCCGTCCTGGAGGTCGACCTCGGGGTGCTCCACGAAGTTGGCGTACCAGCTCGGGTTCTCCGGTGCGCCGCCCTTCGAGGCGATGGCGACGTACACGCCGTCCTTCTCGACCCGCATGACCGGGTTCTTGCGGAGCTTGCCGGACTTGGCGCCGACGCTCGTGATCACCACGATCGGGTCCTTGCCGCCCTGGAGGGTGTTCGCCTCCCGGCCGCCGGAGGCCTCGTACGCCGCGACCTGGTCGCGGACCCACTTCTGACTGCTCGGTTCGTACTCACCTTGAAGTGCCATGACCTCCACAAGACCACGCGAGGCTGCGCTATTCCAGCGAGTGCCCGGGCTCAGCCGGCCAACGCGTGGTCGATCTCCCGGTCCAGCGCGGCCTTCGGCCGGGCGCCGCGCAGCTCGTGCACCGGCTCGCCGCCGCGGAAGACGATCATCGTCGGCAGCCCCATCACCCGGTAGCGCGCCGAGGTCACGGGGTTCTCGTCGCTGTTCAGCTTCACCACGCGCAGCGCGCCGGCCCGCTCGTCGGCGATGCTCGCCAGCACCGGCGCGACCTGGTGGCACGGGCCGCACCACTGCGCCCAGAACTCCACCAGCACGGGCTGCTCGGACGCGAGCACCTCGTGCTCGAAGTCGGCGTCGGTGATCTCCTGCAGGGTCATGGCTTCTCCTCGGTCTCGGGTCGGTCGGTCTCGGGTCGGTCGGTCTCGGGTCGGTCGGCCTCGGGTCGGTAGGTCCCGGGTCGGTAGGTCTCGGCGTCGTGCAGGAGCCCGGACAGCTCGCCGCGCAGCCTGCTGAGCTCCTCGATCCGCTGGTCGATCTCGGCGATACGGAGCCGGTAGGCGTCGAGGGACGCCGGGCAGACGTCCGCGCGGTCGTTGCCCGCGCGGATGCACTCGACGAAGGGCACCGTCTCGTCGGCGGTCAGCCCCAGGGAGAGCAGCGCGCGGATCTCCCGGACGACGAGGACGTCCGCGGCGTCGTACTCGCGGTAGCCGTTGGGCGCCCGGTCGGGCGTGATCAGGCCACGCGACTCGTAGTAGCGCACCGCCTTGACGCTGACGCCGGCCTGCTCGGCGAGGTCCTTGATGAGCACGCGTACGACGGTAGACCTTGCCCCTGGGGTCAAGGTCAAGCCCGAATCGTCCGATGCCCTAGGTTCTGGTGCCATGAGTGCGATCGAGGGCGTGAGCGAGACGTTCGACCCGACCCAGTGGGTGGAGGTCCCCGGGTTCGAGGACCTGACCGACCTGACCTACCACCGCGCGCGCGAGCACGGGACCGTCCGGATCGCCTTCGACCGGCCCGACGTGCTCAACGCGTTCCGCCCCCACACCGTCGACGAGCTGCTGCGCACCCTCGAGCACGCCCGCCAGTCCGCCGACGTCGGCTGCGTGATCCTCACCGGCAACGGCCCGAGCGCGAAGAACGGCAAGTGGGCCTTCTGCACCGGTGGCGACCAGCGCATCCGCGGCCGCGCCGGCTACCAGTACGAGGACAAGGAGATCGGCGCCGACGACACCGGCGCCGAGGAGCCCAGCGTCATCGACAAGGCGAAGCTGGCGCGGCTGCACATCCTCGAGTGCCAGCGGCTGATTCGGTTCATGCCGAAGGTCGTCCTCTGCGTCGTACCGGGGTGGGCGGCCGGTGGCGGCCACAGCCTCTTCGTCACCTGCGACCTCGCCCTCGCCTCGAAGGAGCACGCGCAGTTCAAGCAGACCGACGCCGACGTCGGCTCGTTCGACGGCGGCTACGGCTCGGCCTACCTCGCCCGCCAGGTCGGTCAGAAGTTCGCCCGCGAGATCTTCTTCCTCGGCCAGACGTACGACGCCGACGACGCCGTCCGGATGGGCGCGGCCAACCGTGCGGTGCCCCACGCCGAGCTCGAGGCCACCGCACTGGAGTGGGGCCGCCTCATCAACGGCAAGAGCCCCACCGCGCAGCGGATGCTCAAGTACTCCTTCAACCTGCTCGACGACGGCCTCGTCGGCCAGCAGCTGTTCGCCGGCGAGACGACCCGGCTGGCCTACATGACGGACGAGGCGCAGGAGGGGCGCGACCAGTTCCTGGAGAAGCGCGAGCCGGACTGGTCGCCGTACCCCTGGTACTACTGATCTGGAGAGTTTCCGCAGGTCAGGTGGTTGTTCGACCCGCGAAGTCCGCGTCCGGTTCTGTGCACGCCCCAGCCGAGCAGCTCCAACTGCGCTTTGACAGCGGATTGAGCGGCCGTCCCAATGGGGTTGTTCGCCGACGTCCTCACGGCAGCGCTCGTCGGATCTCGCCGATGAGCGTCGGATAGGGGTCCTCAAGGGGCTTTCGCCCGGCTCGTAGTTCGGTCTGGATCCGCCGGAGCGGCTCGCCGGCCACGTAGTGGCGACCACGACGCTCACCTCGTGCCTCGAGCAGGCCTATGTTGGCGGCGTTGACCAGGTCGCGGGTGGCGGTGCGCTCGTCGAGCTCGGTGAGTTTCACGTAGGAAGGCCGGGTCACTCGCAGGCCGATCATCGCGTCGAAGAGTGCGGATCCGATCCGTTCGTTGAGCCGATGTTCGGAGACCAGCTCGTCGATCTTGTGCCACTGGATCTCGGCTTCGTCGAACCGTCGGCGCATCGTCTGGGCCTGCATGTGGTGGGCGCGCAGGTTGAACTTGACCCAGAGCGTGGCGTCGTTGCCGGGGTTCCAGGCGCCGTGACCGGTGGCGGCGAGGACGTCGTAGTAGTCCTGGGTGTTGTTTCCGAGCCATTCCTCGATGCTGGAGAAGGTCGGCTCGACGACCTGATCCTGTGCGAGCACCATCGTTTGGAGGGCGCGGGCCATGCGGCCATTCCCGTCGCGGAACGGGTGGATCATGACGAGGTTCAGGTGAGCCATTGCCCCGCGTACGAGCGGATCGTCGGCCGTCGGTGCCGACAGTGACTCGGAGAGGGTTCGCATCAGCGTGGGCACGAGATCGCCGTCTGGGCCCGCGTAGACGTTGATGCCGCGTTGGTCGTCGCGGACGAAGATCTCCTTGGTGCGGTAGCGGCCGGGCGTCTTGGACAGCTCGTGATCCAGGAGCATGAAGTGCATCGACCGCAGAACCGCTTCGTCGATCACGAACCCGGGTTCGGTTGCCACGTTGAGGACATAGGTGAGTACTCGGCGGTAGGCGATGATCTCCAGCCAGGTCTCCTCGTCAGCGCTCAGCGGGGGCTCATCATCGACAGCTGCGACGGCGTCTTCGTCGCTGACGGTGTATCCCTCGATGGTGTTGGAGCCCTGGATGGCGCGTGCCGTCGAGGTGCGTCGGAGCAGTCCGTTCCATCGCTTGGGCACGCGCAAGTAGTCCGCGAGCGATGCGCGCGTCTCGTGGATCTCGCTGATGACCTGCTGGTCCTCGAGATCGGGGTCTGGGGCGGCGAAGAGGGAAGTCATGTCCGTATGTCCTTTAATAAGTGCCAAGGCTACGGAGCCGGGGTCGCTTTGTCACTTATTAAGAGACAAAGCGACAGCGTCGCTCGGTCAGCTCCGCAACGGACGCACTTCCTCGAAGCTCCGTCATCGGTCGGGTCAGAGTCCCTGAGGATGCGCCGACAACCAGTCAGCGTGACGTTTCTTGAGACCGTCGCGTTCCACGGCGGTCGGGAGCAAGACGTCGGCTCCGCCGTCGTACGGGCAGTAGAGCCGCTCGAGATCGGGAGCCCCGATGAGGAACCTGCCTTCGTCGCGGAGTCGTCAGAGGCCGTCGACGACCACGCCGCCAATCACGTTTCCGCAGGTCAGCCGCATGGTGCCGTCGATGGCCAACAACACCCGCTGAGCGTGCCGCGCTCCCCTGGTACTTCTGAGTCGACCTGTCGGCACGTCAGCGACGCGCTGGACAGGTCAGCCGAAGGCGCCGAGGCTGAGCACGAGGAGGCTTGCTGAGAGCCCGCCGAGGACGAGGGCCGGAACCATCTCCTCGAGGCCGTCCTGTGCTCGCAGATGGGCCACCACTGCGCCCGCCAGCAGGAGCACCAGTCCGAGCGCGGCGAGCGTGCGAAGGACCGGCACCACGGTCCCGGCCACGAGCCCGATGGCGCCCGCAACCTCCAGGGCTCCGATGCCCCGATAGGCGGTGACACCGAGGCCGACGTGCGCGGCTCTGGCCCGCATCGACGGGACGGCGGCGAGCTTCGCGACGCCGATCGCCGTGAAGAGGACGGCCAGGACAGTGGTGAGCACGGCAGTGGCGTTCATGGCTTCTCCTCGGTTGTTGTGTCGCCGTCTCGTGCGATCGCACGGAGTCGTCCGACCGGCACCTTCCGGCCGAACGCGACGACGGTCGTCGGCAGCCCTGGCCGGTCCCAGCGGAGGAGGGCGTCGCCGGCGTCGACGTCTCCCTCGACCGACGTGGGCCCACCGTCGGGTGGAAGGGGCCCGGCGACCTTGACGGACAGCCCGAGGACCTCGGTCCAGAAGTAGTCGTCGATCGGGAGCAGCGGGCTCTCCTGGCCGAGCATCGACGCAGCGGCGACCTTGCCCTGTGCGACCGCACTGGACCAGAAGGGGGTCCGGCCTGTGCCCCTGTCGGATGGCGGACCGAGGCGGGCCACGTCGCCGGCCGCGAACACGCCGGGCAGCGAGGTCGAGCAGCGCTCGTCGATCGCGATCCCGGCGGGATTCGCGAGCGGCGTACCCGACAACCAGTCGACCGCTGGGACATCGCCGGCGCAGGTGACGACGAGGTCCGCCGTCAGCGTGCGGCCGTCGGGCAGTGCCACCCCGTCGACCGGATCGCCGACGAGGCCCACCGGTCCCGCGACCTGGTGAGTGCGCACCCCTGCGGCAGCGGCACGGGCGGCGAGTCGTCCCGACAGGTACGGGCCGAGCAGCCGGCGCAGTGGGGGTTCGGTGTCGATGACGGTGACCTCCATCCCCCGCGCGACTGCGGCGCTGGCCACCTCCATGCCGAGGAAGCCGGCGCCGACGACGACGACCGACGCCGCCAGGTCCATCCGTTCCCGGATCGCGCGCGCGTCCGCGAGTGTCCGCAGCACGAGCTCACCGCGCTGGCCCGGGGCCGCGAGCCGGCGTGCCGCGGCGCCGGTGGCGACGAGCAGCGCGTCGTACGACACGGCTCGCCCGTCCTCGGTGGTCACCGTCCGTGCCGGGCAGTCCAGCGCAACGGCGGGGGATCGGACGTGCTGGAGGTCCAGGTCCGCGCACGGGTAGGCGAGGCCGGGTTCGGCCGCGGCGTCGCGCAGGACGTCCTTGGACAGCGGTGGTCGCGCGTACGCTCCCTCGGGCTCGCGCCCGACCATGGTGATGGTGCCGTCGTACCCGCGGGCGCGGAGCTCGCGCGCGGCGGTCAGGCCGGCGATCGACTCGCCGACGATGACAACCGCTCCGGGCCGGGTCACGAGCTCTCCCGGAGCACCGCGACCGGGCAGGACGCGATCGCCGCCCGCGCCAGCGCCTGCTGGTCGGCAGGGACGTCGGAGCCTTCTGCGTGGTAAGTCAGCTCCGCGTCGTCGTCCAGGCTGAAGAGGCGCGGTGCCTGCTCGGTGCACAGGCCGTGGCTCTCGCACCGGTCGTAGTCGACATGGATCCTCATGGTGGTCACCTCGCGGGGATCAGCTCGAGCGGGAGCCGCTCGAGGCGGTGGATGATGTTGTTGACGGCCCAGGTCGGCTCCCCGGCGAGCCGGATGCACTCGACCCGGTCGAGGAGGTGGCCGAGGACGGCGCGGATCTCGAGACGGGCCAGGCCCTGGCCCGCGCACCCGTGGGTGCCGTGGCCGAAGCCGAGCTGGTGGCTGGCGTCGCGGGTGATGTCGAACGCCGCCGGGTCGTCCCACACCGACTCGTCCCGGTTTGCCGAGGCGTACATGACGAGGACCCGGCTGCCCCGTGGCAGGTCGGCGCCGGCGAGGGAGGTGTCCTCGGCGAGCTGGCGGCCGAAGGCGCGCAGCGGTGACTCCAACCGGACGACCTCGTTGATCGCGTTCGGCAGGAGGCCGCGGTCCGCGCGGAGGGCCTGCCACTGGTCGGGGTGCTGCGCGAACAGGTACAGGGCGCTGGCGATGGCGCTGAGGGTGGTGTCGATCGATGGCGCCAGGTAGTCGATCAGCAGCTTGGGACAGCCAGACGCATCCAGGCGCCCCTCGTCGACAGCCTTGAGGAGATCTGCGCCCAGGCTGCCTTCCTGGAGGGTGCGCCGCTTGGCGACGGTGCGTGCGTACCGCAGCATCTGCAGGGTCGGCTGGATGCTGCGGACCGACTGACCGTTGATCGGGCCCAGGACGTCGAACGTCGCCGCGCCCCAGGCCAGGAGGCGGTCGCGGCCCTCCTGGGGCCACCCGATCAGGTCGGGGACGATGGACATCGGCAACGCCATCGCCAGGTCCTCGACGCCGTCGACGTGTCGGCGCTGGACCGCGTCGGCGACGACGAGCTCGGCCTGCTCCTGGACCTGCTCCTGCAGGGCCCGAAGGGCACGAGGGGTGAGGCGGTGCGCCACGAGGCTGCGGCGCTCGGCGTGCTCGGCGCCGTCGCTGTTCAGGGTCGTACCGCGGGAGAAGCGGTTCGAGATCGGGTTGAGTCCCACGCCCCGACCGGAGACGAAGGTCGCGTCGTCGAGGAGCGCCGCCTTGCACTCGGCGTACCGGGGGAGGGCGTACGCCCTGTGACGCTCCAGCCACACGACGGCGCCCTGAGCGCGCAGGCGCGTGTAGTGGGCGTACGGGTGCAGGATCGCCGAACGCGAGTAGAGGTTCTCGCTGAAGGTCGGTGCTGGCCGGTGCGGCATGGGTTCTCTCCTCCGTGGCTGCTGGTCCGCGACGAGTGTCAGCCGCGCACCGGCAGCATCAGAAGGGCATGGCGCTGTAGATTGAAGGTGTGTCTATGCGAAATGCACACCGGCGGCGGAGCGCGACGTGACCTTCGGGCCGTTGTCGCGGGAATGGGAGCCGCCGTCTCCCGCGATCGCCGCTCTTCTCAAGCGAGCCGTCGAGGTGATGCTCGACGAGGCCGACGAGCTCCTCGCAGCCCTCGACGCCGCGACCTTCGAGGTGAACCGGGAGCTGCTCGAGCTCGCGCCGGGGTTGGGGGACGCCCTGCGCGCAGCCGCACGGTCGAACGTGATGGTCTGGGCGCTGGCCAACCTGCGCGAGCCGGGCCTGCCGGTGCCGGCCAACCTGAGCCCCGAGAACCTCGGCTTCGCGCGGGACGTCGTTCGCCACGGCTTCGACGAGACGATCCTCAGCGGGTTCCGCATGGGACAGAACCTCGCTGTGCGCACGGCGACCGATGTCGCCTTCCGGGTGACCCACGACCACCAGGACCTGCACGGTCTGCTCGCCCTGATCTCCCAGTCGATCTTCGCCTACGTGGAGGACACGCTCGAGGGCATCACCGCGACGATGCGTGCCGAACGGGCCCAGTTGCGCGACGCGGCCAGCGCGGCCCGGGCCGAGGCCGTGGCGCTCATCCTCGAGGGAGCCCCGATCTCCGAGCGCCGCGCCACGCAGCTCCTCGGGTACGACGTCGAGCGTGCCCATGCGGCGGCGATCGTCTGGGCCGACGACGCGGCCGTCGACGGCGCCATCGAGTCCGTCACGAACGAACTGGCCCGCCTGGCCGGCGCCACCAGGCCGTTGACCCTCCCGGTCGGCCCGTCAACCGTGTGGGTCTGGCTCTCCGGCGGAGCGTCGTCCGGCGTCGCGAGGCGTCTGCGGCCGATCGAGGGGATCCAGGTCGCACTCGGCCGTGCCGGTCAGGGGCTCGCCGGATTCCGCCGGAGTCACCAGGAGGCCGTCGCCACCCAGCGACTGGCCCGTAGGCTCGCCCTCCGCAGCCCGCTCACGTCGTACGACGAGGTCGAGGTCCTCGCGCTCGCGAGCGCCAACGAGGACCAGGCGCGCGACTTCGTCGCACGGACGCTCGGTCCGCTCGCCGACGCTCCGGCGGAGGTCCGCGCCACGCTGCGGACCTACCTCCGTCAGGAGTGCAGCTTGACCCGGACGGCCCAGCTGGAGTTCGCCCACCGCAACACGGTCGCGGCACGACTGGACCGCGCCCGCGACCTCCTGCCGCAGCCGCTGGCAGACCGAACCCTCGAGGTGTCCCTCGCGCTGGAGATCGCCCGGATCCTGGTGTCCTGAAGGCGGGAAGGGGTCGTGGAGCCTCGCGGTGGCTCGGTCACTCCGGACGGATCTCCGAGAGCAGGCCGTCGATCGGCCCGCCGACGTCCGGCAGGGGACGACCGACGATCGCGCGGGCGTCGTCGCTGCCCAGGCCCAGCATGACGAGGAGGGACTGCGCCACGGTGTCGGTGAGGGCCGCATCGTCCGTGTCGGGGTTCTCGTGGATGTGCTGGGCCAGACTGAGTGCCGCACCCCCCGTGATCAGGAGTGCGGCCGTCGTGTCGGTGTCCGCGAAGCGTCCGGCCTCCACGGCGGCGCGGATGTCGCGCAGTGCCCGCGGGGCGAGGCCGTGGTCGGAGGTGACCAGCGCGGCTCCCTGCGACAGGATCACCTTGCTGAGCTCCGGGACCAGCCGGTGCAGGCGCCCCACCATGCGGAAGCTCCGCGCGAACGCCTCGGCAGGATCCTCGAGGTCCGTGGTGACCCGGTCGAGGAAGTCTCCCTGCTGCTCGAGCGCGTCGTCGACGGCGGCCTCGAACAGTTGCTCCCGGCTCTCGAAGTGGTTGTAGAACGACCCCATGCCGACGTCGGCGAGCTGCGTGATCTCGAGGATGGCGACGTTGGTGCGGTGCTCCGCGATGAGCTGCTGGGCTGCCTTGATGAGGGCGGCCCTGGTCTGGGCCCGCTGCCTCGCGCCTCGTGCGCTCGCGGCTCTGGCCATCGCCTCCGACACCCACTGCTCCTTCCTCGACACGGCACTGCCGGGCCACTCTAGCGCCCGAGGGGCCAAGGGTGACGATTTCGTCAAGGAATCTTGACCAGTCCGGATCTGTGTCTGACGATTGCGTCAGACAAGAGGAGAAGGCATGTCCGCTGATCGCATGAACGCGCAAAGTCCGCCCCACTCCCTGGTGTCCGCGTGACGAGGCCGTTCCGGGACCGTGATCCCGTGCGGGTCGGCGTGGCCGGGCTCCTGCTCATCTGCCTGTCGCTGGTCGCCGGCGTCCGGGCGGGGGACCTGCCGTTCGTCGGCGGTGACACCTACTACGCCGAGTTCGCCGAGCTCGGCGGCCTCAAGATCGGCGATCCCGTGCTGGTGGCCGGTGTCCGCGTGGGCAAGGTGACCGAGGTCGACCTCGTCGACGCGCGGGTCCGCGTCGGGTTCGAGGTGGACGGCGCAGCCGAGCTCGGCTCGGAGACCCGGGCTGTCATCAAGGTGCGCACCCTCCTCGGCGCGATGTTCCTCGCCCTCGAGTCGGCCGGGCGGGGCGAGCTGGACGAGGGCGAGGTCATTCCGCTGTCCCGTACGACGGCGCCGTACGGCGTGGTCGACGCCTTCACGGGCCTGTCCGAACGGGCGGGTGCGATCGACACCGACCAGCTCGCCGCGTCGCTGACCACGCTGGCGGACCTGACCCGCAACACGCCGGAGGCGTTCCGTGCTGCGCTGCGGGGTGTCTCGGGGTTGGCGCGGACGGTGGCCAGTCGTGACGCCCAGCTCGAGCGGCTGCTCCAGGACCTCTCACGGGTGAGCCGCGCGCTGGCGAGCCGCGATGGCGACATCGTGGCCCTGATGGACGACGCCGACGTGCTCTTCCGGGCCCTCGTCGGCCGACGCGCGGCCATCCATGAACTCCTCGTCGCGACCGCTGACATGAGCCGGGTCCTCACCGGGCTGATCGCCGACAGCCGGGCGGATCTCGCCCCGGCGCTGAGGCACCTCGACTCGGTGCTGTCGGTCCTGCGCAAGAACGAGGACAACATCGAGGCGAGCCTCATGGCCTTCGCGCCCTTCGCTCGCCTGTTCGCCAATGTCGCGGGCAACGGTCCCTGGCTGGACGGCTTCATCTTCAACCTCCCGCCGCTTCCGGCTGGGCCGCGGGCTGACAGCCATTATCTCTGACGATTTCCTCAAAGAGGCTTGACGCCTGCCCATCTTGTGATTGACGATTACGTCAGTCAAGAGGAGAAGGCATGTCGACCCATCACACGCACAACGACCTGCACAGCGAGCAGGGAGCGCTGGCCGGCGAGCACCCCGGCCGGGCGAGGAACCCCGTCATCAAGGTGCGTGACCTGGCCTGGCTGGAGTTCGAGAAGCCGGATCTCGAGGGTGCCGAGGTCTTCGCGCACGCCTTCGGCTTCGCCACCAGCTTCAAGGACCGCGACGAGCTGCACCTGCGCGGCACCCTGACGGGGGGTCCGGCCGTCATCGTCCGGCGTGGTGCACGTTCCCGTTTCACCGGCCCGGCGTTCCTGGCGGCCGACGACGCCGACCTCCTGCGGCTTGCCGATCACCTCGGTGTGGCCGTGGCGCCCCTGCCGGAGAGCCTGGGCGGCCTCGGTGTCGACGCCCGCGATCCCAGTGGTGCTCGGGTCCGTGTCGTGACCGGCTGCCATTCCCTGCCGGCTCTGCCGGGCCAGGCGCCCCTCGTCCACAACGCCGGTGGCCGGATCGCCCGCGCGAACGCCACGCAGCGTCCGCTGCGCGAGCCCGCGAGGGTCGAGCGGCTCGGCCACGTCGTCCTCCAGACACCGCGCTACCGCGAGGCGCTGGACTGGTACCTCGAGCACCTCGGCCTGATCGTCAGCGACTTCCTCTACTACGACGGCCAGCGGTCCAAGGGGCCGACGATGAGCTTCATCCGGTGCGACCGCGGCAGCGAGCCCGCCGACCACCACACGCTCGCGATGACGCTGGGTCCGCGCGCGCGGTACGTGCACTCGGCGTACCAGGTCGCCGACATCGACGCGCTCGCCGCCGGTGGGGAGTTCCTCGCCGACGCGGGCTACCACCGCTCGTGGGGGATCGGCCGCCACATCCAGGGCAGCCAGATCTTCGACTACTGGCGCGACGACAAGGGCTTCCTCGTCGAGCACTTCACCGACGGGGACATGTTCGACAACACCCTGGAGCCCGGCTGGGCGCCCATGACCGCCTCCGGCCTCGCGCAGTGGGGGCCGCCGGCGACCGCTGACTTCATGGGTCTCAAGCCCGGCCGGGAGTCCCTGGCCGAGGCCCGCTCCCTCCTCTCCGCCCTGCGGAGGTCCGACAACGAATTCGACCTGTCCCGCCTCCGCGGGCTCCTGAAGGTGGCCAACTCGTGAGCATCGACATCATCCGCATCGCCGACCGCTGGTACGTCGAGAAGTCGGACCGCACCGGCACCCTCATCGACACCCCGGCGACCACCACCGCCGAGCTGCTCGCCGACCGGGCGGCCATCGACCTCGCGCTCGCCGGTGCGGAGAGCGACCTGCCCGGCGGTGAGCTGCAGGCGCCCGTGACGGCCCCCTGCCGCGTCGTCGCCCAGATGACGAACTTCGTCAGCCACATCAAGGACTCCGGGATGAACCCGGACACCGTGCCGCTGACCTTCTTCCGCAAGACCTCCCACTCGATCAGTGGCCCCACCGACGACATCGTCAAGCCGTCCCACGTGCGCTTCCTCGACTACGAGGTCGAGGTCGGGATGGTGGTCGGGAAGGAGCTCCCGGTCGGGACCGTCCTCACCAGGGAGAACATCGCCGACCACGTCGCCGCGCTCGTCGTGACCAACGACGTCTCGGCGCGCGACCTGCAGCTGCCGAAGACCCAGTTCTTCGAGGCCAAGTCCTACCCGACCTTCACCCCGGTCGGGCCCCGGCTGGTGGTCCTGGAGCCCGGCGACTGGGATCGCTTCGAGGAGCTGCGGCTCCGGCTGTGGGTGAACGGCGAGATCCGCCAGGACGCGGTCGTCGCGGACGACATGCTCTACAAGCCGCTCGAGGCACTCCAGGGCCTGAGCCGGTTCCAGCCCCTGTCCGTGGGAGACCTGGTGCTCACCGGAACCCCCGGTGGCACGGCGCTGAAGGCTCCGCCCAAGCCGGTCGAGATCATCGGAGCGCTGCTGCCGCCGGCCACCAAGTGGAAGGCCTTCTTCAAGGCCCAGGCCAAGAACACGTCGTACCTCGCGGACGGCGACCTGGTCGAGATCCACGTCGCGACCGCCGACGGCAAGCTGGACCTCGGGCGCCAGCGCACCACGGTCCGCCACGCGTCCGGACCTGTCCAGTGAGCGCGGCGACGCCCGTGGCCGCGACCTGGCCCACCTACGTGACACCGGACGACGTGGAGCGGATCGAGGCCGTCCCCCTGGCTGAGCGGGACCTGCCCGCCACGACCTACCAAGTCATCAAGCGCGCTGCCGAGCAGTGGCCGGACCGCGTGGCGGTCAGCGTCATGCCGGACGCAACCCGGTGGCGCGAGACCGTCAGCCTCACCTACGCCGAGCTCCTCGACCGGGCCGACCGGGTCGCGAACGCCCTCGTGCACCGCGGCGTCACCCCGACCACACCGGTGGCCGTCGTCGCCCCGAACTGCCTGCAGCTCGTCCCCGCGATGCTGGGGGTCCAGGCGGCCGGCGTCGCCGTACCGCTCAACGGAGGACTCAGCGCCGAGCACCTCGCCACGCTCCTCGAACGCGCCGGCGTTCGCCACGCGGTGGTGGCCTCGCCCGACCTGGACGAGGCGATCTGGACCAAGGTCTCCGAGCTCGCCGCAGCGCGTCACCTCGACCGCCTGTACCTCCTCGACCCGACCGACGGCACCCGATCCACCGTCCCGGTGCTGGACGGCGTCGCCGTCGAGTACCTGGCCGAAGCAGCCGCGGCCGAGCAGCCCGGCTACGACGACCCCCATGCTGCCGGCGACATCGCCGCGGTGTTCCACACAGGCGGTACGACGGGAACCCCCAAGCTGGCCGCGCACACCCACGCCAACCAGGTGGTCGACGCGTGGCTCATCGCCGCCGACTCCACCGTCGACCCCACCGTCGACACGAGCGGCGAGCCGGCGACCATGCTCGGAGCGCTGCCGCTGTTCCACGTGAACGCCCTCCACGTGACGATGCTCGCGCCCATGCTCAAGGGGCAGCACGTCGTGTGGGCCGGCCCGCTCGGCTACCGCGACCCCGCGCTCTACGCCGAGATCTGGAAGATCGTCGAGCACTACTCCGTCGCCACCATGAGCGCCGTCCCGACCGTGTACGCCGTACTGGCCGGGTGCCCGGTCGACGCCGACCTCTCGTCCCTGCGCTTCGCCGTCGTGGGCGCCTCAGCGCTTCCCCCAGCGGTGCGCACGGCGTTCGAGGCCCACACCGGCGTCCCTCTCCTGGAGGGCTACGGCCTCACCGAGGGCACCTGCGCGAGCGCCCGCTCCTTCGTGTCCGCCCCCCGTCCGGGATCGGTCGGCAAGCGGCTGCCCTACCAGCAGCTGCGCGTGGTCGACGTCGCGCCGGACGGCTCCTGGACCGACGTATCCCCGGGCGAGGTCGGCACCCTCCTCATCGGCGGTCCCACCGTCTTCGCGGGCTACGTGACCGGCAGAGGCGAGGACGGCTTCGTCCTCGACCACCTCGGCAAGGTCCGCGACGGCTGGCTCGACACCGGCGACCTGGCGCGCATCGACGACGGCTTCCTCTACCTGACCGGCCGCGCCAAGGACCTGATCATCCGCGGAGGCCACAACATCGACCCCGCCGCGATCGAGGACGCGCTGCGCGCCCACCCCGCCGTCGCTGATGCCGCCGCGGTCGGTCGACCGGACCCGCGCGCCGGCGAGGTCCCGGTCGCCTACGCCGTCGTCGCCGCGGGCTCCGAGACCGTCGCCGCGGACCTGGAGGCCTTCGTCGCCGCGTCGAGCCTGGAGCCCGCGGCGAGGCCCAAGTCCGTCACGATCGTCGACGCGCTGCCGGTCACCGACGTCGGAAAGCCCTACAAGCTCGCGCTGCGTGCGGATGCCGCGCGGCGGGCGGTCGAGGAAGCGCTCGCGGACTTCGCGGGCGTGACCGATGTGGAGGGACTTGTGGCGGACGGGTCGGTCCGCATCATGGTGACGGTCGAGGCGGACGCCGACGCTGCTGCGGTCCGGATCCGGCTCGACGAGTTCGCCCTCGCCAGCGAGGTGGTTGCGTCGTGACCGCCGCCGCCGCCGACGGGCCGGACCAGCCGGATGTGGTGGTCGTCGGCGCCGGTCCCACAGGGGTCACGGCAGCCATCCTTCTCGCCCAGGCAGGAGTCCGGACACTGGTCCTGGACCGTTGGGCAGACGTGTACGCCCAACCGCGCGCGGCGCACTTCGACGACGAGGTCTACCGGATCCTTGCCCGTCTCGGCGTGGCCGAGGAGGTCGACCGCATCACCATTCCCGGTGCCGGCCTGAGGCTCCTCTCGCCTCGTCACGTCACCATGGCGCAGTTCGACCGGATGGTCGCCTGTACGTCCAACGGCTATCCGCAGGCCAACATGTTCGACCAGCCAGAGCTCGAGACCATCCTGCGTGCCCGGATGCGGGAGCTGCCCTCGGTGAGCTTCCGCGGTGAGGTCGAGGTCCGCGCGGTCCGACCGAACGGCCGGGAGCGGCCCCAGGTCGAGTACGTCGACCTCCGCACGCAGGAGGTCCACCAGGTCCGTCCGCGGTTCGTCGTCGGTTGTGACGGCGCGAACAGCATGGTCCGTGCCGCCATCGGAGCGTCGATGCGCGATCTCGGATTCAGTGACCAGCGCTGGCTGGTGGTGGACATCGTCACCCCACGCGACCTCGGGCACTGGGACGGCGTCCACCAGGTCTGCGACAGCGGCCGCGCCGCCACCTACACGCGCATGGGCGAGAGTCGCCATCGGTGGGAGTTCGCCCTCCGCGACGATGAGTCAACCGCCGACTACCAGGACCTCGACGCCCTGGCTCCCCTCCTCGCACCCTGGGCGACCGACACCTCCGACTTCGACGTCGTCCGTCTCGCGGAGTACACGTTCAAGGCCCAGCTCGCCGACCGGTGGCATCGCGACGGGGTCTTCATCCTCGGCGACGCCGCGCACCTGACCCCACCGTTCATCGGGCAGGGCATGGGAGCCGGCATCCGGGACGCGGCCAACCTCGCGTGGAAGGTCGCGGCCGTGGTCGACGGCACCCTGCCGGTGGAGATGCTTGACAGCTACGAGGCTGAGCGCGTGCCGCACGCACGCGCCATGATCCGCCTCGCCTGCCTCGTGGGTCGCGCCATGACCGCCGGCGGGCCCGTCGGCGACCGTCTGCGCAGGGTCGTCGTCCCCCTTCTCGTGCACCTGCCCGGCGTACGCAACGGTGTCCTCGACAGCACCACTCCGCCGCTGTGCCGCTCCGCGCTGGTGGACCGCGGGCGACTCGGTCGCGCCCTGGGCGGAACGCTGTGCCCCAACCCGGTCCTGACGTCGGGGGAGCGCCTCGACGACGCGGCCGGCGATCGATGGGTGGTCGTGTCGCGTGAGGCGCTGGCGGGCCGGGACGCCGAGCTCCTGCGCGCCCTCGACGCGATCGTCATCGACGCTCGAGAGGCGTCCGAACTGGACGACTGGCTCGGCCGCCACCAGGCCGCGTTGGTGCGGCCGGACCGGACCGTCATGACCGCGGGAACGGTGGAGGACGTCTTCAGGCGTGCGCCCTTCGATCGCTCCCGCACGAGCCCTGCTTCAGAACGGAGCCAGACCGGACGGCTACACCGACCCTCTGGTGCTGCCGCTCGGTGGCCAGGGAGACGCCTTCAGTCCTTCGCCTGCTGGAGATCCGGTTGGGTGAGGTCGTACAGGAGACGGTCGACGCGACCGCGGAAGGCGGCTCCTGTCATCTCGCCGTCCTGGCTGGCCTGCATGAGGGCCTCGGCGAGGTCGCGCACCTTGACGTTGCGGTTGCGTGACCACCAACGCAGCATGGAGAACGCGGCGTCCGGCCCGAACCCGTAGACCAGCATGAGAGCGCCCTTGGCCTGCTCGATGATGGCGCGGTGCTCGGCGCTCGCCTCGACCGCATCGTGCACGACCTTCCTGGTCACGGCGTCCAGATCGGTGGTCAGGTCGATGAAGTAGCCCTCGATCAGGGTGACCTGATCGGGGTCGCAGACGGCTCGTTCGCCGACAATCACCACCGTGCGTTCGATGCCGTCCACGCCGAGGAGCTGGTAGGCGAGGCTGAACGGCGCCGTGGTGGCGATCATCGAGTCGATCGCCTCCTCGACTCGTGGCGCGTCGTCGCCGGCAGCGTCGAGCATCAGGCGCAGCGTGGGCTGCCTCGAGTCGGGTGCGAGGCCGTGGATCCGGAACACCTCGTGGTCCCACCGCCACGTGTGGGTCGTGAGGTCGACCGAGAACCGACCCGTCATGGCATCGAGTTCATCCACCATGGGGGCAGCATCGCAGACCGGGGGCGCCGCTGCCAGCGTCCACAGCTCCAGCCGGCTTCGGTGGAAAGGAATTCGGACTTCGGGGCGAGCGGGTGGTGATTCCTGCCCGCCCGGGTACCGGCGGGGAACGGCGGCACCGGCGCTGCAGATCCGGGTA
The DNA here is from genome assembly GCA_035539555.1 of Nocardioides sp. Classification (GTDB taxonomy): domain Bacteria; phylum Actinomycetota; class Actinomycetes; order Propionibacteriales; family Nocardioidaceae; genus Nocardioides. The sequence continues at coordinate 14,334 of DATLIG010000179.1, read as the reverse complement.
CGCCGAGGTCTTCGGGGTCGAGCCTCACCGCCCCGGAGGCCGTCCTGGGGCATGGGTCGCGGTCCGGATCGCGCTGCGGACGCCTGGCCGGAGCGACCCCACCCGGCTCGGGATGCCCGGGTGGGGCCGCGCGGCCCCACCGTCAGTAGGTGCGGCGATCGACCACGTCGTCGCGTCGTCGCCACGGCGGCGCGTAGATCAACGAGACGACGATCGCGATGATCCCGGCGACGATCAGGATCGTGCCGAGCGCTCCGTCGTCGATGAACGGGAGGTCGATCGTGATGACGTCGAGCGCGAGGACGAGCCCCAGGACCAGCAGGACGATTCCGAGTCCGATGTACATGTCGATTCCCCCTTGGAGCTCAGGTCAGGACGAGGACCAGTGCCGCAGCGACGGCCAGGATCGTGAGGACGAGGACCAGACCGGACGTCTCGTCGGCATCGCTCGGTCCGGATTGCTGGTGCTGGACGGTCATGGTGCTTCCCCCTTCGTGCCGGCCCTCGGTCGGCCGTCCCGGCGGTACCCGGGCCTGCGCCGAGCATGCGCAGCCGCCGGTGGGACCGACGGACCCGACGGACCCGGCGGATCGTCGACTCGATCGTGAGGGACCGACTCCGCGCGGGGCCGCGCTCAAGCAGGGATGAGCGTGTGCAGCTGGGCGCGGGAGCGCACGCCGAGCTTGTCGTAGACCTTGCCGAGATGGCCCTCCACCGTCTTCTCGCTGATGAAGAGCTGCTCGGCGATCGCCCGGTTGGACCGGCCGACGGCGGCGAGCTCCGCCACCCGACGCTCGGCCGGCGTCAGCGCGTCCACGCCGGTCACCGCCACCCGGCGGGGTCGCATACCGGCGGCGACGAGCTCCCCATGGGCATGTGCGGTGAGGCGGTTCGACCCGGAGTGCACCGCCAGCTCGAGCGCCATCCGGAGCGGCTCGCGCGCGTCCCGTGGGCGACCGGAGAGCCGGATCGCCCGGCCGAGGTCGACGAGGGCGCGGGCGCGCTCGAGCTGGGACGGCGAGTCCTTGAGGACCACCACCGCCTCCTCGAGCATCGGTACGGCGTCGGCCGGCGTCGCCAGCGCGGCAGCCGCGCGCAAGGCGATGCCGATCGGGCGGGGCGCGCCGTAGCCGCGGGCCATGCCCAGCTCCTCCGCGACGAGTCGGTGTGCCTCCTCGAGCCCGCCGAGCACCCGCAACGACAGCGCGGTGGCGCTGCGCCACGGCACCACCGCGGGGTTGAGCGCGTCCCATGAGGCCGCGTGCTCGCCAGCCGCGCGGAAGAGCTCGACGGCGCCGTCGTGGTTGCCGAGCTCCGCGGCGAGAACGCCGCGGGCATGCAGGACCAGGACATAGGGCAGGGCATCCGGGTCGACGGGCAGCAGGCGCGCCTCCCGGTCGAGCGCGACCAGCTCGGCGTCGTCGGTCGCGCGCTCGATCGTCTCGAGGACGGCGATGGCATGAGCGGTCGTGAGCAGCGGATGGCTGCCCGGCAGCACGGGGGCCAGGTCGAGGGCCATCGCGGCGTCCGCGGCCGCCTCGGTGAGCCGGCCGCGGTGATAGCCGACCAGCGAGCGCATCAGGGCTCCGGTGGCGACGGCCACCGGGCGGCCGTGACGGCGACCGTGCTCGACCATCCGGTCGGTGAGCGCGAGCGCGTCGGTCAGGTGGTCGGCCCAGGTGCAGGCGACCGTCAGCATGACGAAGGCGTAGCCGCCCGCTGACGGGTCCGCGTCGTCGGGCAGCCCGGCGACCGCCCGGCCGACCAGGGCGAGCGTCCGCTCCCGACTCCCACCGCGGGCGGCGTCGTCGAAGGCCAGCCCGGCGACGGAGAAGGCGCCCCGCGGCGAGATCACCTGGCCCGCCGGATCCACCAGTCCGGCCCGTCGGGCGGCGAGTGCGCGCCGGGCCGTGACGCTGGTGTACGCGAGCCCGAGCAGCTCCAGGTCGACCAGGTCGGCGACCTCGTGGCCCTCCCCCTGGTCCGGGCCGCGGGGTTCCGCCGCCGTGAGTACGTCGATGGCGGCGCCGAGCTTCCCGGAGAACTTCAGCACCCGGGCGAGCTCCAGACCTGCCTCGCGACGGAGGTCGGTGTCCGCGTCGGTGGCGCTCATCGCCTGGCGCAGATGCAGCTCCGCTCCGTCCAGGCCGGCGCGGGCCTCGACCCGTCCGAGGTCGAGCAGGAGCCGGCCGGTGCCCTCGGAGCCGGGCCGTCGCTCGGCCAGCGCCCGGGCCAGCAGGGCGGCCGCCGACGCCGGCGCGCCCAGGGCCTCGGCCTCCGCGGCGGCGCTCCGCAACGTCTGGACGGCATCAGGGTCGTCGCCCGGGGGCGCTGCGAGGAGGTGGGCGGCGATCTGGTCGTCCCCGGCACCCGCTCGTCGCAGGAGGTCGGCCGCTCGGCGGTGCCGCCGGGCCAGGTCGGCCGCCCCGATGCCGTGCGCCACGGTCGCCCGGACGATGCCGTGCTGGAAGCCGACCTGGAGGTGGTCGCCGGTGAGCAGCCCTGCGTCGGACAGCTCGGCGACCGCGGCGTGCGCGGTGCCGAGATCGATCTCGGCGAGGTCGGCGGCGGTCGTGATCGGGGCGCCGTCGCCGAGCACGGCGACGGCCTCGGCGATCGCCCGGCAGGCTGCGGGCAGCCGGGCGAGCCGGACGGTGGTGACGGCCGCGACGCCGGACGGCGCGAGCGAGCCGATCCTGCGGGCGGTCTCCACCGTGGGAGCCAGTCCCTGCGACGCGACCTCGTGCAGGAGCTCGGTCAGCAGGAAGGGATTGCCGCGCGTCACCTCGCGACAGGCGTCCAGGAACGGCTGCGGCACCCGCGCACCGAGCTGGCCACGAACCAGCTCGTCCACGGCCGTGGGGGAGAGGGGGGACAGCACCAGCCGGACCGCCTCCGGGTGCGCAGCGAGATCGGCGAGCAGGGGACCCGACTGCGTGCTCAGGGGCCGCATGGTGACGACCAGGACGACCGCGAGATCCGCGGTCCTCCGCGCGAGGTACCCGAAGAACGACAGGGAGGCGTCGTCGGCCCACTGTGCGTCGTCGACCAGGAGCAGCAACGGCTGCTGCCGTGCCAGGCTGGCGACCAGCCAGTGCAGCCCGTGCAGGGTGGGGAAGTGGTCGTCCGCGTCCGGTGCCGTGGCCGCGGCGAACACCGGCTCGGCGAGCGCGGCGGCGCCCTCGAACCACGTGCTGCGGTCCTCCTCGCTCGCGTCCCGGACCACCTGGCCCAGCAGCTGGCGGACCAGGCCCATCGGGAAGGTCGACTCGAGCTCGCTCGCCCGAGCGGACAGGACCCGGTGGCCGGCCGCGGCCTCCCGGGTCGCGGCGAGCAGGGCGGACTTGCCGATCCCGGCGGCACCGGAGACGAGGACGACGGATCCCGAGCCCTGCTGCGAGCGCGCCAAGGCGTCACGGAGTGCTCCGAGCTCGGCCGCGCGCTCGCGCAACCCGGACCCATCCTGCTGCGGCACGCGCTCATCGTAATTCCAGGGGTTGTTGCAAGGGGTGTTCCCGGGTTCCCGGGAGCGGCGGCGCCAACAGGCTGGGTCGTACCCGAGGTGGAGCCGGGATGCCGGCGCACCACCGACCTCGTCAAGGAGAAGCCATGCGACACCTCAAGACCGCCCTGACCGTGCTCGGTGCCGTCACCGTCCTGCTCCTGGCAGGCAACACCCTCGCCCACGCCGCAACGGGGAAGCCGTTCCTCCTGGGCGGCAGCAACAGCGCAGGCAAGCAGAGCTCGCTGACCCGGACGACGATCGGTCCGGTGCTGGGCCTCCGGGTGAAGTCGCCGGCCAGTGCGCCGTTCACCACCAACGGACGCGGCAAGGTGGCCAACCTCAACGCCGACCGGCTCGACGGCCTCGACGCCGCGTCGTTGCGCACACGGAGCCGTGTGTTCACCACGACCTTCGCCGGCGCGGCCAGGGCGGAGATCGCCCTCCCGCTCGCTGCCGGCAGCTACCTGGTCAGCTACGCCGTGTACGCCGAGACCGAGAGCGACGCCCCGGTTGCCGTGACCTGCTGGGTCCTGGAGGACCGCGCCGGGGGGATCTACGACGTGCGGGTCGCCTCCGACGGTGCGGACCTCGCCGTGCCCTGGGTCGAGCATGCCGTCAGCGCGAGCGGGCTCGTCACGAAGACCGCCGACGCGACCATCCGGCTGGTGTGCGAGGCACCCGACGGTGAGATCCGCACGGGCAAGATCCCGGTCCAGGTCGTGGTCACGCCGACGTCGCGGCTCTCCACGCAGGTCCTTCCGGCGACGGTCTCCCCGCTCGAGCCCTTCTGAGCCGCCCCCCGGGAGGGGTCGGCCACCCGATCCGCCGTCCGGCCGCGCACTGTGGGGGTGCGCGGCCGGACGGCAGTGTCCGTTCCGGACCACCTCGTCCAGGAATTGGTCGGCGATTTCCTGCAAGGTCGGCGCCGCCCGGCGCTCCTACCCCCGAGCCCGGCACCCGCCCGGCGCCGACCACCTCACCCGCAAGGACACCGCCATGACCAGCTCGACCCGCATCCAGCTCGCCGCCAAGCTCGCCCTCGCCGGCGCCACCGCCTTCGTCGGCCTCGCCGCCACCTCGACCGCTGCCCACGCCGAGGCTTGCGGGGCGGAGCCCACCCTCGTCTTCGCGAAGCCGGGTGTCACCACCTACGGCACGGCGTGTGCCGACCAGATCATCGGCACCTCGGGCAACGACACGATCTACGGCCTCGGTGGTGACGACGAGGTCCTGTCCGGCACCGGCGCCGACGTCGTGTACGGCGGCACGGGCAACGACGAGATCTACACCGGCAGCGGGCTCGACCGGATCGAGGGCGAGTCGGGCAACGACTTCGTCATGGGCGGCACCGAGAACGACGTCATCAACGGTGGCGCCGGCGACGACGTCCTCCGCGGTGAGGAGGGCAACGACACGATCTACAGCTGGTCCGGCATCAACGTCAACGACGGCTCCGACGACCTGTACGGCGGCGACGGCAACGACTACCTCAACGGCTACGAGGGCTCTGACTGGCTCGAGGGCCAGTACGGCGACGACACCCTCGAGTCGCACGAGGCCTCCCCGGCCTACGACCACCTCGTCGGCGGCCAGGGCAAGGACAAGTTCGCCGTGAAGGACGTCATCGAGCACGACGCGGCCCACCGCGACGACGTGGACGTCGACAACTTCGACGCCGCGGTCACCAACAAGAACGCCACCGACACGATCCACTGAGCCATCCCCCTGGGCCACCGGCCGCACGCCGTCATCGGTGTGCGGCCGGTCGGCGTTCCGGCCCCGGGAATCCAGTGGCACCCGCCGGCGTTGTTGCCTACCGTGATCCGCATGTTCGCCGCCCGCACCGCGCTCCCGACAGTCGCCCTGTCGGCTGCTGCGCCGTGCGCTGCCGCCGCGAACGTGAAGCTGGCCGGCGCGCGACGCTGACCCTCCTCCCGCCCCAGCGGGACCGAAGGAGGAGGGTCGTCCCTCCCGGTCCCGGGCGCGCGGTCCTGGCATGCCGCCGCGCCACGTCGTACTGCCGGCGCATCACTCACAGGAAGCAAAGCCATGGCCAAGAGCCAGTTCGTGCGGACGAAGCCGCACCTCAACATCGGGACGATGGGTCACGTCGACCACGGCAAGACCACGCTGACCGCTGCGATCACGAAGGTGCTCGCGGACGCCGACCCGACCCAGAACACCTTCGTCGCCTTCGACGGGATCGACCGGGCGCCGGAGGAGGTCCAGCGCGGGATCACCATCAACATCGCGCACGTGGAGTACGAGACGGCGACCCGTCACTACGCCCACGTCGACATGCCTGGCCACGCCGACTACGTCAAGAACATGATCACCGGCGCCGCCCAGGTGGACGCCGCGATCCTCGTCGTGTCGGCGCAGGACGGTGCGATGCCGCAGACGCGGGAGCACGTGCTCCTCGCGCGGCGGGTCGGTGTGCCGTACCTCGTCGTCGCGCTCAACAAGGCCGACACCGTCGAGGACGAGGAGCTGCTCGACCTCGTCGAGCTCGAGGTCCGGGAGCTGCTCGACGAGTACGGCTTCCCCGGCGACGAGGTGCCCGTGGTCCGGGTCTCCGGCCTGAAGGCGCTCGAGGGCGACCCGCGGTGGACCCGGTCGATCACCGACCTGCTGCAGGCCGTCGACGACTACGTGCCGGTTCCCGACCGCGAGCTCGGCGAGCCGTTCCTGATGCCCATCGAGAACGTGCTCACCATCAGCGGTCGCGGCACGGTCGTCACGGGTGCCGTCGAGCGGGGCTCGCTCCGCGTCGGCGACCCGGTCGAGGTCGTCGGCCTCGGCCCGACGGTGGCGAGCGTCGCGACCGGGCTGGAGACGTTCGGCAAGACGCTGGACGAGGTCCAGGCCGGGGACAACGCCGCGATCCTGCTGCGCGGCGTGCGCCGAGAGGACGTACGACGCGGGCAGGTCCTCGTCGTACCGGGCTCGGTCCGGCCGCACATCAGGTTCACCGCGAACCTGCACGCGCTGTCCACGGCCGAGGGCGGACGGCACACGCCGTTCGCCGCCGACTACCGCCCGCAGTTCTACTTCCGCACGACCGACGTGTCGGGCGGGATCGACCTGGGGGACGTCGAGCTGGTGCTGCCGGGCGACACGGTCGAGGTGACCGTCGAGCTCGGCAAGCCGGTCGCGATGGAGGTCGGCCTCGGCTTCGCCGTCCGTGAGGGCGGCCGGACCGTCGCCGCCGGCACGGTCACCGGCCTGCTCGAGGACTGACCCACCACGTGCTGCGCCCGGCACGCACCAGGTGCGTGCCGGGCGCAGCCATGACCTCCCACGTCATCGACGCTACGACGCCCGGTCGGCCACGCTCGAAGCATCGACCGACGACCGAGGAGGCCCCATGTCCGCCGTCACCGCCGACCAGCCCGACCAGTCCGACGAGTCCGAGCAGCTCGACCCGCTCGCCCGCCAGTGGATCGACGGCGTGCTCGCGTCGTCGCCGATCGCCCGTCATGTCGGGATCGTCGTCCTCGACGCGGGTGTCGACGAGGTGCGCCTGGGACTGCGGTTCCGCGACGACCTGACCACCGTGCCCGGCGTACTCCACGGCGGCGTCGTCGCGACCCTCGTCGACATCGCCGGTGCGTCGGCGTCGGCGTCCGGGCTCACCGTGGCCGACGGTGCGACCGGCGGCGCTACGACGCACCTGAACGTCGCCTACCTCGCGGTCGCCCGCTCCGACCTGGTCGCCACCGCGAAGGTCGTGCAGCGCACCCGCAGCGGCACGCACACCGAGGTCGCGGTCCATGACGCCGACCGCACCCTCGTCGCCACCGCCTCGGTCACCAGCCGCGTCTTCCACTAGCCCGTTGACTTGCCACTTCGAACGGTCGACTTGCCGGTTTGTCGCGTCGAGTTGCCGGTTTGGCGCGTCGAGTTGCCGGTTTGGCGCGTCGAGTTGCCACTTGCTCCACCCGAACGGCCAAGTCAACCCGCCGGACCGGCAAGTCAACCTGCCGGACCGGCAAGTCGACGCGCCGAACCGGCAAGTCAACCTGCCGAACCGGCAAGTCAACCCGCCGAACCGGCAAGTGAACGGGGGTGGGACGGGTGACCCGGGTCACGGGTGCGGCGGGTAGCCTCCGGACGTGCCCCAGATCGTCGTCCTGACCGGTGCCGGCATCTCCGCCGAGAGCGGGGTGCCGACGTTCCGCGACGCCGACGGTCTCTGGGAGGGCCACCGGGTCGAGGATGTGGCGACGCCGGAGGGCTTCGAGCGCGACCGGGCGACCGTGCAGCGCTTCTACGACGAGCGGCGGGCCGCGCTCGCCACGGTCGAGCCGAACCCGGCGCACCGCGCGCTGGCCGAGCTCGAGGAGACGATGGGCGACGCGCTGCTCGTCGTCACACAGAACATCGACGACCTGCATGAGCGCGCCGGGTCCCAGCGGGTCGTGCACATGCACGGCGAGCTGCTCAAGGCGCTGTGCCGGGCCTGCGGGGTCGCCTCCCCGTGGGCGGGCACGCTGCTCGACGAGCCCGCGTGCCCGGGCTGCGGAGTCCACGAGCTGCGGCCGGACGTGGTGTGGTTCGGCGAGGTGCCCTACGAGATGGACCGCATCACCGACGCCCTGGCCGACGCCAGCCTCTTCGTCTCGATCGGTACGTCGGGGGCGGTCTACCCCGCGGCCGGGTTCGTGCAGCACGCGCGCCGCCACGGCGCCCGTACCCTCGAGCTCAACCTGGAGCCGAGCGAGGGCACCCACTTCTTCCACGAGGCCCGGCACGGGCGCGCCGGCGACCTGGTGCCCGTCTGGGCGCGCGAGGTCCTCTGGACCTGATGCCCGCGGGCGGACCCGTCAACGGTTACCGTTTCCGCCATGCGCCCTGCACTCTCGATCGCCCTGCTGCCCCTGCTCGCCCTCGGACTCGCCGCCTGCGGCGACGACGACAGCAAGGGTTCCGACTCCACCGGCGACGACAGGTCGAGCGAGTCCAGCCAGAACGACTCGTCGTACGAGGACACGCCCGTCGACCAGATCGGCGAGGACGTCGAGAGCGCGATGGACGCCCTCGAGACCGTCCACCTCGCCGGCAACATCGTCGACGACGAGGGCCAGAAGATCCTCATGGACGTCACGGTCAGCCGGACCGGTGACTGCGAGGGCACGATGCAGATCGAGGGTGTCGGCTCGATGGAGATCATCGCGGTCGAGGGCGTCTCCTACTTCAAGGCCGACGACGCGTTCTGGAAGAGCCAGGGCGGCGAGCAGGCGTCGGTCATCACCGGCCTGATCGGTGACAAGTGGACCACGGACTCCTCGGACCCCGAGGGCTTCGCCGAGCTGTGCGACCTCGACGAGCTGCTGTCCGACCTGAACTCCGACGACGTCGCCGGCGACGACTCCAAGGTGACCGGCACCCAGGAGGTCTCCGGCAAGGAGACCGTCACCATCACCTTCACCTCCGACGACGGCAACCCCGGCACGGCCTACGTCGCGGCCGAGGACCCGCACTACTTCGTGCGGTTCGACGTGCCCGCCGAGGGCGCGATGGTCTTCAGCCGCTTCGACGAGCCGCTCGAGGTCCAGAAGCCGGCCACGAGCGAGATCTTCGACCTGGCCAAGCTGAACTGACGAACGGGCCGGCCGGGTCAGCGGAGGGCGAGCTCCTCGTCCATGATCGCGAGCAGCCGCTCGCGGTCCTCGCTGAGCCCGAGCGGGCCGAACCAGTCGAGCAGCGTGGCCCGGAAGAGCTGGCCGGAGGCGATGACGCGCGGGTCGCAGTGCCCGGTCGACTCGAGCGTGACCACGCCGTAGAGGGCCGACCAGGCGCGCATGTAGATCCACAGCAGGCCGCGGTCCTCGCTCGGGATGTGCTCGGCCTTGGCCGGGATGAGCGGCTCGAGCACGGCCTCGCGGATGACCGGGTCGAGCTCGTCGAGCGCGGGGTAGGGGAAGCGCCGCTGGTCCCAGACCTGCCAGAGCAGGTCGGTGAAGTAGTGGCCGGACGTGGAGACGGTCAGCAGCTCACGGCGCTGGCTGTCGGCCTCCGCGATCGGGTTCGCGAACACGAGCGCGAACTCGCGGGGCTTGGTCAGCGCCCAGTTGCGGAAGCGCACGCAGGCGACGGTGAGCCGCGCGGCCGGGTCGTCCTCGGGGAACCGTTCGGCCGCCGTGGCCCACTCCGCGGTGGCCGCCTTGTCCAGCTCGAAGGCCACCAGGTCGACCAGCTGCTGGTAGTTCGCGACGTAGCGGTAGAGCGCCGGCGCGGTCATCCCCATCCGTCCCGCGACCGCGCGCAGGGACAGGTCGGCCCCCTCGGCGAGCAGCTGGGCGGCGACGGCGACGATCTCGTCGTACGTCGCCTCGCGCTGCTTCTCGCGACGGGTGACGGGTGCGCGCAGGTGGCCCACGGAGCTCCTCGGGGTGGTGGGGGAGAGCACTTGACGCGGGGAGTTTACACCGTTTACGGTTAACGGCGTTAACGAAACTGATGCAGTTTCACTCGCACTCGGGCCGAACCCGGAGGAGACGTCATGATCGAGCGATGGGGCGCCCTGGTCGTACGACGCGCGCTCGTCGTCCTGCTGGTCGGGCTCGGCATCACGGCGGCGGCCGCGATCGCCGGCATCGGCCTCGAGGACAAGCTCTCCGCCGGCGGGTTCGACGACCCCGGCACCGAGTCGTCCCGCGAGCTGACCCTCGAGCGGGAGACCTTCGGCAACCGTTCGATCGACGCGATCATCCTGTTCTCCAGCGACGACGAGACCGTCGGCGACGCCGACTTCGAGGCGGCGGTGGAGCGCACCGTCGAGGCGATCCCGCGGGACAGCGTCGTCTCCGTGCTCACCTGGTACGACGCCAAGGACCCCGCGATGGTGAGCAAGGACGAGCACGCGACCGCCGTCTACGTGTCCCTGGCCGGGGAGACCCAGAACGACTTCATCGACTCCTACGACGAGCTGCGCCCGGTGGTGGAGGAGAGCTCGCTCGACGTCGCGTTCGCCGGTCCCTACGCCGTCTACAGCGACGTCAACGAGGAGACGAAGTCCGACCTGCTGCGCGCCGAGATCGTCTCGATGCCGATCGTGCTGCTGCTCTCGCTGATCATCTTCCGCAGCGTGGTCGCGGCGCTGATGCCGCTGCTCGTCGGCGCGGTCGCTGTCCTCGGTGCCCGGGCGACCATCGCCGGCCTCAACGGCTTCGTCGACGTCTCGATCTTCGCGCCCAACATCATCACGCTGCTCGGGCTCGGCCTCGCGATCGACTACGCCCTGTTCGTCGTGTCCCGCTTCCGCGAGGAGATCGCGCGCACGCCGGACGACACCCGCCAGGCGCTGGTCCGGACGATGGCGACCGCCGGCCGCACGGTCGCGTTCTCGGCGCTGACGGTCGCCGCGGCGATGAGCTCGCTGCTCGTCTTCCCGCAGACCTTCCTCAAGTCCATCGGGTACGGCGGCATCGCGGCCGTCCTGATCGCGATGGTCGCCGCGCTCACCGTGCTCCCGGCGGCGCTGGCCCTGCTCGGCACCCGCATCGATGCCGGCCGGATCCCCTTCCTGCGGCGCAGCGCGGCCGTCGAGGCCGAGCACGGCGCCTGGGCCCGGCTCGCCGCCGCGGTCATGCGCCGCCCCGTGCTCGTGGCGGTCGGCGTCGTCGCGGTCCTGCTCGTCGTCGCCTCGCCGTTCCTCGGCGTGAAGTGGGGCAGCGTCGACTACCGCGTCCTGCCCGACGACACCCCCTCGCACATGGCCGCGGAGCGGCTGAACGACGAGTTCGGGCCGGAGCGCTCGACCGCCAACGTGCTGGTGAGCGGCGCGGACGAGGCCGGCCTGGCGTCGTACACGCGGGACCTGGAGCGGGTCGACGGCGTCGTCGACGTGCGTCCGGTCGAGACCGACGGCGACACCACCCTGCTGCGGGCGTCGTGGAAGGGCAACAGCCAGTCCGAGGACTCGCAACAGGTGGTCCGCGACCTGCGTGCCGTGGGCAGCCCGGAGGGCTCCGAGGCACTGGTCGGGGGCCTGACCGCCGACACGGTCGACCTCGCCGAGTCGGTCGGCGACCACCTGCCGCTGATGGGCCTGATCGTGGTCAGCGTGATGTTGGTGCTGCTGTTCCTCGCCTTCGGCTCGGTGGTCCTGCCGCTCAAGGCGGTGCTGATGAACGCCTTCTCGATCACGGCGTCCTTCGGTGTCGTCACCTGGATCTTCAGCGACGGCCACCTGGCCGGCCTGCTCGGGTTCACGCCGCAGGGCTTCCTCGACCTGACCAACCCGATCGTGATGCTGGCCGTGCTCTTCGGCCTCTCGATGGACTACGAGGTCTTCCTGCTGTCGCGGGTCCGCGAGCAGTGGGACGCCACCGGCGACAACGACCGTGCCGTCCAGGCGGGCGTCCAGAAGACCGGCCGGATCATCACCAGTGCGGCGCTGCTGCTGGCCGTCGTGATCGGCGCGTTCAGCCTCAGTGGCGTGGTGTTCATGAAGATGCTCGGCCTCGGGATGCTCGTCGCGATCCTCGTCGATGCCACCGTCGTCCGCGCGTTGCTCGTGCCCGCGACGATGAAGCTGCTGGGCCGCTGGAACTGGTGGGCGCCCGCCCCGATGGCGCGGTGGTGGGAGCGCCACGGATTCCGCGAGGAGTACGACGACCCGGCGGCCGAGCCGCAGAAGGTGCCCGCCGGGGTCTGACGCGTCCCGGCCGGCTCGTTGACGGATCTGGGAATTCCGCCCGGATCCGCCCCGGAACGTCCCCATACTGTCCCCATGGGGCCGTTCATCAGGGTCGGCGCGATCGACAACCACCCAGTGGTGCTTGCCGGGGTCGGTGCTGCCCTCACCCAGACGGCGCCCGACCTCCACCTGGTCGCGATCGCGGACTCGGTCGACGCCCTGCTGGAGGCCGCGCCCGAGGGGCTCGACGTGGTGCTGCTCGACCTGCACATGCCCGAGCAGCCGCCGGCGGAGGAGGCCGTGGCCCGGCTGACGGCGCTCGGCATCGTGGTCCTGCTGTTCACCGCCGAGGAGAAGCCGGTCCCGGTACGCCGCGCGATCGCCGCGGGCGCCGCCGGCCTGGTCCTCAAGGTCGACCCCGCGGAGCGGATCGCCCAGTCGATCCGCGACGCCCTCGCCGGCGAGCTCGCCTGCTCCGGTCAGGTCGCCGCCGCGCTCCTCACCGACGCGTCACTGGCGACCCGCCTGTCCGAGCGGCAGATCGAGATCCTGCGCGCGGTCAGCACCGGCCTGCCCTACCGCCTCGTCGCCCGCCAGCTCGGCATCAGCGAGGTCACCGTCCGCGAGCACCTCTCCCGGGCCGCGCGGGCCTACCGCGAGGGCGGCGTCGACATCGGCAACGTGCACGGGCTGATCAGCCGGGCGCGGGCTGACGGTCACCTCGACGAATGAGCGTCGCCAGGTCCGGCGGCCCCGTGATCACGCAGGCCTCCGGATCGGCGTCGACCTGCCACGCCACGGGCAGCTGACGGGGGAGACGCTCGACGACCGCGGGCAGCGGCCCCGGCACGATCACCACGGTGGCCTCGTCGGCGTTGCCGGAGACCGTCACGTGGCTGGGCCCGATCCGTCGTACCGCTCCCAGGGCGGCGGCCAGGGTCCGGGTCGCCGGCGGTGGCTCGGGCAGGATCGTGTCGACCTGCGCACCGGTACGCCGCAGCGCGTCCAGCTCGGCCCGCAGCGCCTCGTGCTCGGGACCGGGCAGGTAGAGGCAGTCCCGGACGGCCTGGGCCAGCAGGCCCGGCTCGGGGCCCGGCGCGGCGGTGTCGTCGCCGACGCTGCGCAGCGCCGCCACCACCGGGCGCAGGGTCGGCCCGAGCGCGACCCGCACCGCGCGCGCCCACGCGCTGGACTGGCTCGCGCCCGGCTCGGTCAGCACCCGCCCGGCCCGCCGGCAGACGGCGACGATGACCGCGACGAAGAGGGCGTTGAGGGGCTGCACGAACAGGATGTGCGGCAGGTCGATGGCGGGGGCGCCCATGTCGAGCGCGACGAGGGTGATCACCACCCCGTTCGGCACCAGCAGGAGCAGCACCATCCGCACCGAGATGACCCATGCGGTCGCGAGGGCGGGCAGCGCGCTGAACTCGATCAGCCACGACTCCGCCCCGCCGAGGCCCTCGGCGGACACGCTCGGCAGCGCCACCAGCAGCACGAAGGCAGGCACGCCGCCCACGAGCAGCAACGTCGCCGGGTGCAACGGGCCGCGGCTGATCGCCTGGGTCAGCAGCAGCACCACGGAGGCGATCACCGCGGCGCCACCGTAGGACCACGGCTGGGCGGGGGTGTCGATGGTGAGCAGGGCCGCGGTCGCGAGGTAGCCGGCCGCCAGGATCGCGCAGGCGCGGAGGGCGACCCGGCCGGGATCGATCACGGCCGCGCGGATCAGCCGGTCGTGCTCGGGCGCCATGCCCAGCAGCCGGCTCACCATCCGGCCGCGCCAGACGAGATCGACGACGGTGCCGGCGCCCGGGGTGCCGGTGATCCGGGCGGTGCCGCCGATCGACTCCAACCGCCCGACGATGGCGACCCGGATGCCGACCCCGGGGGTCCCGGCGAACCCGGCCCCACGGTCCTCCACCCGGATCCGGAGGGCGGTCGGTCGTCGTACCACCGTCACGGTGGCGTGCCGCTGCCCACTGTGGCGCGACACGTTGCGCAACGCCTCGATCGTGGCGCCCACCATCGCCTCGCGGACCGCCTCCGGCAGGTGCGTGCGGGGTCCGCGGACGACGAAGTCGACGTCGAGCATCTCGCGCGCGGCCGCCGACCGGAGAGCGGTCGCGACGTCGCCGGCGTCCTCGCCGTGGGCGGGACCGGCCAGCCGGGCGAGCGCGGACCCGGC